>CAYPWN010000035.1:0-16243 GCA_964414525.1 uncultured Candidatus Poseidoniales archaeon | reverse complement strand
ACTAGATGCATCCCCTCACCTCAGTCGTCGAGAAATAAATCGCCGACAACAACGCCAGTCGTTCCATTTGGGGTTAAGAACATTGAGGCAGTAGCGCGAATACGGCCACGATTAGGGGAGTTTAGCCAAAACGCCGTCCGACTGGGTGGCTTCACATGTTTCTTCTGAATTTGCCACCGCTCTCGAAGAGGGCTTGCGTAACCTGGCCGACCGAGCAGTGCTCCACTATTTCCATCATTACTTCGAATAGGTTGCCTCCGTCCCTAGCAGCCTGTTTTAGCTTCTCTAGCCCCATCTGTGCCTCCCCAGAGTGCGTGTCCCTGAACTCCCTGTTTCTCTCTATCACCATCATCTTCTCGGACTCGTCGGATCGAGTGACCTCGATGTCGAATTCCTCGGCCGAGGGGGTGGAGGATTCTGGGTCTGTGAAGGTGTTGACCCCCACTATTGGGGTCTCGCCGGTGTGCTTGCGGTGCTCGTAGATCATCCCCTCGTCCTGGATTCGGTTTCTCTGGTAGTTCACCTCTAGTGCGCCGAGGACGCCTCCCCTGCTGTGCATCTCCTCGAATATCCTCAGGACCTTGTCCTCGACCTCGTCTGTCAGGAACTCCGCTACAAAGGAGCCCTGGAGCGGGTTCTCGTTCCTGAGCCATCCGTACTCCTTGGCTAGGATGAGTTGGATTGCCACTGCATCTCTGACGGTGTCCTCTGTGGGGGTCCCGAATGCCTCATCCCGGCTGTTTGTATGCAGGCTGTTGGCATTGTCGGCCAATGCGTAGAGGGCTTGGAGGGTGGTCCTGTAGTCGTTCCAAGTGAATTCCTGGGAGTGGAGGGAGCGTCCGCTGCTCTGGATGTGGTACTTGAGCTTCTGGCCCCTGTCCCCGACCTCGTACAGGTCCCTCATCGCGATGGCCCAAATCCTCCTGGAGACCCTGCCTATCACTGCGTACTCTGGATCCATGCCGTTGGAGAAGAACCAGGAGAAGTTGCGCAGGAACTTGTCTGCATCGAGCCCCCTGGCCTTGAACAGCTCCACATATGTCAGCCCGTTAGAGAGTGTTAGCGCTGCCTGGGTGATTGGGTTGGCCCCCGCCTCATCGATGTGGTATCCGCTAATGCTCACGAAGTAGTGGTTGCGCACATCGTTGTTGACGTAGAACTCCGCTACGTCACCCATCATCCTTAGGGCGGTGTCCAGGTTGAATACCAGCGTGTTCTGGCCCATTGCCTCCTTTAGCTGGTCAGCCTGTACCGTCCCCCTTACCGTGTTGAGGGTGAAGGAGCGGATTTCCTCGGCTTCCTTCTCGTTTGGGTCCCTGCCATTCTCCTCGGTGAATTTGCGCCTCTGCTGCCTTATTGCCACGTTGAAGAATGCCGCAAGGTGCCACCAATAGTTGCCGTTGATCGTCATGCTCACCGATGTGCTGGGGGCGCAGAGGTCGAATCCGTCGAACAGCCGGTCCATCTCGTCCACCGTGCTGATGCTGACTCCGGACTCGCACACCTTACCGAAGATGTCCAGCCTCTCCCGGGGGTCGTTCCCGTAGAGGCTAGGGGAGTCGAAGGCCACTGATAGCCTGTTGAATGGCTGGTCCTTGGAAAGGAAGTGGTACCGCTTGTTGGTACGCTCGGCGCTACCCTCCCCGGCGAACATTCTGACGGGGAGCTCGTCCTCCCTCCTGAAGGGGAACACGCCACCCGTGTAAGGGAATAGGCCCGGGGCATTCTCCTTTCTCACCCATAGGAGCTTGTCACCCCAGTCCTCGGTTGTAGGTAGCGCCACTCTGGGGACCCTGGTGCCCGACATCGTCTCATGCGTCGTGCTGACTGGGATGTCCTTGCCTCTGACTGTGTAACTGGCCTCCCCTGAACGGTAGGACTCCGCCATGGAGTCTAACCCTGCAAGGTCTTCCCAAGCAGATTCTGGAATGGAGTCCCTCACTGACTTTGCTTCTTCCATGAGGTCTTGGTGTGCTCCCTCTTTGCCAGAAGAGAGCATCTGATCTGCTGCCGACTCGATCTGCTGGACCAGTCTCACTGATCTTGCGGTTTCCTCGGACCTCTCGTGGTATCCCCTGACCGCAGAGGCGACTTCGGCAAGGTATCCTTGGCGCTCTGTCGGTATGGGCGGGTCCCTGCTCGGTAGCCCGTCTGGACCCATCCTAGGCTCGCTGGCCGAGAGGGCTGTTGCGAATCTGTCGTTAAGCAGCTCGGCCATCATCTCCCATAGCCTGTCCACGCCTGCGTCAGCGAACTGGCTGGCAATTGTTGGGACGACTGGCATCGACTCCGGGCTCTGGTCGAATGCCTCCCTGTTGCGCTGGAACTGCTTCCTTATCTCCTTCAGAGCGTCCTCTGCGCCGGGTCTGTCGAACTTGTTCAGTACCACGATATCCGCGAAGTCCAGGGCGGCCAGCTTCTCCAGCTGGCTGGGGGCCCCGTACTCCCTGGTGGTGACGTAGATGGAAGCGTCTGAGACCTCGGTGATGGCATCGTTGCCCTGCCCTATCCCACTAGTCTCAACGAGAACCAGGTCGAATCCGACTGCCTTGCAAACCTCTGCTGCCCTGCCAACGCAGTCTGCAATCTCGCGACCGCTTGACCTGCTTGCGAATGAACGCATGAACAGGTTCGGATCGGTTAGTGAGTTCATCCGAATCCTGTCGCCGAGCAATGCCCCCCCAGTCTTTTTCCTCGTGGGATCGGTGGCTAGCAAGGCAACCTTCGCAGCAGGGTTGTCCCTCCTGATTCTGAGCATGACCTCGTCCATGAGGCTCGACTTGCCTGCACCTCCTGTTCCTGTTATGCCTACCACGGGGCATTCGTCTTCGGAGTCCCTCGATCTTGCTCTCGACAGGGCAGAGGAGAAATCCTCGGACGAGGAGTTCTCTGCAATCGTGAGGAGTCGTGAGACGCTCCCGTGGTCATCAGCCCTGACTGGGGAGTCGATCGATTCGAACCTACCAGGATCCAGTAGGTCGATTTCCGAGGCATGGCCCATGGCATCCTGTACCATGCCCACCAGGCCCATGTCCCTCCCATCGTCAGGGGAGTAGATTCTGGCTATTCCCTTCTCGCTTAGCAAGTCTATCTCGTGAGGGAGGATGGTACCCCCCCCTCCCCCGAAAAGGAAAACGTGACCGAAACCGGCCTCATCGAGTATCTCCTTGGTGTGCGTGAACATCTCCACAGCCCCCCCTTGATAGGATGTGATTGCCACGGCATGGGCATCCTCCTGGATAGCGGCGCTAGCCACCTCATCAGCACCTCTATCGTGCCCTAGGTGGATCACCTCGCACCCCTGGCTCTGCAGGATTCTACGGAATATGCCTATGGCCGCATCGTGTCCATCGAAGATGGCGGCGGCTGTAATGACACGCAGGGGCACTGAACCCCCGAGGGGACGATTCCACAAGAATGCGTTGACTGTCGAAAGTATGGTATTCTGGTATTTCCGGGGCATATTTCAAGTCTGATAACTGGCCCAAGTGAACGATGCTCTGCCCCAAAGACCGCACTGAGATGGTTGGCCCGGACTCACCGGGGCTGAGTCTTTTCTCCGAGAACGGAATGCATAACTGTGGAAAGTGCCACGGCATGCTCCTAAGTGCGGAAGCGGCGAGATCGTCAATTGCTCGCGAACATCTAGAGAAGATGCATGCGTCGTTTGGGGACTCAGGGGGGGAGGCATCACTAGGATGCCCGTCCTGTGACGCCATGATGAGGGCGAGGACGATTGTCTTCACGAGGAATGATGGATCTGAGACTGGCCCAATTGAGCTGGACGGGTGCCCCTCATGCTCGTCTTTCTGGTTCGACTCGGGGGAGCTCCAGAAGCTAGCCCCTCCATTCGAAAACGCTGACAAAGAGCCAGAGAGGGAGGCAAGGGCTCTGGGAATTCTGATCCAGATGCTTTTGCTGCTCCCGTACAGGATTTCGTGAGGTTCACCATGGAAGATTCTCAGACGGGCCCCACTAACGAGGATGATAGGCCTCGATCGATCGAGATTACCCCGCCCATGGACTCCGAGTCCTCTGATGGCGAGGTTCCGGGGGTGGGGATTCTGAGCGGAGACGTTGTCTCAAACTGGAGCGAAGAGGGTGGTGTGCTTGGAGCCACCTCCCCAGTGGAGAATGGTGGGCTCTCCAACGGAGCCTGGTTCTTCATTGGGATGATATTGGCACCTGCAGCCATTTGGATATTTTCAATGCTATTCTTCTTCTTAGGCGACTTGACGTACGAGTTGGGTATACCGGGTTTTGAGGAAGCATTCTACACAATTGGCATGCTAGTTTGGCCGGTCGGGATAATCGGTTGCGTGGTCTGGGGGTTCACGAGAGGAAACAAAAATTTCGCTTACGGCGTCCTTGTGACCATGGTCGCAGCCCCTAGCATATGCTTACTTGCTGTTCTATTCATGGTGGTCATTGCGAATAATTGGTGACTCTACAAATCGCCAATCAATATGAAAGCGAAGAAGAACATCAACACCCCCATCGCCCCATCTATCAGATGGGCCTTCGCTCTCAGTCTCTCCACCCTGTCCCCAGTGGTGAGGACGGTTGCCACAGTGACGTACCATGTTCCATCAATCGCCATCCCCAGAAGGCCCATCCCCAGTAGGGTATCCATGCCTAGGTCGGCCTCGATGAAAGGCGAGTAGAGAGCCAGCATCCATGCGAGGATCTTGGGGTTAAGAAGCGCAATTGAGAAGCCCTGGATGAATCCGGCCCGGTCGGATGGGCCATGGGAGTACCCGGGGGCATCTTCCCGGTTGGGTCCGGCAAGTCCGTGACTAAGGAAAGTGACTCCTAGCCATAGGAGTATCACCGTCCCCCCCCACCTCAGGACGATCTCCACGTTCTCATTCGCTGCTAGAGCGGTGGCTATCCCCAGCGCTGCCGCGAACGCGTATATTCCGAAGCCTATCCCGTGCCCGATCCCGGTGGCGACGCCCTGGCTGCGACCCCCTGCCATGGTGTTCCTCAGGACCACGGCTAGTGAGGGGCCGGGGCTCATAGCCCCTAGGATGAACACCGTGGCCAGGGCTGCCCAGGCACCGGGCTCCATCTAAACCACCGGGCTAGGCGCCCGAGTACATGGCCTCGATCTCGTCGGCCCAGTTCTCCCTGATCTGCTTCCTCCTGATCTTCAGGGTCGGGGTCAGCTCGCCGTCATCGACGCTCAGGTCCCTAGGCAGGATTGTGAACTTCTTGAGCTGTTCGGGGTTTGAGAACTGCCCGTTCAGTTTGGTTACTTGCTCCTGCACCTCTGCGAAAATCTCCGGGCTGTCCGTGTAGTCAGAGAGGTCGTTCCCGAGTTCCTTTAGGGTGGCCAACTGGACTGCCGGGTCCTTCGGGACCTTTGCCCCGTCCATTCCGTGCTTGTCCCTGAGGATGGCACCGACGTCCAGGGTGAACAGTGCGCTGCAGTACTTCCTGTTGTCGCCTATCAGCATGCACTGGGACACTATGGGTATCGACTTCATGGTCTCCTCGATTACCAGGGGGGCTATGTTCTTGCCCGCCGAGCTGACGTATATCTCCTTGATTCTCCCCGTCACGCTTACGAAACCGCTGGAGTCTATCCGCCCGAGGTCCCCGGACTTGAGCCAACCGTCCTCCGTCATGGTATCGGCAGTGGCTTCAGGGTTGTTGTAGTAGCCCTTCATTATGTGTCGGCCCTTGAATTGGATCTCTCCGTCGCCGCTCTCGTTCGGATCGGCTATCCTAAGGTCGCCCACGAAGCACTTGCCCACTGTGCCTATCTTGTTTCCCTTCTTGGAGCCGAGGGTGGCGCCGGCTGTTGTCTCGGTCATCCCATATCCCTCGTAGAGCGGGACGCCTATTGAGTGGAACAGCTTCAGGATGTCCGGGTTTATTGGGGCGGCTCCGGTCACCGCGTAGGTGCAGTTCTCCATGCCGATCTGGGGCTTGATCTTCTTGCGAAGTAACCCACTGATGATAGGGACCTTCAGGAGGAACTCCTTGCCCTCTAGCTTGCTCTTCAGATTGGAGTATACCTTCTCGTAAATCCTCGGGACGCCGATGAACAGCGCCGGTTGGACCTCCTTCGCGTAGTCGATTGACTCCAGCGGGTTGTTGACCACCCTCATGTGCATGGAGTCGCGGATCCAGATGTGGTTGTCCGCGAGCTGGCCGAACACGTGCGCGCACGGAAGCCAAGACACGTAACCGTCTCCTTGGCTGAACTTGAATATCGCAGATACGCCCTCAATCTCTGCCTCGAAGTTGTCGTGGGTGAGCTCCACGCCCTTTGGGTTGCCAGTAGTGCCGGAGGTGTATATCAGTGAAGCCGTGTCATCGGGCTTGATGCTGGATATCCTAGACATGACCTCCGAGTCATCTACCTTCTCCCCGTCAGAGATGAAGCTGGCCCAAGACACTGCCTTGGGGTGATCGGGCATGTCCACGCCGTCAAGAACCACAACCACCTCGACCTTTTCGAGAGAGGGGAGGGCCTCGTGGAGCCTGTGGGTGCACATCTTCCCCTCGTCCCCTCCATCCATGGGGTTGTTGCCAACGAAAACCACCTTCGAGTCCGAGTTGCCGACGACCCACTCTACCTCTTCGGTTGAGCAGGTGTGGTAGACGCCTACTGCTGCGCCGTTGCACATGTTCGCCGCGCTATATGCGTAGTACCACTCCTTCCTGTTGTACGAGTAGATACTGAGCTTGTCCCCCTCCTCGAATCCATTCGCGATCAGGGACTTGGCCACGGCCATTGTTTGTTCCTTCACACCAGACCATGTCGTGGTGTCCCACTGCCCATCTGGTCCCTTGGAGGAAATAGCGGGTTCGTTGGGGTAATTCTCCGCGTTGTCAATCAGGTATTCTGGCGTAGTCTTCGCTGTCATGCATCGGACAACAACCAAGGAAACTTAACTGTTGTCTAGTGAATTAAGTGTAGCAAAAACAACCTTCAAGGGAGCACGGAGGAGATGTTAGCTCGCCAGTCAGCCCCGCCGTTCCTATTGGCTAGGGGGGATGCAGGGGATGGGTGCCAGCAAGATAGGATCTTAGTTCCACCTCCCCCCAGGGCCATCTCAGCCCTTGATTGGGCGAACTTGCCAACCCCAATCACCGTGTTGGCCCCGATGGCCTGCACCGCCTCTCGCAAATGGATATCGCACCTTTCTAGCAGGGCGTCGACAGACTTCCCTCTGACGTTGTTTGGGGTTACGTTTGTCGCCCTTTCCCCGGAGAAGAGCATCAGTGGGCAGTGGTTGACTACGAACACATTCTGGAAGATTTTCTCTGCCGATCCGTACCTCTTGTAGAGCACCCCCCAGAGACGGGTTCCAGAGACCTCCTCCTTGGGGTGGCTAAGACCGTTGACGGGTCTCCTCGGGTGGGTCAGCCTAGGTGTGCCAACGTCGATTCCAGTTATCCCCAGAAGGTCTCGGACTACAGTGGTTGCAGCGAATGGTATCCCCATCTGCCCCATTCCATGGGGTCCCGGATTCATTCCCAGAAGGATGGTCTTTGCCCCACCACCACCGGAGATCCGCAGGTAAGCCTCGTGGATATCCCATGCGTACATCAGGGGATTGTATACGCAGTCTGCCGAACCCTCTGACTCCATCTGCTTAGCGATGGACTCGGCATCGTCCCTCAATGAGGCTGCGCAGCTGATTAAATCGTCTATTGGCATGATATCTACTGCTTTACGTCGCCCACGATGGCCCCTGAGACTTCACTCAACTCCTGGGGGGTTATCGGGAAGACCGTCTGGGGCGTCCCACCCGCCCCCCAGACCAGGTCATACTGCATGAGGTCCCGATCCATCAGGACAGTTACTGGCTTGGTGTGACCGAATGGTGGAACTCCACCGATCATGTACCCTGTGCTCTCCAATACATACTCCGGAGTAGCCATTCCTGGCTTGAAGCCCAGTATTCTCTTGAGCTTCCTCTTCCTCTCGACCCTGTTTGACCCGGACGTTATCACAACGACCGCGCCATCGGGCCCCTGGAAGACTATCGATTTGGCTATGTGTGCTACTTCGCATCCAAGTTGGTCTGCTGCGTCCTGCGAAGTCCTTGTTCCTTCTTGGTACATCCTTGGTGAAGGTGAAAACCCCATCTTTGCGCACTGTGCAAGCCAGAGTTCGTGGCCGTTCATGGAGTACGAATAGGGCCACTTGTCTTATGCGTTCGGCAGGAAAGACCGAGGGCATCTTCCCTTGTTCCTCTTGGGAGGATTAGAGCCGAGAGGGCGGAGATCGCTACAGCTGAGGAAGAGAAGCCGGGCAAATTGCCCCCGCCGGCCCCAGAGTCGGAGTAGGCTTTGTTTTCAATCAGGGTGAATTCGTCTCCAGTGGTGCCGTCGATTCGGTGATGAGTGAAGTGTAATTCCCCCTCCACTCCATCATACACTAGTCTCGCCCACCCGTAGGTGCTGTTCTCTCTGTAAGCGCTCCATTCCGGCTGGGGGTCCAAATCTTCGTATGCTGAGCGCCCGGCCATTCCTATTACTAGGTGGATTGGAGCGGAACCTCTGTTGAATCTCCCGTCGTCCCCGGTATCGGCTACGGATTCGCCGATTACAGGCCAAGTCCTTTCGTAGAAGTGGTCATGCCCGGCAATCACCAAGTCTACTCCATGCTGGACGTATAGTTCCTCCAAGGCTTCTCTAAGCTCCACCTCAGACCCATGATAGCTGTTACTTGAGTACATGGGTTTGTGTCCGTAGACGATCACAAAAGGAGTCACCTCCCTATTCACTGACGACAGGTCCTGTTCCAGCCAGGAGTACTGAGGGCTACCCTGATCGTAATCATGCTCTGTGGACATGAAAACCATGTGAATTCCGGGGAAGTCGCGGCTGTACCAGAACGTCTCTGATTCTATCTCCCCGTCTGAGTCGAATCGATGCTCGTATGGGGTGAAACCGTATCCCGGTTCGTCCTCGTGGTTTCCAACTGCGGTCAGCCATGGAATTCTGGCCATGCTGTCTTCTTGGATATCGAACCAGAGGTCCCATGTGTCCTGCTCCCCGTCAGCGTAGGAAATGTCTCCGGATATTGTGACGATTTGGGCTTGGCTGTCCTGAATTATTGCGTCACTTACCTCCAAGGCCTCGTTGGAATCGCCATGATCTGCAATCGATATCCACTCGAAGTGGCTCGAACCCATCCCTATCGGGGTGAAAACGTAGTCGTCGGACCAAGTGTTGCCGCTCCCAACCCGGTAAGTGACTTCTGCGCCCGGTAAAAGGTTGGACATGGTGGCCATGTGAAATGCCATGTCGTGGTTGTAACAGTAATCCGAGCTCGGAGATGATTGCCCATTCCACTGTACCTCCCCACTGGTGCTGCCCTCTGTAGCCCAAATGACATTCATAGTGGAATAGTCATCTGTGGCCTGGAGGTGGACCTGTTGCGGGACTGTGCTTCCAGTAAGAGTTCCGGGGCACTCCTGCAGAGTCTCGACTATGCCTTGTCCTTGGATGGCGGGGGCCTGAAGAAGCAGTACTGAAAGTGCGGCTAGAAACCGAATCGACATCCGCTCACCCCAGGCATGTTTGCCTCCAAGTGTGGTTCGACTTATGGGTTGGGTGCTCGTCCGAGCACCCCCAATACCTGGTGGAATTTCTCCTAACTGGTTAGTAATTTGTGAATGGGTAGTGGGAATTGTGTAACGTTCATGACTCCGACATAGTCGCCCCGGGGCATGCAATGGCCTATCGGACCCTATGAGACGGTGATGGTCACAATTATTCTCGCGACTATGCCGCTGCAGAGGATGCTAACCAGGGAAGAGCCAGAAATGAGGGTCGGCTTGGGGGACCTGTTAGGTGAGATTCGCGAGAAGGGGTACAAGTGGCACATCTCACTCTACGTAGTGATGTACGGGCTCAAGGCTTTCATAGATCAGCACAACGAGGCTATCAAGCCAAGGGTTGGAGGTTTTACCCACTTGGTATATGACTTGGAGGGGGATCTTTCTCTGTGGGCCCAAGAGGCCTACCGGAGCGACTTGCTAACGGACCTGTTATCCTTCCACTACCTCTTCGTCTACCTATTCCTGATATGGTTCAGCCCGATGTACTACATACTGAGCAGAGACGAGGTCATGGCTGACAAGGCAGTCCTGAACTACTTCGTAATCTATATCCTAGCGATCCCGCTCTACCTCTTCTTCAATGTCGAAGTTACCTCTTCCTACGTTCCCGGGATGGATGCTCTGATGTACCACGACTCGTGGTATTTGTTCTTCTTCACAGAAGTGGATCCGCTTGACAACGGATATCCCAGCCTTCACGTGGGCATACCCGTCTCGCTGCTCATCATCAACAGGCTACATGTCCGCGATATGGGCATAGAGATTAGGCAGTGGCGGCACAGGGAGTTCGACCTATTTCTTGCGGCGAACGTGCCCATCTACCTTTTCAGCATCCAGTATCTCGGAATCCACTGGATATCTGACTTGGTTCCAGGAGTCATTCTAGCAGTAATATGTGCCATCTTCAGCCACAACATTCAGCCCAAACTGAGATTACTGCACAGGGACGGGTGGTCTTCTCTAGTGCCGTCTGGGAGGGCGCTTGTCGCCTCTTCGGCGTTCTGCGTTGCGGGCGTAATTGTCCTACTCGGTGCAGTGGTGGATGGCCCTGGGACGGACGGTGAAGAGCCAACAATGAGGATGGGGCCGGGAGACGTCAATCTCGACGTAGTAGAGGTACACAGCCTCTGGCATCCTGCTGAGGTAGAAGTCGCTAACGTTGGCCAGGAGGAATTGGAGGTACTCATCATACACAGGGACCTAGTTGAGGAGCATGCAGATCGTGGAAATATCAGATGGGATGTTTTGCCTGCTGAATCGATCCGGACCCTGAGTCCGGGGGATTCATTGTTCGAAGAGGTGACTACGCCTACCGTTTTCGATGGCCACTATGTCCTGGTCAGCCACCAGGGGGATTCGGGCGCGGGTGAAGCCAGAGTAACTATCGAGTACGTAGACGGGAGCCTGCTGTGGTCCGCAATACTGTGCTCGCTGCCTTGCTTTGCGATTACTGGCTGGGTTGTCTCAGACATCACCCCTCATAGGACGAAGTGAGCGAATAGTCCACCGATGTAGAGTCCTGAGACTGCACCTAGGCCTATCCAGGTTCCAACTCGAAATGCAGGGTAGTTCCGTCTCCAAACGAACATAGACTGGAATATCCAAAATAGGATTACTGGAACGAACCAAACGAAGAAAATCAACTGTGGGAGGAAGGCAACTAGCATCCCAACGTTCGCCCCTACGATAAGCTCTGGTTTACCTCCAGCCGGCTCTGGAGCGAAGAACAAGAGCATGCTGGAAACTACAAGGCCTACGAATGGAGTGGTGAGCTCCCAATCTAGCAACTTGGGTATCCCGCCCACTAAGTGAGGGATGCATGCGGCGACGAAGCCCGCCACGCTAGGAGCCGCAACCGGCCACAGGGGAGGCTCGTCCCACTTCATGTCTACGCGTCTAAACCCCTACCAATGAAGGCTACGAAATTGGCCGGAAGGTTTTCTTTGGATTTCACGACCTCGCAGAACATGGCGAAGGGAGAGGTAGTGCTGGGGTGCCTCGCACCACACCCACCTCACGTGGTTTATGCAGAGAATCCCGAGCAGAACGAGCCGTTCTCTGAAGGAGGATGGGAGGCCCTCAGATGGGGCTACAACATGCTAGCACGCAAGCTGAAGGACATCGATTATGACTGCATTGTGGTGCTTACCCCGCACTGGCAGACCTACATTGGGAATCACTTCCTCGGACTGGAGAGGTTCCGGAACATCAGTGTCGATCCGATTTTCCCCAACCTCTTCAGGTTCCATCATGACATCGAGGTCGACGTAGAGCTTTCTGAGGCCATGCAGCGCTCAGCTGAAGAGGCCGGAATCATTTCCATGATGATGAGGAACCCGGACTTCAGAGTCGACTACGGGACCATAGTGAGCTGTCACATGCTCAATCCAGAATGGGACAAACCGATCGTCACGATTAGCAGCAACCGTTCGACCCACTACTATTCCGACGAGGTCATGAACGAGCAGGCTTCTGCCCTAGGAAGGGCGGTTTCTAAGGCGATCGAGGAAAGCGGAAAGAAGGTGGTGCTGGTAGCCAGTCACTCACTTTCTCACCGCCACTTCGTCACCGAGGCACCACTTCCCGAAGACATGAGTCGTGAGCACATATACAACCACAGCCAATACGTCTGGGATATGAAGGTGATAGAAATGATGAGGGAGGGTAAGATGGAAGAGGTGATCGGAATACTCCCTGAAATGATAGAGCAGACGATGGCAGAGGCAGAGGGAGGGGGGCTGACCTGGATGATGTCGGCGATGGGGATGCCCGACTACCCTGCAGAGATCTACGGATACCAGTCAGTCATAGGGACTGGGAACGTTATTGCAGCCTGGGATCCAAACTCTGCCACTAGGGCCATAGTTCTGTGATGTGATGTAATGAGCGAAGGCCCCGACATAAGACTTGGACTGTACGTCCCACCTCACCCTCATCCGCTCCTAGCACCGGAGAAGAACGAGGGTTGGGGTAAGCTAAGAGATGCATTCGAGACTTGCAGGAAAAGGGTAGAGGAAAGCGGTGCAGATCTGATACTTGTCTACTCAACCACATGGCCCAGCATAATAGGTCACCAGATCCAAGCTCACCCAAACCCGGTCTTCACTCACGTCGATGACGACTTCCACTTCCTTGGGTCGATGGAATACGAGTTCAAGATGGATTCCGAGTTCGCAAATTGCTTCAGGGACTTCTCTGAGGAGAGGGGTTTGCATGCAAGGACAGTCGCATACGATGGGTTTCCCATCGATACTGGCTCGGTTGTTGCTCTTAAGCTGCTGAACCCAGACAACCGCATCCCCGCCTGCATAGTGTCAAGCAACGTATACTCCAACAGAGCCGAGCAAATAGTGCTAGGAAAGGCAGCCAGAGACGCGATCTCCAAGCTAGGAAGGAAGGTGGCAGTAGTGGTGGTAGCCAGCCTTTCAAATAGGATGTTCACCGAGCATATCGAACCATCTGAGGACAGGATACACTCTGCCAAGGATGACGAATGGAATAGGAAAATCCTGGAGTTCTTCGAAGACGGGAGGCTCGAGGACATCAGCCAGCTCAGCAGGGACATTCACGGACAGATAAGGGTCAGCAAGGTTGTAGCATACAAACCGGCATGGTGGATGGCCGCTACCATGGGGCAGCACAACAACTACGATGGAGAGGTTCTGGCATACGAGGCTCTGCACGGAGCGGGCGGTGCGGTGATTCAACTCACACCTTCCGAGGGAGGAGTTGGGGACAAGGAGTTCGACGAGGATGACGTGGAGTTCTATCACGGCGATAGAAGCGTTCTCGATCAGGGGGGCATATGATGGGAAAAGAGGAGATGACCCCGGAGGATAAGCGAAGCAAGCTCCTAGAGGACATCGTGTCCGCGCCAACTGATGCGGTAGAGAAGGTCTACGATGAGGTAGGCAGGTCACTGGCTTCTTCCGCAGGAGGAGCTCTCGGCGCTGCGGCAGGAGTCGCTGTTGGGGGACCGGTAGGAGCAGTAGTCGGAGCGGTAGTGGGCAGAAAGGCAGCGGGCAAGCTTACCAACGAGGACGGCCCATTCATCGCGGATGGAGGACCTTCGGCTGTGGGGGCGTACCCACACCTGCACAGGGTGGGCGACCTGATCTTCGTTAGCGGGATGGGGCCTAGGGAACCCGGGACAAATGAGATCCCCGGAGGCCCGATAATGGACGATGAAGGTAATTCGCTGGATTACGACATCAGGGCCCAGACCCACTCCGTGATAAACAACGTGAAGGTCATTCTGGAGGAGTACGGCTCTAGTCTGGAGAATGTGGTAGACGTCCTTGTATTCCTTGTTGACATGGAGAGGGACTTCCCCGACTACAACGAGGTTTACGCCGAGTACTTCTCCGGGGCACTACCAGCTAGGACCACTGTCGCTGTGGATGCGCTCCCTACCTCGATAGCAATAGAGCTGAAAGTAATAGCAAGAGCATGACTCACGTCGCCTCGATCTCAGAGGAAGTGCACCAAGATGGGGCCGCTATGGGGTTGCACCGGCTAGGGGTGCCATCAGGGATATCCACCCAGTAGTCGATACCACCCACCTGGGCCGGATAGTCCGTGGAGATGCTGTGAGCACCGACTGCAAGCGCTGCGTCCCTCCTGGACGTGTCGTTGTTGTCGGCCTCCTCCCCCCCGCTGTCAGCACGGCTGCGTACGATGTATCCCTCGCTAACTAGCCTGATGATTTCCCCCCCACTACCTATCGGATCCGTGAGGGAGAAAATTGCTGCTTCGTCGGAGGACTCTTCCGACAAGGTGAACATCAGAGCACCCGTGAGACCTGGATGGTCCTGGATGTACAAGTCTCTGGTCTGGGGGCCGGCCAACAGTACGAACACAGCCTTACCCCTGCTCTCCTCCAACAACGGCCATCCGTCCACTAGAACACCTTCCTTCAGAGTAGCACGGTCACCGCGAACGGAATCTGGGGTTATCGTCTTGTTGAGGGGCCAGAACTGAGCAATTTCCTGTTCGATGTCATCCAGAATCCCTGAGAGCTCGACTGTCGTGGTAACGTCGGCGGCCTGCTCTGGCCAGTCCTTGGGCTCTATCCAGATGAAAATAGGGTGGTGTGCCGGGTTATCATTGGACCATGAAAGTAAGGTCTGGAGGCAGTTCTCAAATGTCGGGCACGTGGTTCCGGAGTCATACTGGTTGTGATACACCCTAAGGCCTTCCCTGATGTCCCACCACACATCAATCTCGAACTGCCGGACTCCCAGCTGGGACGCTTGAATGTCAAGTGGCTCGTGAGTGTACATGTACTCCCTAGTGGGGGAGACTAGAGGCTCGACGTGGTACGAATTGTGAGTGCCTTTCATCTGAATGTGGTTGATCCTAAGAGGGTCCATCTGCTCCTCCTCTCCGAATAGCCCATCCCCCGGCCCCACTCCGAAGCAACCGCCCATAGAGGTGGTTACCATCAAGGCGGCAACCAGCAGGGCTTGCTTCCTCATCCTTGAGGAACTAGAGGTATCGGCGGATAACTCTTCTGAGGGGTCAGTGATGGTGGCCGCCGGGGCCATGGGCGTGTCCGTGGGCCAACTCCTCCTCACTAGCGGGCCGGACCTCGATAACTTCGACGTTGAATCTCAGGGTCATGCCAGCCATCTGATGGTTGAAGTCAGCTGTGACGAGGTCATCTTTGATCTCCTTGATTGTGAATTGGATGGGCCCTTGGTCGCTGTGTGCCCCTACCACCATCCCAACCTGCAATTCCATGCCCTCTGGGAACTGGCTACTTTCTATCTGCTGGACTGCATCTTCGTCCCTCTCGCCATACGCTCGGTCAGGTGTGAGCGTGAACTCCCTCTTCTCCCCAACTGAGGCTCCGAGTATCTCCTGCTCGAATCCGGAAATCATCTGCCCGTGCCCCACTAGGAACACCAAGGGATCCCTTCCTTCGCTGCTGTCGAAAACCTCGCCGTCAACGAATGTTCCCGTGTAGTGTACAGAGGCCACAGTGTCCTGTTCGATGGTTTCGCTCATGCCTGCCCGCCTGCAGCACAGTATCTAACCTGTTGGGTTCGGGAGAACCTTCAACTGGGGTCGGTGGGGCCGGCGGAACATGAGAACCTATGGCCCAAAGGACCTGGCGGGCATAGTCCTCACTCCAGTTGAGGTGACATCGGACGGCCTCGAGAGGAGGCTCGGGCTGTTTTCTGTGATCATAATTTCCCTATCAGCAATGATAGGTTCTGGGCTGTTCTTGCTGCCATCTCTGGCTATGGTCGAGATGGGAGGGGGGGCTAATCCCGTCGGAGGGGTTTGGCTTGCTTACCTCCTAGCTGCTTTTGTTGTGCTTCCCGGTGCTATTTCCAAGTCCGAGCTATCCACAGCTATGCCATCGTCTGGAGGTTCTTACCTGTATGTAGAGAGGTCTTTCGGCCCGCTTGTAGGGACTATCTCTGGACTAGGTCTCTGGGCGAACTTCATGTTAAAATCAGCCTTTGCTCTGATTGGGTTCAAGGCGTATCTCTGGGTCTTCGAGGAAATTCTTGCACCGGGGTGGGATGAAGGTTGGTTGTACGACAATGTCAATCTAGCCGCCTTGGTCCTGTTAGCGATTATAGTGGGGATTAACATCCTCGGAGTCAAGAGCATCAAGAAGGTACAAATCCCCATAGTGATGTTCT
>CAYPWN010000034.1:0-16648 GCA_964414525.1 uncultured Candidatus Poseidoniales archaeon | reverse complement strand
CCCGTCCCTGATTCTCCTAATGTGGCCTTCTGCCTCCATGCGGGATAGTATCCGGCTTGCCTTGGAATCGGAGAAGCCGGTCTCCCTTACCAACTCAGCCTGCCACATTGAAGAGTCGTGTGCTGATAGTATTTCGACTATAGAACGCTGGTCCTCGGTCAGCATCGGCTCCCTTTTTGCACTTCCTCCGGAGACCGCTTTGGTATATCTACGGGGGTCGTTGAGCCACATCAGGGACACCCCGATGATTACCCCGACGCTGGTCAGGAATAGCGAGTAAATCACGTATGAGGCGAAGTATCCGGAGTCGGACTCGAAGGTGAATGGAACAGCGATAAGGAGGAGGAGCATGAATCCACCCAATGAGAGCGTTATCGCCGCAACCCTGTCCACATGAGCGGCAGGTCCCTTCCCGGAGTCACCTTCCATGCCCTTCCCGGGACCAATGTAGATGTGAATGTTAGGCGACCCGGTGCGTAAGGCGCACCGAGTCGATTTCGTAGTCTGATTCGTGTTTGTGGAAAGTTCACTCAGTGTGGCAGTACTGCCTGTCCTCGTACCATGTTCCGCCCGAGGACTCGCACTCCTCTCGGTTGTCCGGAGAGCTCGATTCGTCCTCCCTATCACGTTCGCCGGACTCGTCCTCGCTGCCGGGATCGTCTGATTGTTCTCCCCAGTCGCAGTAGAACACTCCTTCGCCGCGATCGGTTGCTTCAGTCCATATGCCCATCCTAGACTCACATACCTCCTGTGTGATCACTATTTCTGGCCTGTCGATGAGGGTGTCTCCTCCCTCCTCCCTGTCGTCGCACCTGTCTGTCATCTTGCAAATAGCGGCATGCATCCTTCCTCGGAATCCCTTCCTGTGGTCATGATCGCGATCGCACCTGCGATCGTCTGCGCACTCCCTGTGGTGCTCGGCTCGGGCGAGCATGTGGCCGAGGGCGGTCTCGATTACCTCGGAATCAGCAGAGCAGCCATCGCTGTCGATGCAGAAGGAAATGGCTACCTGGGCGGCCCTGAGCTGGGTGAACTTCTCCTCCGCGAATTCCACCTTATCAGACTCGTCCCAGTCCTTCCTCTCGTCCCAGTCCTTGAAATCGATATCGGAAACGCAGTAGCCTCCCTTTCGGTCGTCTATTTTCCAAGTACCATCAGCCTCCTCGCATACCTCCTGACTGCTGTCCTCGGTGTCTGAATAGTCGTCCTTCTCTGCCTCGTCGGTGCCGTCAAGCTCGGACTGCATACCCTCAACGGCCCAAGTGAGCTTCTCAATCATCTCGGAGAGAGGGTCGTTGTCGGAAGTGCAATCGGCACTTTCTATACAGAACTGGAAGGCAGCGATTAGGTTGGTGTCGATCTGAATTCTCTTCTCCAGATGCTCTGTCCTGTCCTCGGACCTATCGTCCATTCGGTCCTTCATGGCCTTCCTGATGTGCTTGCTCATAGGATTCTCGTCGGATTCCTTCTCTTCCCACGTGTCCTCTCCTGTGACGTCGTCCACTGCTCCCTCGAAGGGATCAGACTCTGCGTACTTCGGCGCTGCGTACTCCTCGAGAGTAGCACTCACCGAAGCTCCGGCCAGCAGGGACACCACGGCCAGAGCAACTACTCCCGCCGTGACTGCCTTCCTCTTTTGCTCAGTCTTGTCGCTGTTCTTTGGCTCCATTCCTATTCACCTAACATCCCGAAAGTTGCAAAACCATATCATAATCTAGCCCAAATGCTCGATAATAGGTGCAAAAAGCCGCAAAAGGTGTATACCGAATTATTCTCGCATAGATTGATGAAAAGACTGGTCGTAACCGTGCTCCTACTGTTCGCGGTGACCGCCACGGGGACTTCTGTAGGAGAGGAGTCCGGCCAGGAAGTGATAGTGACAGTAGATAGCACGAACCTTCGGTTCTCGCCGTCCTCGGTAACTATAGTGGAGGGAGACACGGTTCGATTCTTCTGGAGCGGTGAGCTCCTAGCTCACAATGCTGTAGCAGAAGACGGTTTATTCGACTCAGGAGAAGCGTCTAGAAACGTGGACTACGCATTCACATTCGAAATCGGGACAAACGGGACCCATCAGTACATATGCGAGCCTCACGAGGAATTCGGCATGATCGGAACGGTCATTGTCGAGCCGTCTCCTCCGAACCCCGAGCCAGAGCCAGAGCCATCTGAACCCGGGGGAGAGGATGCTTCCTCTGGGGGGACGTGGGTCCCCTTCTTCGGACTAGAGATCATGCTATCCGTCTTGCTAATAGTGGCGATTTACCAGTTTGGAAGAACGCGGGGGATCGGTGAGGCGCGCCTAGTGGGAACTGGGGCAGAAGAGTCAGAGGGCACCACTGCTGAGGACGAAGTCTAGCTTTGAGATGGTCCCGTCGACGTCCTCCTCATTCAGGACCAGAGGAGGTTTGATCTTAATCACGTTGTGAAGTGGCCCGTCAGTGCTGAGGAGCACGTCCATGTCTCTCATCTTGTCAACTAGTAGCGATGCCTCCTGATCAGCCGGCTCGAGGGTGTTCCTGTCTCTGACCATCTCGAAGCCAAGGAAGAGTCCCCTCCCTCTGACATCGCCGATGACCTCGTGCAACCCCTTCAGTGTTTCCAGACCGGTCTTGAAGCGCAAGCCCAAGTCCCTAGCTCTGGAAAGCAGCCCTTCGTTCTCTATCACGTCCAAGACCGCCATGCCGATTGCGCACGATACTGGGTTTCCACCGAAGGTGCTGAAAAACTCCATGCCTCCGAAAGAGGAGGCTATCTCGTTGGTGGTGAAGACTGCGGCCATTGGGTGTCCATTTCCAATAGGCTTCCCCATTACCACGATGTCAGGCACGACACCTGTCTCCTCGAATGCCCACATGTGAGAGCCGACCCTCCCGAACCCGACCTGTACTTCGTCTACGATCAAAAGGCCTCCTGCCCTCCTTACAGAGGTGGCGGCTTCCCTCAGATAACCATCTGGCAGAGGGACCTGCCCAGCACAAGACAGCATGGATTCGATCAATAGGCCCGCTACCTCACCAGCCTGTTTCATACCGGAGCTAGCCTCGGAGGCGAAGTCGGAACCAGCCCTGCGGTACGAGTCCGGAATTGGGAGGACGTGAACCCATGACTCTGGCGCACCCTTGCCACCGAGCCCCCTGAACTTATACGGGCTCAGGTGCACAAGCATCCCGGTATGGCCGTGGTATGCACCCTCGATTACAGCCATGTCATGATTTCCAGTGTATGCTCTGGCAAGACGTACAGCTAGCTCGTTAGCCTCACTACCCGAGTTAACAAGGAATCCCACACACAGAGATGGAGGGAGTGTGAAGGACAGGCGCGAGAGGTAGTCCGTTAGGCCTTCGTATACGTATCGGCTGTTTGTGTTCAGCAGAGCCATCTGCCTCTGTCCTGCCTCGACGACATGGGGGTTGCAGTGCCCCACGTGGGAGACGTTGTTGACTAGGTCGAGGTACTTGGTGCCGTCTGATGCATGAAGGTACTGCATCTCCCCCCTTACGATATGAAGAGGTGTCCCATGAGCGATTGACATAGCCTCGCTGATGTGTCGATTCCTAGCATCGAGAAGGTCAGAAATGTCACTCATCGTCGAAGACCTCGATCTCGACTGTTCGACAAACCATTCTTGTGGTGGAGGGGAGGACAGGTGTAATCTTCCGGCCCTGCTCGCCGAAGGAGTCCTCCAATTCCTCCACGAGCTAGGCTGGGTTGGGCCGTCCATAATTGATGGGTAGGAAATTCCGTATAGCGGAAACAGGTTTCCGTTCTCCTAATCGTTATGAAGGGAAGTGCTGGCGGACCATCGTGCCTGGCACTTACGACCGCAAGAGAGGACGAGCGCTGACTCGTGAAGTGTCGCCTGAGTTTGTCGAGGCTGTCTCGAGCTACTTCAACACACGTGCACCCGACTACGAGTCAGCGAGGGGTTCCCAACAGGCCTACTTCGCAGCACTGAGGGCACATGGGAGCGAGGTGGTTACCCTCCCAGCGATTGAGGGCTTTCCAGACTGCAGCTTCACAGAGGACACGGCAGTGATAGTCGACGACAAGGCCGTAATCCCAAACCTGGGACACCCTAGCAGAGATGGGGAGCAGGACTCGATAGCCGAGTTCCTTTCAGACGACTTCGAGATAGCTAGGATGCCCAAGGGAGCCACATTGGACGGCGGCGACGTCGTCTTCTACGACGATCGGTTCCTAGTGGGGGTTTCGACTAGAACCAACAAGGAGGGAGCTGCCTTCCTTACAGAACATGCAAACCATGCTGGCTTCGGGGTCCAGCTATTCGAAGTACCAGAAAGCACTCTGCATCTCACTACTGTGTGCTCTAGCCCCAGGCCGGGGACGATCGTTGCAGCAGAGGGGCACCTTACCGAGGAGAGTCTCTCCTTCGCGGAGGAACTTATCTGGATTCCAGAGGAGGAGGGTTACGCCGCAAATACGATCGCTTACGGTGACAGGATCATCATCTCTGACGGATACAAGAAGGCCAGGCAGATTTTGCTGGACTCGGGTTTCTCCGTCACGACTGTGGACATGGCCGAGTTCAGAGAGGTCGATGCTAGCCTCACATGCCTTTCTGTGTTCATAGGATGACTTTGTAGGGTTGGTCCCTTCCGGCCACATATGCACTCTGTTGCCAAAATAACCCTCGGTATAGGGGGAGTGATGCTTGCAATCGGTATTCTACTAACATTCTCTGGTGCTAAAGGGATAAGTTCGGCCGATGCTTTTTCTGTTGAAGACGAAACAGTCTGGTCCGGTAAATCAGGAGTCTATGTGAGCGAAGAGAAAGAGGATGGGGCGCTGTTGATATTCGTGAGTGACGAAGTTAGGTGTGACGAGTTTAGCCTGAATGTCAGCAGTGAAGAAGGAGAGAGCCCAAGATATGAGCCTGACTGGTGCGTTGAAGGCGGAAGTCTGCCCTCGGGCCATCTTGATGACCCCAAAGGATGGCTGCACATGGGAACGGTTCGCGGCCTCGAGTACGGCGTCTCTTACGAATTCACGTCAAACGAGGAGTTTTCAGGGGTACCAGAGGGAGTTGTCATCGAGATAATTGAGGACATAGTGGGTGGTTTCTTCACCGGTCTGGGCGGGGGTTCGTGTGCATGCTGTGGCTTGTTGGTGCTAGTTATCGGGGTAATAATGGCCATCTTTATGGATGATGATGACCAGCCGACCTCTTACCAGATTGACGAACAGGGGAGGGTGATCCTTGATCAGCAGCAGGGAGCCGCGGCAACCGTCCCCCCGTCGCAAGTCTTAGTCTCTGACGGCTCTGAAGACTCGGCGGCGAGCGCCACCGAGACGTGGTACAAGCAGACAGAGAATTGAACATCTAGGGCTTCTTTGTGATACCCCTCACCGAATCCATTAACAATGACTCTACGAGTCATTACGCAATGGCTGAGCGGCACGCTAAGACTCCATGCGAACGGAGGTGGAGCAGAGCATCGATCCTCCTAGCCATTCTCTTCGTTGTCCAGACCTGGGTTCCTGTAGTCTTTTCAGAGGGTAACGAATTCGATGACATGCAGATATGCAGCAACCCAATAGCTGGTCTTGGAGGCTTCTGCGACCAGAGGAACAACGTCGACGACGGAACCCCCGGGATTACCGAATGGGTAGAGGGGATGTACAACTTCAACATGACGAGCCCGACAGAAATAGAGTTCCAGGCATCCTGGGCCATCAGGGAGTGGGACAGGAGCGGGATGGACATCTTCCTAGACCCAAACATGACAAACGCACTTCAATCGGACAACATAGGACAGAACGACGGTTTGCCAGCTGACGTACTAAGGGCTGCATTCGACAACAACACGGACCCTACTGACCCCTCTTCCCCCACGGTTCAGGAAACCCTGCTATCAGAGATTGACAGCAGCATTAGCCAGCTCCTGTCCACCTGGGGTGGGTCGACGAGCCCACAGACCAACTGGTCCGACAGGGTTTTCCTTCCGAATGATGCTGGAGATATTTCTGAGGTAAATTGCTCCACTGATGTAGCCCTGAACAACGACAACAATGCATTCGAGCCCCCAGTCTGCATCTCCACTAGCGTGGTGATATCTCTCCCAATCTCTACCTACGGGCTCAGTGAGGAAAACGCAGCGGGCCTAGAGGCGGCTCTGGAGGGCATGCTCATCATGGGGTCGCAAGTCACCACGAGATTCGACGTCGACGTCAGTCCGGGTCACAAGGGCACCTATGCCATACAGCCACCCTCATACGCCACTGTGACCAATGCGGGTGGCACACTTGGGGAAAGGGTGCACCACACCGTTGAGAACTATCACTCGGGCCTATGGATAATCGACTGGAGAAGCCCATCGGGCCCACTGGCGGGACAGGCCTTCAATGGGGACCTAGACATGACAATGGGATTCAGACAGACTGCAACGACCGGAGTTGTAAGCGTCCCTACTGGAGACAAGAGCCTGGACTTGCGCGTAGTCGTGGACATGTCGGACGAGAGCAACGCGTTCATCGAGGTCGTTGCCGGAATCTACCAGATACAGACCAGCTCACTTGACCAGTGGGGAGTACCGCCGCTGATGTCCAAGGACAAAGCGAACATCCCGGTAATAACCTCAGACGGAATCAGGATGGCTTACCACACCGGCCTGCTTGACCTGAAGGACCTATCCGACAACATCCCAATCTCTGGTATCGGAGAGGCCATCGGGAACTCCAACCAGGGTGCTAATGTCCAGATGGGGGACTTCCAATGGACTCACGTGTCCCAACCACCACTAGACCCCGGGGGGCTGAACTACACCCACGGTTTCGGATGTCTGAGAGGAGTCCACTACTGCCTGGAAGGATCGGTAGCCATGGATGACTCTTTTCCGGTTTTCATGAGATCTATAAGCCACACATTCCCGTTCAGCCTAGCTGACCTTCTCGGAGGAAACCTTGGGAATGACGTCGGTTTCATGAACTCTGTCACCGGGGATGATTTGAGCATTCTTCTGAACTCAGGTGTTGAGTTCTCAACCATTCTTAGCGACGACGCTATGGACTCTTTCATCGGCAACATGCTTCCCAGCGGAATAACCGCGGACCTGACAATGGAGATTGTTCTACCAACGTGGGCATCGACCAAGGACGGAGGAAGCAGCATTGAGCTGTCATACAGGGTTTCTGGAAACCACGATGGGGAGGTAAGCCTAGCGGGATCAGACTCGTTCTTCTGGAATCATGCCATATGCTCCGACACGGCCGCATCTTCCTGTACCGATTCCAGCGCAGATAGGGTTTGCGAGTCGTCACTGAAGACTTGTGCTTATGTGGACGTAGGTCTGGACGTTTCTGAGTTCTCTATGGCCAACCTACCTCTGAGCAAGGGCGTGAGCGTGGAGTTCGAATTAACTGTCGACTTGACTGTGCACAGAATCGCGGTTCCGGATACTATGTTCGAGTCCATCAACACCCAATCGACAAGCATTAGCCTAGATGTGCTACCATCTGACCTGCTTCGCCTTTTCCTTGAGATCGGAAGCAGAGGGGATCCCCTAACTGTTGAGTTTCCCTTGTGCAATACAGGGAGAAGCTACTGTGACCAGAGCATCCCATTATCCAGCAACAACAATACAGGACTTCCGGCATTCGCAAGAGACTTTTCGAAAGACGTGAAGTCGTACATAATGGACGAGACCCAAGCCATGACATCGGACACCAACAACAACTTCGGAGACCTAGACATGTCTGGATTCTCGCTGGAGTTGGACTTCCCGTACGACGGTCTGGTCGACGATGATGAAGCAGTAAGCGACGAGGAGGGGCTGGTGATGAGTCTGCGAGTACCGAGAGTAAGGACCACCGTTGGCCTAGACAACACTTGGGCCGAGCTAATAGCAATAGCAGGGGGAGAAGAAGGCAAAGGCCACCAGATCGGTGTTACTACGGAACTGGTCCCCGCAAACGCTCTAGTAATGCCCTTCCTAAATCCAATGGTCTCGGCCATGGATGGTCTTACTGGAGCTCTAGCAGCAGGATTGGTCAGTGCTGAGGGAGTGAGGGGGCCAGCAAATCTCAGCGTTCCAATAGCAACCTCAGCTCTCTCTGACATAGGACCCGACGAACTAGGGATCGACCTTGGTGGTACTGTTACCTTGACCTTGCCGCTAGGAGTACAGCTCGAAGGCATCACTTCGGTCGATAGTGAAGGTGGATCCGTGACATCAGTCATAGATGAGGAGACTCAGAGGCAGGTCATTACCTACGACATCAGGCAGGGTATGGGGGATGATACCGTGGAATTCGGGGTTCTCCTGACCCCAACATGGATCCTCCAGCAGTTAATTTACTACCTCGGAGCAGTAATCATGTTTTTCGTTTGGAGGGTTAGGAGGAGGAACGTCAAGAAGAAGCGCAAGAGGAGGGCGCTTGCACTAGAAGCTCTCGAGGAAAGCGCCGCTTCGCCCATCGGGTACATCCCCCCGGCCCCCACAATAGAAGTTCTTCAGGTCGCAGACAACGGCATAGTGGTCAAGAAGAGGCTGCCTACTGCGTAGTGGAGTTTCTATGAGAGTACTGTTAGTCGTTTTCGTAATCATGGCCGCTCCTCTAAGCGGTTGCTTGGGAGAGGTCCCCGAGGATGCTTCTGCAGATAGCTTGGAAATCGGGCCTGAGACCCTGGTGTCCGGGGAATTCCAGGAGGTTTACCTAGAGGCAAGTCATGCAATGTCGGTATTCGTACCATACTTGATCAGGGACCCTGTCACGGGGTTCGTCCAGAACTCCACGGTGGTTGATATCGAGAGAGGTTCCTCGATTACCCTGAATATGCTAGCCCCACCTAGGAATGATTTCCTAGTCTTGTTGGTCGGCGTCGAGGGCAGAACTCATTGGCCAGTGAGGGAAGCCAACGAGTCATGGGGGACCTGGCTTGAGCGCGGCGGCGAATCGGGCGGTTCTCTTATGGGAGTGCATAGGGTCTCCGGCAACTCCTCACTCGACACTATCAACAGCAGCACAGAATCAGGGGGCCCGGTGTCAGTCAAGCTGATTTCAGCCCAGAGGGTTTCCAACGTCCCAGTGAACGAAGGAGGCGCGCATTCGGGAGGTCTGGTCCATGGGAGAGTCGTCTACGAGAGGCTTCACGAGATCACCGATCCGTCGAACACCCTTGACCCAGTCGACGGTAGGGCAGGTTACTGGGACAGGTGGGCGGGACAAGGAAACCCGGCTTACGAGGACGCGGCTCAATACCTCATCGCAGAGCTGTCTTCCTTCGGCTTGGAGGTAATGGCGCACAGGTTCGAGTTCACGGACATATTCGGCAGCCAGAATCCCGAGTCGTACAACGTGTGCGCATACAAGTGGGGGAGTGTCTTCACTAACGAATGGTTGGTATTCGGAGCGCACTTCGACGTTGCGCCACCTGCAAACATGGTTCTGCTAGACCCTCACGTCATCGGCATGAGGACCTATGGCACTAGGGTCGGTGCATACGATAACTCAGCAGGGACCTCGATGGTGCTCGAGACCGCTCGCGCTCTAGCAGAATTCGACAGCAGGAGGACGATGGTGTTCTGCCTGTGGTCCGGTGAGGAGGGCGGGAAGAGGGGTTCCGACTATTGGACCGACTACTACGTTAAGGAGGACAACCCAGAAGTCACTGTTACTAACTACATCAACCTCGACATGGCTGGCGTCAATTGGCCGGGCGGTGGAGGAGCCCCCCACGGAGACCCTGATCCACAGATAGACGAGGACGGGTACCCCAAAGACAGCGAAGTCTGGCCGATGAGGGTGTACATTGGGCCCGGACCCAACCACGGTACGCTCGACCAACCGGGAATGGTCGGTCTTTCCAACTGGATCGGCTCGGACGCCCTTGGCCTTGAGGAGCAGATGGGAACACTGGTGGGAACAAACTACTCCGCAGACACGTGGAAGACCGATGTCTGGCTGGACATGGACAGGCCAGAGGTGATAGTCTACGAAGACACTACTGCTCGAAGCGACCACGCCAGCTTCCAGGACAACCTAGGCACTGTCACCGTCGGCTTCGGAGGCCTGGTAGACGGCTACTGGTGCTACCACCAGGTCTGCGACACGCTTGAGGAGATGGAACAGTGGATGGACACGACGGGCAAGGGTTACGGAGAGGAGAACACCGGCGTCGCGAACTTGGTGAACAGCCTTGACATGATCACTTGGTGGGCCCTAATGACCTTCTTCCACTGTGACGAGGAGCCTGTTTTGAACGCAATCTAGCGTCCTAGAATACGCTTGCTTTGGTGAATGTGATGTAGACCAGAGCCACCGCAACGCTCAGGCAAGTGTAGAATATCGGCTCTGACCAAGTCTTGATCTTACGCCCATCCAATGGGCCGAAGGGGAGCATGTTGAACGCACAGAGGATGGCGTTCCCCCATAGCCAATAGTGAATGACCAAGTCGATCGCTCCGAAGACCCCGCCAAGCAAAAGCCAAGCTGAGTAGCCCATCGCCCACAAAGCCATGTTCGTGACGGGCCCCGCCACCGCAATCTTCCCGAACTGGTTTCTCGTCGCGTTTCCAGCAACCATAACCGCACCGGGTGCCATGAACACTATGCCGAGTATCGCAGCGAGAATCAACCCAAACCTAAGACCACCGGGATCGGCCCTGAACTCGGCCCAGCACCCGTAGTACTTGGCCACGAACTTGTGTGCGAACTCATGGAGCAGGAAGGCTGGGGCAAGTGAAATAAGAGACAGAAGGCAGTAGCGGGGGAATTTCGAGGAGAGGCCCAGTATCCCACCATCAAACATTAGGGCGAGGGCGAGGGTGAAGGCTCCTGTGGCTAATGCTAGATGGCTGATCTCCGTGCTGGAGAAGTGCCAGATTGAGCCCTTGTGGAGGGGTATCGCCTCGGCCGTCCCCTGTTCGCCGAAGAAGCTCGATACCACCCTCCCGTCTTGGCCCACCTTCATCACGTGAATCCTAGGCTGGCGACGAGTGCCGTCGTCCCTTGCGGCAGAGTGGCTTCCGACCCTCTTGCGAGTCTCGAATGGATCCCCGTCGACCCACCATGCTCGTGGGTCTCTCTCGCCCGACATGGTCTCTGACTGGTCTGGTCTGATATCAATGCTATTCGGACTCAGTCCTCGAGCATGCCCTCTATCTCGGCAATCAGATCCTCCCATGTCATCCGTGTATTCGGTTCACCTTCCCTTAGCAGCTCCCTCATCTCGTCTATCTCCACCTCGTCTGGGGGCCTTTCGGACCACCTGTTCTGGTTAGCTACGTCCCTAATCAGAGACTTCTTGCGAGACAGCCTAAGACGGTGGACGGTTCGCTGGTCCTTGTCGTCTCTCTCTGGATCGAACTGGTGCTCGCGGATCATCTCAGCGTATGCTTCCATCCACTTTCCGTGCTCGTCGTCTTCTACATGACTGAAGGGATCAGCAAGCATCGTGACCAGTTCCCTCGCGAGGCGCTGTGCCTTAGTACTGGCCTTTCCGCTCGTTAGTCTATCCCTAGCCCTGGTGTGACTCTGAATACAGGACTTGCATCTTTCTGATCCGGGAACGTCGGGGGCATCGCAATTCAGACAGCAGACAGAGAAGCCCATCTGCTCCATTGCTCTCCTAGGAAGCGACATCTATGTTCACCCGGTCTCGAACTCTGCCAGATTCCCATAATCTACCAGTAGGCTGGGGCCGCTGCTGAGGTAGCACATTATCCCTCTCCTGCTACGAGAGTCCTCGGGCGTTGAGTTGTTTCCGGTTGCGCAGGACTCTGTGCAGCCATCTGCGAAAGCGATGTAGACTCTCCCCTCCCTGTCGATGTGCAAGTCGTTGAAGTCGAGCAGGTTTCGGTTCGAGCCCCCGATGTCTCTGCAGTCGCCGCTGTTTAGGCAGATACTGCCAATCTGAACGGGATCAGGAGATGCCCTGACTGTATGGAAAACCGGGGTCGCGTCGAGTGCATTGAGGCTGAAAGTGATGTAGAGATAGTAGCTGACGTTCGCGTTGGCGTAGTGAGCGTTGCCGTCCCATGGCTCCCCGTCTATGTTGGGCTCCCCCAGCTCGCTCGAGTTCTCGCTCCCGAGGTATGTGACTGCGATTCTGCCTGGGTCGCCAGCATCTATCTGCGAGAAGGCAGTGGATATCACCTCGATT
Organism: uncultured Candidatus Poseidoniales archaeon; assembly: GCA_964414525.1. GTDB lineage: Archaea > Thermoplasmatota > Poseidoniia > Poseidoniales > Thalassarchaeaceae > UBA36. The sequence continues at coordinate 4,524 of CAYPWN010000034.1, read as the reverse complement.
GGGCTAATCCTGATGCTCGTCTGCTCCCAGGATTCTCCCGAATCTGTGCTCCTAGACATGTAGACGCCCTCATCGGCTCCTGTCCAGATGTGGTAGGCGTTAGATTGTGTATCCGTCGCGACCTCTGAGTTCTTTCTGGGGTAGGGAGTTCCCACATCCTCTCCCATCGTTCTGTCGAACCATGTCAGCCCGTTGTCCTTCGATACTATGACGGAGGGGGTTTCCACCCTGGGGGTGACGTATACGGTCCCATCAGGTGCAGAGGTGATGGCCCCGTGAAGGCCTCCATTGGTGGTCGCAAGGCCTATGATCTGCCCTCCTGCTTCGAATGTCGCTCCACCATCGAAGCTCGTGAAGCAGAAAATTCCAACGAGCTTGTTGTAGCAATAGTACACCGCTTGTTCGTAGAACGCCTGAGAGAATTGGCCTCCCACACCGTACCCACTGCTGGTCCAAGGTCCTGTGGCCAGCTTGATGTGGTCGTTTACAGGGGTAGTGCCGGAGTCGTGCGGATTGCCTACCCAAGTTTCCCCATCATCGTCGCTCCAGCATATCCACGAAGTCTGAAGGCCCTGCATCTGGACGTTGAATATCCGGTCGGTCTCCGGGTCGACCCATCCCCAGGGGTCGTTTGTCTGAAATGCGCAAAGGGGGCCCGTGACGTCCTCCCAGAAATCGCCGTGATCACAAGATCGCATGACCTTCTCGAATGCGATGAAGAATATGCAACCACTAGATGTTACTCCGATGCTAGGTTCCGCACCATCCTCTCCTACGTCACTGAAATTGAAGACCAGGGGAAGAGGGTCTTCGTCGAAAGGTAAGCCATCCGGGCCTGTGACGAAGACCCCTTCTGGGATGCTATCATCTTCTAGTTCAGGAGTTTCCTTGTCCCCCTGTAGGCACCCGGACATTGGCATTAGAGCCATCATCATTGCAGTAGCAATTGCCAGTACAGGACGCTTCATGGACATCTCTGGGGGGTCATGGGCTTGAAACCTGCTGATTATTAGCCCAGTCTAGGTCGGTGTAGCATGGATGCACAAACCGTCTATCGTAGGCGTTGGGTTATCCTAGGGATTATGAGTCTCAGCCTAGTGATAACTCTGCTCAATAACGTCACAGTAAACGTAGCCTTACCGGAGCTATCCAAGGACCTAGAGGCTGACAATACCGAGTTGCAGTGGATCATGGATGCCTACGTGGTGGTGTTCGGTGGTTTGCTCTTGGTAATGGGGGCCATAGGAGATAGGTTCGGAAGGAAGCACGCATTGCTAGTTGGTCTTTCAATCGTGGGTCTGGTCTCGGCCCTGACAGCGCAGTATGCGACCAGCTCTGAGCAAGTTATCGGCGCCAGGGCGATGATGGGGCTTGGGGCAGCCTTGGTGATGCCGGCCACTTTGTCAGTAATTGTCGTCGTTTTCCCACCCGAAGAAAGAGGGAAGGCAGTTGGCGTTTGGGTCGGGATGGCCGGGATAGGGGCGCCAATAGGTCTCCTAGTAGGCGGCTGGGCTGTGGAGAGCTTTGATTGGAGGGCAGTCTTCTGGATCAATCCGCCGATAATCGCTATAGCCATGATTCTGAGCATCTTACTCGTACCCAATTCAAAGGACGAGCGGGGGACTCCGATGGACCCGGTGGGCGCCCTCCTCTCGGTTGGGGCACTGGGATCGATCCTCTATGCAATAATCGAAGGCCCAAGCCTTGGTTGGACTAGTAACCAAGTTGTAGTCTTAGGGGCTGCCGGGATAGTTCTGACCTTCGTTTTCATTCGGTGGGAGAGGCGGGTAGAGTACCCTATGCTACCAATCGAATTCTTCCAAAACAGAGGTTTCTCTCTAGGTCTGATCGCGATAACTCTGGCCTTCTTCGTGATGTTCTCATTCATGTTCACTCAGATGCTTCATTTCCAGTTGGTTCGCGAACGGAGCGCTTTCGATGCGGCTCTGCGATTCCTGCCCCTTCCTTTAGGCCTGATGCCTATGGCAGCAAACAGCGACCGGTTTTGCGAAAGGTTCGGGAACAACAACGTAGTATCCTTCGGCCTGTTCCTGATTGGCGCAGCAATGATGATATTCACCACGGTGGATCTAGGGACAGAGTATTGGACACTGGCTATAATTTTCTTCCTAATTGGCATGGGGATGGGGCTGACTATGGCCCCCTCCACTACTATGGTGATGGATTCGATCCCCCATGACAAGGCTGGAGTTGGGAGTGCTACTAACGATGCTAGCAGAGAGGTTGGGGGCGCCTTCGGTATCGCGATTGTCGGAAGTGCTGTGAACGAGATATACCAGAGGAGGATGGTGGTTCCAGAGGGTCTCGAAGCCCATTCGAGCGTCGTTTCGGAGTCTTTCCCGGCAGCAATCCGGATTGGTGGGGAGCTGCTTGCTCAAGGGAACTCGCTCGGACTGGAGCTGATCGAGAATGCACAGTTCGCATTCGTAGAGGGGATGACTGGGGCTGCTGCAGTATCTGCATTCGTGGCGGTGTTTAACGCGGTTCTCGTCAAGCTGTACATGCCTAGAAGATCGGTTCCGGAGGCAGCGAAGGATGGGCTCTGATCCCATAGAAGTGGTTTCCCTGCCGCAAGTTGTAGTCCTAGCTGGAGGGTTGGGGACCCGTCTAGGGACGATTACGGATATAATACCGAAATCCCTGGTAGAGGTGGCTGGAAAGCCGGTTCTATCACACATCCTAGACTGGGCCGGTGGGCAGGGTTGCAACAGGGCTCTTGTTCTAACCGGCCATCTTGGGGAGTTGTTCGAGGGTTTCTCCCATCCAACCGTTGATCTTCAGTTCTGCATGGAGAGTGCGCCTTTGGGGACAGGGGGGGCCCTATGGAACTGCAGAGACTTACTAGAGGAGCGCTTCATACTTCTCTGGGGTGATGATCTGCACCAGATTGACTACCTAAATCTGCTAGATACCCATTGTTCCTCGGGCTGCGGGATCACAATGACTGTGACTACTGCATACGAGCCGTTTAATCTGGAGCACAAAGATGGCGTGGTGATGCGCTACGACAAGGGTCGTAGTCTCCCTGAGGGGCTCAACGGGTATGAGGCGGGGACTAGTGTAGTTGAGAAGCGTGTGCTAGAGGAGCATGGTTTTGGAGGGTCATGGGGTTGGGAAGAGAGGGTTTACAGAGCTATTTCAGGAACAATAGCAGCCCACATGGACAATTCCCCCTTCTGGGACATGGGTACCCCTAGTGGGTTGGAAAAGCTAGAGCTCTTCCTCCACGACCGCTGATTCCGATACCTCGACATTGGTCCCGGCCAGTATCTCTCTATTTTCGACCAATGCTAGAACCATTCCCCCGAAGCCTCCCCCCATTAGGCGTGCCCCTAGCACACCGGGGGTGTCCTGGATATGTCTCACCATCGAGTCAATCGCTGGCGAGGAGGCTAGGATTCTGCTGCTCAACGAGTGGTGCGAGTCGTTCAGCAGCTCGCCAAGCCTCCTTGCATCGCAAGTCAGTGCCTCCCTAACTCTCTCGCTCTCCTCGAACGTGTGATCAGTAAAGGCGTTCTCGGATATGTTGGTTTGACCGTAAGCGGTATCTGATAGGCTTCTCCTAATACCGGTGTCCACGAGCTGGAAAAACCAGTCTTCAGGAACTTGGAAGGGTTCCACCGAGAGATTGGCGAAGTCGATTAGAACGGCTTTGTTTCTCGAAGAGTGGGTTATTGCGATTTGGTCCAGCAGACCGCACCTCGATCCTAGCACTTCGTGCTCTATTCTCTGTGCCTCGAGGCATGTCTCCATCTTGTCACCGACGCCTCTTGCACAGAGCACGACTGCAACGCACAGGGCGGCAGAGGAAGACATTCCCGCGCCCATGGGAATCTGGCTGTCCACTTCCAGGTCTGCTGGCCATCCTCCTGCAGCCTTCCATAGTTGGACAATGGTTTCGTCTCCAGTGAATCCGCTATGGCGTTGTGTGGCTTTGAGAGATAATCGGTGCTGGCTGGAGAATGGGAGTGCGAGTCCTCCGTGATGATCAGTGTGCTCTCCAAGTATGTTAATTCGCGCCGGGGCCGTGGAAATCCTCCACATTTTATCCTCAGAGCCCTATGTTGTCTTCATGACCGCACTCGGGGTGGGCGCAGATTACCTTGTATCTCTCCCTCTTGGGCTTTGGTATCTCCATCCTGCTACCGCACATGGAGCAGTGGTGAATGAGAGTGTCTGGCTCCTTTTTCACAATCTCCTCTACGTCCTTCAAGTCGCTGAGGACGGTCTCGGAGGATGATGTCGTCCACCCTATCTGATCTGTGTAGGAGTCGACGTCCTCTGATATCCTGTTAGCCCTGAGCCCTAGCTTGATCTTGATCCTGCGCCCCTTCCTCTCCCCCACTGGTGGCTGCCCTGGCTTGCTCTTCCTGGGTGGGGGTCTCTTTCCCCTTCTTCCCTTTGGCTTTCCAGGGGGTTTCTTCCTCCGTTTTGGGCGTGACTTTGGGGGGGCTTTCTTCGGTGGGGGCGGTGCGCTGGGAGATGTAGTCGAGGGTTTTTGAG
>CAYPWN010000033.1:0-17297 GCA_964414525.1 uncultured Candidatus Poseidoniales archaeon | reverse complement strand
CCTCGATGGTGATCTCCAGGGTAATTTTCAGGTGGATCAAGAGAAGGTGGCCTCAGCTGGGGTTGGGGAGCTAGTCTTTGAAATCGAGAGCTACTGATGCACCTCAATCACAGTATGGTGAAAATTGCAGACCTCGTCAAACTGGTTCAATCCTCTGCAGTTGACCATTAGTTCCACCCCTTTGGAAGTCTCTTTCCTCCTGACTACCTCATGGGAGGCGTGGTCTAGGCATTGGGGGCACTTCAGAACCATTAGGTCCCCGGTTCTCTTGATTACCCGCCTATCTCGGTCTTTCGCCCTCTGCTTCCTTTTGCCCCTTTCCCTTCCGTAATATTTTACGTAGATCTGAAGGGAGATGCTACAAAAAGCGATTATCGCAGAGATTCGCAATTCTATTTCTGCCGTGGATTGTGGGAATGTGTTTGAATCGATGATTGATGCCCCATTCCCAATAAGCAAACCCGAAAAGGACCCAGACAAAAAAATAGGTACGATGCCCCTCAAGTGCATCCTAAAGACGAATGTTAGGAATGTGGTCGAAACCAGAATAAATCCGGAAAGAAGAGAGTGGTCTATTTCTGGGATGTGGGGGATTTCAGCTACCAATTCTTGCAAATCGATGCCCTTCTCGTACACCAGATATTCGTAGCCCAAAACTACAGCAACAGGGGGCCCCAGCATCACGATGTAGTTCTCTGCAACTTTGGGCAAAATGTAGCCAATGAATGAGCAAACTGCTATGCAAATCAGTAGAACCATACTCTGACTCACTCCAAATGACGAATTTATGTCGGAAGAATTCACCAGGCTTGCGGCCACAAATCCAATGAAGGCCCCGACAAATGCGAACCCCCTGTATATCCTAAGTCCTCTACCAGGGATGAATGCTGGACGAAGGACAGCCCTTGCTGCCCGGCCCAGTTCCCCGGAAGCGCCGCTTTGGGAAGATGGCGATCTAGAATTTGGAGATTGCTTGAATAGCCTGAGACCGTCTCCTCCACCATAGCTGGGTTCCCAAAATAGGTAGGCTCCTAGCAAAACCGAAGCAACTCCCGTAAAGAGCTCCACGGTTGACATTGCGTGGGCATGGATGGTTGAGTTATTACTGGCTTGGTTCCGAATATTCGCATATCTAAAGAGTGGGGTGCTTTACCGGGTTCATGGACGTCAGGCCAATTATCAACCTAGGAAGAATCGTGGTCGTTTTTCTGTTCATCCTGTTTGTCATCTTCAGCAGGACTTCGATGCTCAGGGATAACCCCCTTAGCGGAATTCTGGGATGATGGTTCCCTCGAGTTTGAAGGGTCATTCCAGGGACTCGCCTAGCTCCCTCATAATCGTCGTAGCTGAGTCGACGCTGTGGATCGTCTCCACGCTCTTCCCTGCTGACCAGATGTCCTTCGATGACTTTGACCCTTTGGACATCCTTTGCCATCTCCTGAACGATAGCGTGTTGAGTATCCACCTAGTTCTGTGTTTCAGTCTACCGGATAATAGGGTCCTGACCAGCCAAGGGTTCTCCCTCTTGTGACCGGTCGTCTTAATCACAGAAACGGGGATGCCAGTAAGCTTGACTGTCCAGTCGATGTCTTCCTCCCTCGAATTGACTATTGCGTCCTTGTATCCCTTAGGCATGGTGCACTCCGTGGTGGCGATGAATCTAGTACCCATCTGGACCCCATCATAACCTATGTCGAGGGCATGTTTCAGCTCCTTCTCGCTTCCCACACCCCCCGCGCAGATCAGAGGGAGACCCAAGTCATTGAGGTCCTCGTACATCTTCTCCATGCTGTCTGCCCCTAGGTGCCCTCCTGCCCTGTCGTTAACACAGATCAGTCCGTCGACCCCACACTCCACCCCCTTCTCGGCATGATACCGGGTGGTGACGTCGTGGTAGACGAACCCTCCCCTGGCATGCACCCTATCGCAGACCCAGTCGGGCTTGCCGAGAGACGTCACGAAGAAACGGATCCCCTCATCTAGGGCGATGTCTATCCACTCGGACATCCTCTGGAGGTACTTGTCATTGCCCTTCTCGATAAGTGCATTGAAACCGACCGGTTTGTCTGTGTTAGACCTGATGTACCTGATCCCGTTGATCAATCCCTGGTTCAAATCCGGCTGGTCGTAACCGTGGACGACCGTAAGGGAGACTGGTTGTATGATTGCCATGCCACCCCCGTTTGCCGCTGCGTAGACTAGCTCTGGGTTGGAGCAGGGGTACATCGCCCCGCAAATGATGGGGTACTCCACGCCCGCGTGGTCGATCAGCCTGTTCCTTACCAGCCCTCACTCCCCCTTGGTCACGAAGAAGTTCCACTTGAAAACCCACTCGGATACTATATCCCCGGAGGAGTCCATTCCAACGGAAGTCAATTCCACGTTCACGGATTTTCCTGTCCTAATGCTCTCCTCTATCGCCCCTCTGGCGAGATGCCCGTCTTCGCAAGTGAACGTAATCCTCCCCTTGGCCTTCTTCACGAACTTGCCTTCCTGCCCGGCAACCAGGGTCCTGGCCCTCTCGGACATTGAGCTCACCAGTGCTAGGGGGTAGCCTCCTGTTGAGAGTTCGGCCCCCATCCCCTGAACGGCCCAGTACATGCTGTTGAATGGGTTCTGAGACCTCCAACCCCCCGGGATGGAGATGACGCAGGATTCTGAGTCCAGCTTGTCCATCCTCAGTCCGGAGAAGCGCGATGCTGGGAACTTCCAGAACGTCCACATGAAGAATCGGATCGGTGACTTGATCCTATTGATCTCGTCTGCGAGCCTGTCTTCGTTTATTGGCACGAAATTGGCCACCGGGCGCAATCAGAAGAAGCATGCGGTTTCAGACCCATAAGTTACTTTCATTTGAGTGGGGAAAGGACACTTAGTGCAAAAAGAGCATAGACAGAAATCACTCAAATAGTTCGATTACCCGGATAGGTCATGGTCGACTTTAGGCTTAGTGAAGAGCAGAAGATGATTCGCGATATGGCTAGAGAGTTCTGCGATGAAGAAGTTGTTCCGTTCGCAGAGGAATGGGACAGAGAGGGCACCTATCCCCTTGAAACGATAAACAAGGCTCACGAGCTTGGACTTCTGAACATCACGATCCCAGAGAAGTACGGAGGACAGGGGATGTCGTCAATGGATGAGATAATCATATGCGAGGAAATTTCCAGGGGTGATCCTGGTTTCGGTACTGCGTCCTACCACACCATGCTTGCATGTTTACCGATACTGACGGGTGGAACTGAGGAGCAGAAAACGGAGTACTTCGGCAGAGTGGTTGATGGGAAGCTCGCGGCCTACTGTGTTACTGAGCCCGATGCGGGGTCCGATGTCCAGTCTCTGAAGACCGAGGCCGTAAAGGACGGTGATGAGTACGTGATCAACGGAAGCAAGGCCTGGATCTCTGGTGCCGGTTACGCTGACTGGTTCTTCGTACTGGCTTACACAGACAAATCCGCAGGCTACGGCGGTCTTAGCGGGTTCATCGTTGATGCCGACACACCAGGGATTAAGCTCGGGAAGAAGGAGGATAACATGGGACAGAGGTGTTCCGATACTAGAGGGGTTAGCTTCACTGATGTTAGGGTCCCAGAGACCAATTTGATCGGAGGAGTTGAGAACGGGGGGTGGATGAATGCGATGAAGGCATTCGACCACTCGAGGCCGGCGGTAGCTGCTGCTGCCCTGGGGAATGCGCGCGGGGCCATGGAGGAAGCCTGGGCGTACGCCAAGGAGAGGAAGGCTTTCGGGAAGCCGATTTCGCAGCACCAGTCCATATCATTCATGCTAGCAGACATGGCAACCAAGATTGAGGCGGCTAGGCTCCTGGCCTACAGTGCTGCGACTGCGATAGACTCGGGAGAGAGAGCTACGCTAAAGGCGGCACACGCAAAGAGGTTCGCCGCGGACATAGGGATGGAGGTCACTACGGACGCTGTACAGATACTGGGCGGGTACGGTTACTCAGAGGAATACCCAGTAGCAAGAAGGATGAGAGGGGCCAAGATATACCAGATATTCGAAGGGACCAGCCAGATTCAGAGGTTGATCATCGGACGAGAGTTGGACTCGAAATTCTAGTCAACCCCTTTGCCTTAGTGCTTCTGCGGCTACCACTGCCATTGGTGCCTGGAGATTGTAGGAGGGCACGAATCCCGACATCGGGACTCGTATCACAGAGTCCGACTCATCCAGAATGGAGTGTGGAATACCGTCGTGCTCCCCGCCGACAACTAGCAGAACGTCTCCAGTTAGGTCCTCTTCCCAAGGCTCGATCGTTCCGGTGTCCTCCAGCGACACTATCCTGAATCCCGAATCCCTGGCCCTTGCAACTAGCTCGTCCCCCTCTACCCAGTGTACAGGCATGAATCGATGAGCCTTCATAGACGCCCGCTTTGCAGCCTTCTTCTCGGAATGGGTCAGATCGCCGTCTACGAAAACAGCCCTAGCTCCGCTGACCTCGGCCGTGCGGATTGTGAAACCTATGTTCACGGGGTAACGAGCCCCGGCCAGTAGCCATGAGATTCCGCCAGTGGAGAGGACCTCGTCTACGCTCGCACCCGGGTCCCTTCCCACCAGAGCCAGAATTGGTGGTGGAGTCTGGTCCTCGTTGGTTCGGGACATCCTCCACATGTCTCTTCTGGATGTCTCCCTGACCTCTATACCCCTCTCCACTGCGACCTTCCTGAGGCTTGCAGCTTCCGGATCCGGCGAGTCGCGCAGGAATAGGATTAGGGTAACGTCTTCCGACTCGATGGCCCTCGAGACCTCGTCTACCCCGCACCTCTGCACGATTGCAGCTCTGGGTCCGGATTAATCTGCTTTCTGTAATTAGCCCTCGAGGGGGATGAGTATCTCGTTTCTCCTAAGGAAAGGTATGGTGGATGTGGGATCGTCGTAAACTGCTAGCATAGCTGGCCCAGAGGGGACCATCCCCTCTCTCGCCACCATTGAAGCCAGGCGTCGCTTGAGGCGCCCTGACCTCCTTGGCCCCGACAGACCGGTGAATGAGAGGGCCCCGAATATCTTGCCCTCTGCATGAACTAGGTGAACGCCATCGTCATTTGGGCGAGGGAGGTCCCCCATCGAGTACTCCGATGGCATCGTGAATGCCATCATGGTCCCATCCCCCTCGTGCCAGATGTGAACAGGTGCCGTCATGGCGATCATCTGCTCCCTCTCGTTTCTTCCGAAGATGTAGCCCGCAATCCTCCTGAAACCGCCGCTAGAGCCCCTCCAGTTTCTCCCATCAGTCCTCACCCTTGCCTGGATCGTGTCCGAGTACCTCCTTACCTCAAATCCCGAGTGCTTCGAAACGACCTCGTACTCAGGCTCCTCGTAGTTCTCCGCCATCCCCCTAAGGAGGGGGTGTTCGGCTTTGATTTTATGACGGGGTGCTCCGTGGGCTTGCCATGGAGGTTACACGCCAAGTTGTTCTCATCTTCACGTTCGTGTTCGGGCCTTTGGTTCTAGCAGCCTATGCGTACGGAATCTCCCACGCTGAGAGGCCAATGGATCTATGGGGGGGTATTCCGGAGTCCTGGCAGGCCTACATAGTGCCATTCATGTTCATAGCAGCATTTGGATTCCTGATGTACTGGTACATCGTCTTCTTCCAGTTCGACGAGTCTACTCTGGGCTCCATGAGGTGGCCATGGGGCGAATCTGACGAAAGAGGTGAGTTCAGACTTCTGATCGCTTACGCCTTGATTCTGATACCTTCTGCACTATGGATGGAGAGCACGATATTCCACATGGAAAACGACTACTCTTGGACTCCAGTTATAGTGATAGGGACGCTATTTCTAACATCATTAGGCAACCTGATGCTCGGGCTTCTCGCGTACGGTGCCTACCAGGATGGCATAGATGGTGCTGGGTTGATGATTGCTGGAGCAGTTATGCTAGGGATACAATGCATTCTGAACGATTTCGTCATCTGGGTTTACAAGTTTCCATGGTGATTCTAGCTGAGCCCACAGACAACATAATGTCCGACCCCCCTTGGGGGGTACGTGTCATCAGCGTGGTTCATCGTAGGGGCCTACTCAGTAGCGATGGTTCTCTTCGCAATTTGGGCTCGCCGAGACCTAGGGCGCGAGGACGAGTCGTACTACTTGGCTGAGAGAAGCCTCTCAGGCCCGGTGCTGCTGGTAACGATGGCTGCCACCAACTTCAGCGCTTTCACCGTGTACGGTTCCAGTGGAGCTGCTTACAGGATTGGCCTGTCGTTTCTACCCATCATGGCATTCGGAACCGGTTTCATGGCAGTTTCCATGTATGTGCTGGGTAGGAAGGTTCGCGCACGGTCGCTGGAGCACGGAGCGATGACTGCTCCTGAGATGGTTATGGGGCAGACTGGATCGAGAAGTGCCCAGATCACCATGGCATCAGTTCTGGTCCTTGCAACTATCCCCTATCTGGCCCTGCAGCCGAGAGCTGCTGGAATCGTAGTATCTGCCCTATTCGGGGGACCGGAGTGGGTAGGGGCTTCACTGGTCACCGCACTAGTGGTGGCCTATACACTTACTGGGGGCCTGAAGGCGGTCGTCAGGACAGACGTGGTTCAAGGAGCAGTTGCATTGGGGCTGCTTTGGCTTGGTCTGGCCATGGTCGTCAATGACTCGGGAGGGCTTTCGGCTGCAATGGAAAGCTTGGCCTCTTCAGAGGACACTGCAGGGCTTCTCAGCAGAGAAGGGAACTACACCCTCATTATCTGGACTAGCACCATGATCCTGTGGTTGTTTGCTGACCCCATGTTCCCCCAGCTCTACCAGAGGTTGTGCGCTGCAGACAGCGACAGAGCGATTGGCAGGATGGCTACATTGTACCCAGCGGTAGCGTGGCTAGCCTTCCTGCCACCTATTCTGATAGGGACTCTGGGTCACATTAACCACCCAGGACTGGATAGGGCAGGGTCTGACAACATACTCCCGACTCTGATAATGGACGTAGGAGGGGAATGGCTGGGAGGGCTGGTTCTGGTGGCGGGTCTAGCAGCACTGATGTCAACTATGGACTCCCAGCTTCTAGCCACGGGTTCGCTAGTTACCCGTGACCTGATTCCGAGGGATTCTCAAGGACTTAGGTCTAGGGAAGTGGTGATCATTTCTCTATCGCTTCTGGGGCTGATGCTATCTCTCTGGTCTGACCTGTCGATCTTGGATCTGGGGCTTCTAGCATTCTCCATGTACGCTGTGATGTTCCCCGCTGTATTTGCCGCTGCCCATTGGGGCAACATAGACGGTCGGGCCGTTGTAGCATCGATTGTTGCCGGAGAAGCAGTAGTAATGCTAGCCGTTTTCTCCCCCGAGTCCTTCGAAGGCTGGTGGGTGCAGCCCGTGAAGGCCGCAATGCCGACAGCGGTAGTTCCATCCCTAGTTGCAGCCATTATTGGGCTGGCGGTCACTCAGTACGTCTTCTCTGAAGATTCCTTTGCCTCGGACTTGAATGGTTTTGGGCTGAAGAATGGGCTGCCTATCACAGGACTTCTGGTGGTTTTCGTTCTCGCCCAGGACTTCTGGTGGTGGGACGAGGCTGGTAAATCGGCTCTGGGACTGCCGATTTGGGTCTGGTGGGCGGCTGCCTTGTCGGTCGCTCAGACTGCAATCATGGCAAACTGGACCGGGAAGGATGAGACCCGTTAGGGTCAAGGGCGAAGGATCGGTGATGGATGCATGGGAGTAGGGCGTGCACTTCTGTTCGGCTGTATTGGAGCCATACCAGGCGTAGTTCTCGCCCTAATCGGATGGGCTATCAGCGGAAGTCCGGAAGAGTGGGGTAGCGAGTTGTTTCTTGCTTGCTACTTGCCTTTCTTCGGGTGCGTAGCCGCCGGGATTGCAATAGGTTTCAGGGGTGAGGGCTCGGGAGCGGAGGGCTGAGCTTGCGCAGAGCTGAGAAGGCCGAGTTGATTGGCGACAAACTTGACGAGCTTTACCCTGATACCCCGATCCCGTTAGACCACACGGACCCCTATACGCTACTGGTTGCTGTGATGCTTTCAGCCCAGACCACAGACAAGAAGGTCAACGAAGTTACCCCTAGGCTATTCGAGGCTGCTGGCACGCCGAGCCGGATGGCGTCCCTAGGAGTTGACGATATCCACGAAATTATCCGGGAGATCGGCCTGGCCCCGACCAAGGCGAAGAATCTCCGAACGATGGCAGAGCAGATACTGGACGATGGAGGGGGAGTGAGGCCCGACTGGGATTTCCTAGAGTCGTTGGCTGGTGTCGGGCACAAGACAGCGAGCGTGGTCATGGCCCAGGCATTCGGAGTGCCGGCCTTCCCGGTCGACACCCACATCCACAGGCTAGCTGCCAGATGGGGGCTATCCAATGGCAGAAACGTGGTAAAGACAGAGAGGGATTTGAAGGCAGTATTCCCGGAGGAGTCGTGGAATAGGAGGCATCTTCAGATCATCTACTTCGGCAGAGAATACTGTCCCGCTCTGAGGCATAATCTGCTTGAGTGCCCGATATGTTCCTGGGCTGCCACGAAGAAGCGGATTAAGGACGAGATGGGGCGGTGAAAATGGACGTCTTCGAGGGCCGTATCACCTCTACTGGTTTCTCAAGCGGGGACAGGATCGTTATCGGGGACTGGGGGAAGTCGCATCTTGGGAGCTTCTCCAACGTGATGTGGGCCAAGCCCGATGGAACCAGGGTACTCCTGTCCCCTTCCAGAGAGCATGCCGACTACGTTTCTGAGCTGTACAGCTTCGAGGAGGTCCGCATCATGGACATTCGGGTAGAGCGCCTCAAGCGAGGGTTGGAGGTCAAAGCAGGTGACCTGACAATTAGGGTGACTTGGGGCATTCCACTCCCACTCCCCTTCTGGAGGCCTCTATGGTTCGTATCCACTATCGAGTCATTTTTCGGAGGGATCTTCTTCGGAACCAAGACCCATGGAAGAACCAAGAACGATAGGAGAGAGTGGTATTCTGTAAGATCGATCTCTAGGGTTCTTAGCGCGGATGCCAATTTGAGAGGGGAGACGCTGGGGGGGAAAACTGGTTTCGAGACCTCTGCGTGCTTCGGATTCAGCGAGCCGCCCTCTATGCCTGCGTCAGTCACTCTGAAGGCTTACATTGAGTGATGGTAGCCTTCATGAGTTTGGTCCGACACGCGAGCCCATGACAGCCGTTGAACTAGAGATTGGAGGCATTGCTCCTGACTTTGAGGCGACTATAACAGACGGATCCAAGGTGTCCCTTTCAGAGATGCTATCTTCCGGAGAGAAGGTAATTCTGTACTTCTACCCGAGGGACAACACCCCTGGATGCACGACCCAAGCATGCGACTTCAGGGACAATTTCGGTAGGTTATCTGGTAGCGGCTGGAGGGTGATAGGGGTATCCACCGACAGCGCGAAGTCACACCAGAAGTTCATCGAAAAGCACGAGTTGCCCTTCGATTTGGTAGTTGATGAGGAGGCTTCTCTGCACGAGTCATATGGGACCTGGAGAGAGAAGAGCATGTACGGGAAGAAGTACATGGGCACTCTGAGGTCGACGTTCGCCATTGACAGCGACGGTACTCTTGCTTGGGTCGGTTACGGGGTTAGGACAAAGGGCCACGTGGATGCCCTGATTGAGTCGTTGAAGGTCGAATGAGATGAGCTTGGAAGAAAAAAGGGGCATCGTCGCAGACTTCCTGCTTCGTTGCGTCAGCTATGCAAATGACTCCATTGAGAGGAAGAGGAATAGGGGAGAGGACGAGGGGGAGATCTCCAAATGGGTGGCTTACAGGGACTTCACTGAGCACGCAGTAATGGAAGTGGAGTCTGGTGTCCTGGACGCCTGGCTGGAAGAAGAGTGACGTTGTTTCTGGCTAGTTGTCGATAGCCCGTTCCAATGCCGGTGAGCCAAGTCTGTGCTTGTGAGTGTCCACCCTCATCCTGGCCCCTGCTATCATCAACAGGGTATCGTCCTCGTTCAGGGCGAAAACGGGCAGACCGGATCGTTCCCCGAGGTCCTGCGCCCTCCTTGCGCATACCGACTGCTGGCTTGGCATGTGGTCTAGGGAGTTCAGATCCACTATTACCATGTCCCCCATGGAAAGGTTGCCCTCTATGCCATCCAGTTGCAGCCTGTGTAGGCCATCGGGTTCCATGTAGATTACTCGTCTGCTAGGCCTCTCGGTCATCCTCTCTGTCCTGTCAGACCACCTCGTCTCGCCAAGATCGTGAAACCTGTTCCCGGCCTTTGGTCCGGGCTCGACTTCTGCGCTGCGCCCCGCGGAACTAACCTTTGGCGAGTTGCTTGGGTTGGGCAGACCCAAGAGCCTGAACAGATTGACCACGGTCGCGCCGACGGCTACTCCTCAAAGAGTGCTTCTATGTCATCAAGGTCAAGGTGGGCTTTTGGCTCGCCTAGGTCAGGGGCCGGTGGAACTTCTGGGGGATTTCCTGGCTTGGTCCCTGTTAGCTCCTCAATTACGTCGTCCAGCCCCTGTATGATAGGGGGCTCCTCAAGGGAGAACTCGGGTGCAGATTCATCTCTTTCGGGCTCAGAGGTGAAGTCTATTGACTCGTCTGGTCCATCGAAAGCGGCGTCGATGTCTAACCTCTCCTCGCCCTTTGGGGATGGGGGTCCTTGCTTCCTGGTCGTGAGTAGAAGGGCGTATGTCGCCCCTGAAAGAACCAATAATGCGAGGACGATGTACACGAGGTTTGACTGGATCGTCCCCGATACCGTGGGCGGCGCGTCAGCGACCTCAATGTCCATTGTGACCGAGTGGCTAGAGCTGTCGTCGAGAACCGTAAGCTTGGCCTTCTTGGGCCCTCCTGTGTCGTATGAGAACTCTATCCACCTGCCTGTGAAGTCTACGTCGTTTGCAGGGTCGCCATCTCCGTCGGAGTCTACTGTGACGTCTATGTCCCAGTGGAACACTAGGGAGTCCATGTCGGCGTGCGAGTCTATTGTTCCGTTTGCAGATAGGACAATTGAGTCCCCCTCTGTAGGGTTTGACTCGCTAGCCGAAGCGAGTGCTGCTGGGGGCGCGTTCACCACTAGGAATGAAATCTCTACCGAGTCCGAAGCACCGTCATCGTCGGTGACGCGGAATATCACCGATGCTGGGGCCGAATTAGAGTCGGGCCATGAGTGGACTAGTACCATAGATTCGACATCACAGTCGTTACTAGGAACCCCGTCGGAGTCAGAGTCTTCCGAGGGGTCCAGGTCGAAGCAGTAGGTCAAGTCGTCCACGTCGTTTTCCGTATCCGTCACGATTGGCTGGATGGTGAATTCCTCGTCCTCCTCAAGGTCTCCCAGGGAAGTTGTGATCGGGGAGATTTCCGGCGCCAGATTCTGTACTTGGATAGGCACTATCAGCATCTCAGTGCTCTCCCCATCGTCGTCGAATACCTGCAGAGTAGCCAAGTGCATCCCAGAGGTGTTGTATGACACGTTGGAAATCGTGCTCCTCTCGCCCGTGATGGTGTAGTTCGTATCGGGATCTTCTTCTGCGTCAGGTTTCCATACGTGCACGAGCGATGAGAGGTCGTTAGAGGAGTCTTGGGCCTGCCCCCAGAAGGTCAGGGCTTCACCCTCGTTTACCAAGAAAACACCTCTGCTGTCCGGGAACAAACGTGCCTCCCCCAGATATACCTCAACCACTGGTTCGCTCGGAGCGACGTTGCTTACATTGACTGTGTGGTGGGCCAAAGTTGTCTCTCCATCATCGTCAGTGGCTAGCACTTCAATCGTGTAAGTCCCCTCTACCATGGGAGTGACCGTGCATGCCTGGCTCACCCTCCCCTCCGAGCACTCAACCCCCCAGAATAGTTCCACTGGCGCGGATGGGTTCTGCGTGTCCTCGTCGGTGCTATTGGTCACTCTGAATGTTATCGGATTGGTTACCACGACTTCCTCTGAGTCGGATCCCAGGGTGACCTCCGGTGGCCTGTTTAGGACTGTGATGGAGGCCTGGGCCGATGACGAGTCGCTCTCGCCATCGGTTATCACGAGGGAAACGGTGAACTCACCGTCGTCGAGCCATGACCACTCCAGTATGCAGTCCTCCTCCTCAGACTCTGCAGTGGTGCCGTCGACCTTCTCGATCTCGAACTCGCATACGATGTCCCCCCCGTCCGGGTCTGATGATGAGCTTCCGTCTATTGTGACAGAGTCGAGTGTCAGGGTTTCAGAGGGGTATGAAAGGGCAGCGTTCGGGAGGGCCCCGACGAACAAGACGAATGATCCCTGGTTGTTCGAACGATTTCCGTCCTGGGGAATCTCCCCCTGTGGGTCGACCTCGAAATCGAGGTAGACGTTGCCGAAGGACTGAGAGGGGGGGACTGTCCAATTTAGTTCGACCCTAGACTCCTGCAGACTGGAAAGTGGTGGGACGCTTCCGTATACTTCAGAGCCGTCGGGAGCGCTGACTACGATGGAGGATGCCGGAGAGGTGATCAGCCCCCTGTTGAGGACTGGGACGGAGAACGTCAACACGTCTCCGGAGACCGCAGCGAACCCTATCTCTGAGTCGAGAGTGACGTCGTTTCCGGTGGAGGGCCTATGCCTCTGTACCGTGACTCCGGAAGACCTTGTTACCAAGTCGATTTCGTGGACATCCGAGTCAATTAGCAGGGTCGACGCCCCCACGATGTTCTCAGAATCTATCCAAGCGACGATACCGTGGCTCCCTAGCTCCCCTGCCCCCTGCGAGTCATCGGGCTTATCCCCTGAGTTGAATAAAATGTGGTAGGAACCGTTGTCATCGGTTGTAACAGTCTGGTCGAACTGCTCCGACTCGTACCTGAACTCCAAGTCCTGGCCAGAGACTGGTTGGCCCTGGTTAGTTACGTTGATCCAGGCGGAGATGTCGATCCCAGTTGGGGAAAGCGGGTACTCGATGTCGACTGTGACCACCTTGGATCTCGTTACCGGCTGGTAACTCACGAGTTCATGGACCGCGATGAATCCGAAGGCCTGCGAGAGGGAGCTCTTGACCTCCCCCCTTACTGCTGAGCAGTACCAGTTGTAACCTGTCTCATCCCCATCCGAGTCGTAGTTGGTGACGTTGAACGACTGGTAGCACCCGGGGAATGAAACCCCGGAGTTCCCCTGACTGACAACCGTCCAACTAGAAGAGTTCGAGTCGCTGGAGTCTTCCGGGATGTCAACGTAGTTGCTGGTCCCACTGTACTGCGTCTCCTGATCGTAGTCCATATTCCATGACTCGCCCACGGAGATGGGGAAATCGTAGTTCTCTAGCGGTGGTTCGTAAGTGTTCTCGACAGATAGCACCCCTATTGACTGGTTCAACCACGATTGGCATCCAAAGAATGCCGGCCAGAAGTATACGTCTAGCGTAACTTCCTGGGAGAATGTGGCGAGATCCGAAACGCGTACTATCTCGGTGGTCTCCATTTCCACGAAAAGGCACCCATTGGTGCCGTCTATGCTGATTATTCCGTCAGACTCGTACTCCCCGACAGAGACCACCTTGTAAGCAAGTGTCTCGTTGCCGCTGATTTCTGCTAAGTAGATGTCTTCCACTGTCCTGTCCAATGTGCCTTCAAGTGTCTGGACATTGGTGGATACCCCCGAGTCTGCAACGAAATCGGCTACGTCCAGGTAGCCATCGTACATCCAGTTGTCGTTAACCCTCCAGACTGGTACGTCTGTAGACGAGGTCGTCCTAGCCTGAACCTGGCTGCCATCCCCCTCCTGGGAGAGGGGATATGGGTCTCCTGAAGACCATACAAAGGCCATCGGAGCCAACGCTAGGAGGGTGGTCGCCAGTATGGCGAAGGCGTCCCGACGCATGGCGTTGCATGGCGGTCTGCTCAATAACGTTGGTTCGGTTATCAAAGGAGGTCAGCAAGCTCGTCCTTGATCTGCTCGACTGCCTCTAGGATCTCGTCTTTGTGCCTTGCACCGGTTATTACCATCTTTCCACTGCCGAAGATAAGGCATACCACACGAGGATAGTCTAACCTGTAGATCAGCCCGGGGAACTGCTCTGGCTCATACTCGACCTTGTCGAAGGGAAGGTGGAATGTCAAGTTGTTCAGGTTCAGCTTCCTAGGAAGAGCTGCCAGAGGTTCGCCCTGCAAAATCCCCCGGATCCTCGAGTCTTCGTTCTCAACCTCCTCGTCAGTAGCTGCTCGAATTCCTCCTCCCTCTACGTCGATAACCTTGGTGTTGATATCATCCATCCTGGCTACCTCCCCATAGTCCTCAGGATAGAAGAGAGAGTATGTTGCCACCATGTTCTGAACCTCTATCTCAACGTCCTTTAGCTCCCAAGTATCGATTCCTGCATCCCTTAGATCACCAATCATCCTCTCTATCCCAGTCTGGATGTTGTCCTCGTTCTTGCCACCAGTGCAAACGGCCCTGCCAGACCTGAACATCAGTATGGCTAGTTTCGGATCCACGACCCTGTAAACGACTCCTGGGAACTGCTCTGGTTCATACTCGCAGTTCAACTGGATTGCTATGTCCGGGAGGTCCAGTTCCTCCGCCACTCTGGTAGAAGCTACAACGTTCACTACGGTGAGTCTTTCTTCATCGCTCAGCATAGGTTGGCGACCTACATTCTGCTTATAAATGGTAATATAAAGAAAATAGCGAAGGCAGACGACCAATCTTCTCTGATTGTCTTTTCAGAGCACTCTAACTCCATCGGCGCCCAACTTGGTTGATAGGGGCTTCCCCCCAGCTATTTCTATTGCCTCTTCTACCCTCTTTGGTTCGTTAGTAAGAGCAACCATGCACCCCCCTCCTCCCGCACCTGTCAATTTCGCTCCTAGAGAGTATGGCCTGGCAGCCTCGACGAGGCTGTCCAGCATGGGGCTGCTCACCTGGAGGTTCTGTAGCTTCTCGTGGCAGGCATCCATAGCCATCCCCAACGCCTCTAGGTTTCCTACTGAGAGTGCGGTCAGTCCTGCCTTGGTGATGTTTGATATCGCATCCATCTCCCCCGTCATCTCAGGCTTGTCAGAAATTAGTTTTGCAACTTTGGCAACCATCTTCCCCGTTGGAGATCCAACTCCGGAGTACCCAATCACTAGCCATGCGTCTCGAATTACCTCTGGGGTTTCTACTACGTTTATCGCCCAGTCTCTCTTGCCTTCAGGTGTCTGAAGACTTGTGTCGAAGACGTGCCTAGTACCTGGCACGGCCGACCCAGAAACCACCACGAGGCCCCCCAGTGCGCTTGTTGCAGTGTCAGTGGGGCTGGCTCTGCCCTTCTGGGCTGTGACCTCAGCTGAGTGAGCTAGCCTAGCCATTCTGATTGGATCTAAATCCTCTGATGGGTTTAGATGGCTGTGCATTGCGGCGCCCAATGCGTTCGAAAGGGCCGCCGAGGACCCCATTCCAGCTGCCGAGAACAGGGAGCTTTGGACGTCGATATCTAGAGGCGGCCCAGAATAGTCGTAGACGTTTTGGATGATGTGAGTGATATGGGGGTGCCGGGAAGGATCGAAAATGGACCCCTCCAGAGTCCATTTATCCGATTCCTCGACCGATACAGTGACCCCATGATCTATGGCGACCGAAACCGCGGGATGCCCGAAAACCACTGCGTGCTCCCCGAAAAGTATGCACTTTCCCGGGGCGAAGGCCCTCGCCATAACCCCTGGCTGGCCCATTAGGCCATGAGTGTTGGCCTAACTATGCGGTTGTTTCAAGGTCTTATGGCTCGTGGCATAGGTATCAGGCAAGCCTGAGCGAGGAGTCCCCGTGGAACACCCTCTTCTGCAAACATACGGTCCGCTAGAAGGATGGATGATTCTTCTTGCACTGGGAGTAGTCTCCATCGGTTTCTTCGTTTACCAGGTCCAGAAAGCTACTCGTCTGGTCCTCATTGGCTCTAGTGACTCCAGATTCGACTCATGGATCCCCAGGATCAGGGAGTTCGTAGTAGGGTGGCTAGGTCAGAAGAAGGTGCTCAGGGATAGAGTCGTTGGTACAATGCACGTGCTGATGTTCTGGGGCTTCCTCATGCTGGCCTCTGATATGTTCGACCTAGCGACAGCGAACGCGTTCTCGGACCACCTTCTTCCCGATCTGCTTAACGGCCCTTGGAACGGGATGGTGGAGCTTGGCTACACAATGGCCCTCATAGGATGCGTCGCGGCTCTGGTTCGCAGGGTGGCTTTCACCCCTGAGAAGCTGAAGGGGAAGTCACAGCTGGAGGGAAACGTGATCCTGCTGTTGATATTCACCATCACAACAACCTCGTTCATGATCGAGTCGAAGGAGGACCCGAGCGCATTCTGGGAGCCAATAGGCTATCAGTTCAGCGAAATCGGTCTTCAGGACAGCACAGTCATTATCGCTTACTGGCTACACATGCTGTCGATCTCTGTATTTCTTTTCCTTATTCCACTATCCAAGCACATGCATCTGGTCATGGCCGTACCGAATGTGTTCTTCCACGATACCGGGCCTAGTGCAAAGATGCGCCCGCTTGCTGTAAGTGACGATGGCAGGGCCGTCCCCCTTGATGAGTTGGACATAGACTCCTTCGGAGTGAGTACCTACACCCAGTACACCTGGAGGCAGTTGATAGACGGGTGGTCATGCACCTCATGCGCTAGATGCCAGGACGTGTGCCCCGCCTACGCATCCGGAAAGGGGCTGAACCCCATGCAGGTCATTCATGACGTCAGAGACTACGCGAACGAACACGCCCCTCTGCTTCTTTCAGGAGAGACTCCCGAGGAGACCATGATGCAGAGGATTACCGACGAGGCGGTATGGGCCTGCACTACCTGCAACGCCTGCGTTGACGTCTGTCCACTTTACATCGAGCACGTACCAAAGCTCACCGATCTTCGCAGAAATGCGATGATGGAGACGATGGAGTACCCCGAGGTCCTCAATACTGCCATGGGGAACATCGAGTCCGCCTCAAACCCTTATGGATTCGGTGAGCACGAGAGGGCCGACTGGGCCGCTGACCTAGACGTGAAGGTGGGTGAGCCGGCAGAGTACATCTACTTCGTCGGATGTGCTGCCAGTTTCGACGAACGCAACCAGAAGGTAGCTAGGTCTACGATTTCTCTGCTAAAGGAGGCGGGGCTTGATGTGGGGATCCTGGGCATGCAGGAGGGCTGCTCTGGCGACCCCGCTAGGAGGGCTGGAAACGAGTACTTGTTCCAAATGCTTGCTGAGACGAACATGATGACATTCCAGGAATTGGGAGTCAAGAGGATTATCGCTTCATGCCCCCACTGCTTCCACACTCTCGGTAAGGAGTATGCAGACTACGGTGGAGACGAGCTCGAGGTATACCACCACACCGAGATACTATCCAAGCTGCAGGAAGAGGCCAAGCTGC
>CAYPWN010000032.1:0-17399 GCA_964414525.1 uncultured Candidatus Poseidoniales archaeon | reverse complement strand
CGTCCGTGACTCATTCATACCGACTGACTGAGGGGCGACTCATTAGCTACCTTGTGAACAGCAACTAACGTTACTCTATTCTTAGTGTACTGTTGCATCCAGAACACTCGATTCTCAACGGTCTGACGTCAGACTCTACTCGATTCTTCCTTCCGCAAGAAGGGCACCTTACCCTTCCAGCTCTGCTAGATCCCCTACCGACCCCATCAGGACTGTTCGGGGGGGAGATCATTGCTGCGGGGAATACAAGAAGGACGCTAGATGCTACGACTCCCAGAACGATGGGCATGGGGAGGCCGAACCAGTATATTGACAGGGATAGAACGCCCAGAACCCCGACCATTATCATGCTAGGGGCCCTAGTTCTCCTCTTCGTCAGGGCCATCCCAATCCCTAAGGCCAATACAAGGGCAAAGATCGATATCACCGCCGAAATAAGTGGGCTGAATAGTAGGGAATTGCTAGCAACGAACTCCACTCTGAAGTCTACATCCGACTCTATGTCGGACTCATCTATGGAAAGAACCTCCATCACCACCCATCTCCTATGGGTGTAATCGATCTCGTCATTGTCTGAGTTGACTCCACCGAAACCTGCTAGCATTCCGGTTCGTATCTCGAACGATAGGTCGACTTGGCTCCAATACTCGAACCCACCTGGCCTGACGAAATCCTCGATAAGTGTCTGTCTGCTATCCTCATCGACGTAGTATGACGAACTGACTCTGATGGAAATCTTCTCCGAATTGAAAGCCCTTGAGATGCCTAGGTCGATAGTCACATCCAGAGGCCCGAAATCTACCGGATTCACCCCGAAAACCGATTCGGGATTAATCATCAGTCCGTTTGATAGAAATGATTTGAGGTCCGACTTTGAACCCTTTAGGTGAGTCTCCAGTGCAAATTGCTCCGAGTTGTCCACCCTTCCGTTTTGCTTTTCCGAGCTACCAACGGTGTCAGAGTAGGTGTTCAAGTTCCTCCACCAGCTGTTTGATCCAAGACTCTTGTTTCCTATATTGTCAAGACCCCACCTCATCCACTGGGACATCGCCCCCTCGAATCTGATAGTCGTGTCTCTGTCAATCGAGTTGCCATCGTATTTGCAGTCAACAATCACCTCCAGATTAGATCCACCAGTCCTAGGCGGCTCTTCGTCGGGATACCAGCTATTGTCCCCGGTATCCTGTCCCAAAGTAATCTCGTGCATCTTGTCAGCATCAATGTTCAGTGATTCCTGAGGGGTTAGCCGAAAGTCGGCCCTAACCCCTCCTCCACCATGGCTGCTAGGGTCCCAAACAAATGTGACATCTACCCAATCCTGGTTTGAATTTACAATCGGACTTTCAGAGATTTCCACGTTCTGAACCATCAGACCACCACTAGATGCTGTCCAAATTCTGTCTCCGAAGCCCGATGTCAGCCTTACCGGGAAGAAGACTAGGTTGCCCTTTACACTAGCCTCGCGAATCTCTACATGAACAAGCGGAAAACTCATGGAAATCGAAGCATCCATCTCGTTGGTTCCCCAGAAGAATTTGATCCCAGAATCACTTCCAGGACTTGTGAAGATTAGGCTTCTGATTGAAAAGGATATCTCGATTTTGTCGTTTTTGGAGAATTCGCCGTCCCCTACTTCCACTGGCACTTGGAGTTCTCCTGACTCCGAGAAATATACTGCGGGAATTTCGGAAGAGCTCTCATAGGTGTTCCCTCCTATCTTCAGAAGAACTGTTGCGTTTGCTGAAACTCCAGTGGAGTCAACTACTTCGTAAGGTATGCTAAACGTCCAAGTCCCGGAAGAGTACTGACCTGACTCCCCCCACTCAATTGACCATGTCCCAATTTGTACTTCCCCGAAAACCGATGAGGTTACCTCCATTGACTTCTCCTCTTCTAGTTCAGAATCGAAGGGAGTTAGCATTCCGTTGTCCGGGTCCCCCATTAGGTATAGGTCAAAACTCGTTGATTCGCAGCACGAGTTAGACTCTTCCGCATGAGTTTGAATTGGAGATAATGTGACTGCCACCATCAGAGCTGTGAGCAAGAAAACCACTCGTGCTCGCAGTCCATCCACGACACTCTGATTCGCCTCATACCCTTCAATGCGACGCAACTAATGCACACATATCTACGAGTTCACAACAAAATTGCCCCATAAGACTACTTATGTAGCCACAGAAGCCTTACCTGTCCTTCACCTAGGGCCTCCAATCTTGCAAAACCAACCCTTTCGAGCTGGTATATCGCACCAACCTCCAGCTCAAAGTCCTCTATTACGCCCGTTACTTCCCTGATTGAACCTTCATCGGGAACCTCCAGAACCGCCTCTAGAGCCATCTTCTTTGGCAACCAGTGGATTATTGGTCTGTTGTCCGTTCTTTCCTCACTTTCAATCTCTGCTTCCGATCCTGAAATATCCATATCCGCGAAGTCCTTGAACCTGAGCTTCCCATTTCTAAAATCAGAGGATTGAATCAGTACCGAACTGTCGAAATCCCAAATTCTGTTTCCGGAAACACTGGCTTCTGGGTGCTTAGGGACCAGGATATTTTCTGATCCAAATTCTGACAGAATATTCACATCCACCGGATCGGCAACAAAACTCCTCCTTTCAGATTTTGAGTCTATTATTGCTGAGTTGATGGATTCCAGAGTTTTCATTGAAATCGATATGTCCTTCTGGGTCAGCCCCACTTCGCCCCACAAGTCCCTCAGAGATTGGGCCTCAAAACCCCTCTTCCTGAGTGCCTTAAGCGTGGGTAGACGGGCATCACCCCAATCTCCGTATTCCCCCTTTTCTATCGAAGATAGAATGCCAGAGGTAGAGAAACCTCCGAACTCATGAACCTTCACCCTCCCCCAGTAGAGGGGCTCCGGGTATTCCCATCCAAAGTGCTCGTAAAGCAGAGTCTGCTTTCTAGTACTGTCCATTAGGTCCTTCCCTCTAATAATGTGAGTCACACCTTGTTCGTGATCCTCAATCGCACTCTGGAAATCGAGTAATGGCCAAACCCTGTACTTGTCTCCAACAATGGGGTGTGGGGAATGCTGAATCCTGAGTGCCGGCCAATCCCTTAATGCCGGGTTTGGAAGTGTCATATCGGTTCTAACTCTCACCACTGCATCCCCTTCATCTAACTCACCAGAGTTCATCGATACCCAGTCTTCTAAACTTTCAGAAATTCCACGTCCCCTGCATGGGCAATCCATCTTCGACTCCCTGAAAACTCTGAAGTCTTCGGCTTTACATCGGCAGACATATCCATGCCCTTCCGCCACCATCTTCTCAGCGAATTCCAAGTAGACGGGCATCCTTTCGCTAGCCTTTATGATCACGTCCGCAGGTCTTCCGGCTAACCACTCATATTCCTCTTCAATCCAACCATAGGCATCGATTATTGGTGGTTTTACCCTGGTGTCTGTATCGTCAAACCTTAGTACAACAATTCCCCCATACATCTCTGCATATGCCGAGTTGATCACTACTCCTCGGGAGTGACCTATTGAGAGGGGTCCGTTGGGGTTTGGTGCGAACCTGAGTACAACTTGAGAGGTGTCCCCTGGAAGATCTTTGAGGCCTTCTGCCTTCTTGTGCTTCTCTCTTTCCAGAGCCTCTGGATCTATTGCTTCCAGTTCAGAAACTACTTCTTTTGATCCCTTTTCTTCGAACAAAAAGTTTGCCGAGCGCACTTCCTCTTTAACCAATTGAAGAAGTTCTTTAGCCCGACTTCGTAGGTCTTCCCGTTCGGAGAGAACCCTGCCTAAGACGCTTCCAGACTCCCCCTTGCCGTTATACTCGATGGAGTTCTGCAATGCATACTTTCGAACCGTCAGGGATACTTCGGAGCCCCAATCAACCTCTTGACTCATGCCTACAGTTTTGACCGGACAAGGGTTGCATTTCACCATTCTTGCTATTTCCAATCTCCAAGAGTCGATTGAGCCGGGGTACCACCATCTGGAAATCTGTCGGGCATAGGCCTTTTGTTCTGAGAAATCCAAGACCTGTTCACGTTAGCCCAACTCCATCTAAGCGCTTCATGAGGCTCTTCAGAACTGCATAGCAAATCTATGGCATCCTTGGTGACTGGGTCTGAGGGGTAACCTGAACCAAGCTCTACCCCGATAAGTCTTGAGAGCTTCCGAATCTCATTGTCCCTGGTAACCTTAGCGATGATGCTAGCAGCGCCCACAACCAAGTCCTCAGAATCCATTTGGTGCTCAGACTTGACTAAACAGTGACTCCAACTATTGCCCAGGCTCGAAGAGACATTCCTTCCGAATCTACCTGCATCTACGTCACATGCATCAAGAAAAATCGAACAAACTTCGCTTGGTTCGGCAGACAATTTTATTGCATCTGCAAACAACTCTACTTCTAGAGTGTTCAGCGTCCCAGTAGTCATCCATTTGTCAATCTTCCAGGCTTCACAAATCTCCAAACCAACCCCCCATCCCCTGGATTCTGAATATGCCAATATTTCTCGATAAATTGACATCCTAAACTTCTTGCTAAGCCTCTTCGAGTCGTCAACACCTAGATCAAAAAGCAATTCTCTGTCAGACCTTGGAACAGTCAGCGCACAAACTACGAGAGGGCCGATAGCCGGACCTCTTCCAGCCTCATCCGCTCCGACCTCGCCCCCCGGCACAAATCATCAAAGAAGAACCAGCCTCATCAAAACTACTGCAAATCGACACAATTTAGGGAAATACTGATGTCTGCATTCGCTGCTCGCACGTCATGGGACCGGTATGGCCGTTCAAGAAGAAGAAACCCGCCAAACCGAGTATTTCCAGATCAAGTTACATGAGGAACGTTGTAGAATACGAGAGAAAGACCGGTAAGAAGGGAAGCAAAAAGGAAGAAGAAAAGCACCTCAAAGACAAGAAGTTCTTAGATGCAATGAAGCTACTTTCAAAGAAAGGTGACGATAACTAGATCACAGGATCGGGAATAATCTTTGCCACAAGATCCAGATCTATTTCACCGGCTTGAATCGGCGATTTCAGCCCGTACATTCCGCTAACTTCGGGGGAAACCTCGCCAAACTCGCCAATCACCTCCCCCTTGACGATGATTTTGCTCCCTCGACCCTGAATCCACGGACCCTGGCCAGCTCCGGTAGATTCGAACTCAACCTCTTCAGCTATAGCACCCATGTCCCTCAACATCGCCTGTGCAATTCCCTTGGCAGAAGTGAAGCCGCTACCAACCTCGGCACAAGCCCAAGACCCCCTCTCGGCGTTAATAGAGCCTCTGACCACTATGCCCATTTCGTAAACTCTCTGAGGCAGCTCGTGATGGCGATTTGCCGCTAGTAATCTTAGTAGGGAAGGAAGAATGTATTGCCTTAGAACAGTATGCTCAGAGGTTATTGGGTTAGCAATAATAGCCAAACCGTCTTTCTGCGGCCACCTAATTTTCTCGAACTGATCTTCCTCGTTCGACAATGTAAGACTTTGAACTTCCTGAAGGCCACAAGCTCTCATGCTTTCTCCAAATCTCCTCTTTAGATTGGAGGTCCCGAGAGGCACGGCATCAATGTGAGTCGATGAAAGAATTTCGGGAAGATTGTCAAATCCAAACCCGATTGCCAAGTCTTCAACAATGTCAATCGGGTGCATGATGTCGCTCCTCCATCTTGGCATTGAAATTACGTGCTCCACTTCTCCAACTACACAATCAACCCATCTCTCGTATTCATTCGGTCCATCTGTGACGGTCCTGCTTTCCTCAAGAGCCCCTCCCATCTTCTGGATCGCTTTGGACAGCTCTTCGGAACCCAACTCAAGCCCCAGAATTCTCCTAATCAGCCTATCAGGAACACGATGCTTCCTAGACTCTCCCCTTGGCATTACTGCAGCCTTGCCCCCCAGTCCAGAGATTTCGATACTCTCCACTGCCCCGCCTCTTTCTGCCATAGACAAGCAAACCAACAGAAGGCATGCTTCACATGCCCTCTTATCCCATCCGGTCACGTCGATAAAGAAGTCACGGGTTCCTTCGTGAACGGTGGTATGGTTCCCATTGATTATGGGGGGGAATGAGAGTACCCTATCTTCCGAATCTAGGATTACTGGAAATGAATCAAGCCCCTCCATTAGGTGAGCATATTCTTTTCCCTTGGGGTGGTCAGTTAGAATTTCCTCTATGCTCATTTCTTCTGAACACGCTAGGGGCGTAAAAGAGTATGATTTGGGCACTGTAGTTACTCGGAAGGGGGGAACAAGGGATGACAGATCGTGAACACCAATTGACGACAGCTTCCTCTTTCTGCCCAGCGTCAAGTGTAGTTTTTCCTGGTGGTCCATTAGTGACTGAATGAAATCATCCCTTTGCTCAGGATTAGATCCAGTATCGACCCCTCTCACCACAGCCCCCATTATTACTGGCCTCACTTTCTCTAATGATGGGTCGACCGATAGCGATATCTCCCCGGGAACAACATCCAAGCCAACCTCGTTTTTTCCTGTAGATAGGAATGATCTGGATGCCCTAGCTATCGTTTCATGACTTAACAGGTCAGGCCTGTCGGGAAAAACCTCAACCTCCACTGAAAAATCGTCATTGCTATCTACCGGGCACCCAATATCTGGAAGCCATTGGGACCATATCTCAGGATTATGTTTGCTTCCATGTAGGCCCTGGATGTAGCTAATGATGGAGTGCTTCAACTCAAGAGTAGGCATTTGGTCACCTCAGGTCTAGCCACATCTTTAGAGGCCGGTCATAACCAATTAGTCGAAGTCCGGAGATTGCAGCCGTGTCGTAATCATTCGCTCTTAGATTCCTCCTCCCTATGCGATCAATCCTGTCAATTCCAATTTCCCTCATCCATCCTCGGAGTTCCCCTGACAAATGATTGATTTTTGATGGAATACTTCCACCAGAATCTGGGGCCACTATTGCAGTACAACCCGAAGCGATGGCTACCAGTAGATCCTTTGCATCGGGTTCGTTATCGATCTCAATAATTACATATTTCCCTGCTTCGCTGATTCCCATAGCCCTCGCCCCCATCCCTATTTTCGGGAGTGTGGAAGCCAGTCTGGAACCGTTGGGGGACGCGCATTCTACTATTGCCCCATCTAGCTCTAAATCCATTACCAGTCGGAATAATCGCTCAATTCTTCCTACATTCCCTCTAAGCATGACAATAGATGGGTCTGCCATACGACTCCTTAATGAAACTAAAATTGCCTCAATCTCAGCATCATTAATTCCTGGAAATTCGGAGATGTCGAATACAAGCCCTGCACAATCCCTAACGTAGTCTATTGAATTAGGAAGCTCTTTCTCTCCTACAAGGAGTAGATCAATGGCTCTGGGCTCCTTTCTGACAATTGCTGGCATCTCACAACCCCCCCAGTCCTCAGATCCGACAGTCGTTTCACAACTAATTATCCACGGAATTTCGAGAAGTAAACCCTCAGAATCGGAGCCATCCGGGACAAGGAGTGTCAAGTGGTCCAACTGGGCAAATTCAGAAAGCGTGTCTTCATTTTGACAAAGTGAGATATTTTCGAACCGTTCGGAGATTGAACTTCTGGATAATTGGCTTGGGCCGGAAAGATTTGCAGCAGCCTCTAGTATTAGCGCATCTTCATTTAGTGACAGGTCCATCGGACCGAGCAACTCTTCAAATTCAGAAATTTCGCTCTTTTCTATGGATCTCATTTCTACCCCACTTGGCGGTGGGGGGCAACTTCCTGAGATGATTATCCTCCCCCCCCTCATCCCTATGCCCGGGTCCGAACCAACTGAACCCATCACTACGATTGTACCGCCGGACATTCCTGCACCCAAACTACCACCCGAATGACCTCTGACTATTATCGTCCCACCAGACATTCCAGCACCCCCTTCATCGCCAACAGAACCCTGAATCAGAATCTCGCCGCCCATCATTTTGAATCCGGCCCTTTGCCCTACATCCTTCTCAACTACTGTCTTACCAGATTCGTGGAAAGATCCTAGCATAGAGCCCGCGCTTCCCCGTAGGGTCAAGGTTCCGCCACGATTGGCTGAACCCACACACTCCCCCAGATTTCCCAAGCACAGTACTCTAGCACCCTCGGGGAGATGGGTCATAACTCCGAACTCTCCGTTCTTCGGCCTTTCGTCTCCGGCCCTGCCCCAGCCGATTTTTACCGGCCTCCCTTGATCCAGAGCTTTCTCTACGTACCTGTCCAAATCTCTGTTCAGTTTCATACTCTTGGAGGCGGCTTCTCTCACACGTGTCACCTCTGTTGGGCCCTACTACGCATTGAGAAAAGGGTGACTTGTTATTGACTCTTGCCGATTTCGCTAGGTTCATAGGCGACCTTCAGACGAAGTATGTTTGACGGCAAGCACCTGAGGTATGGCCCATGGGAAGCATAAAGGTGGCAATTAATGGATTCGGGACCATAGGTAAGAGAGTAGCGGACGCAGTAGATGCACAGGATGACATGGAAGTTGTTGGAGTTACTAAGACTGGCCCCAGTTTCGGTTGTGATTTGGCAGTAAAGAAAGGATTTCCACTTTACTGCACTTTCGATGATCGGGAAAGAATTGAGCAATTCTCAGAGAAAGGGTATGAATGCCAGGGCGGGATATCGGAACTACTGGCGGCTTCAGATATCGTAGTCGATTGCGCCCCAGGGAAGATGGGCGGAGACAACCTCCCAAAGTACCAGTCTGCCGGTGTAAAGTACATTTTTCAAGGAGGGGAGAAGCACGAACTTACCGGCCTCTCTTACACTTCATCAGCAAACCACAAGGAGAACCTAAACGCCCAAGGAACCCGCGTAGTTTCTTGCAATACCACGGGACTTTCTCGCACTCTAGTGCCCCTGTTTGATCACTGCGGCTCTCTAAAGGTAGAATGCACCATGATTAGAAGAGCGGCAGACCCGGGTGACTCTAGCAAGGGCCCCATAAATGCGATAAAGCCAGTTTTGAAGGTACCAAGCCACCACGGCCCCGACGTAATGACAGTTAAGCCAGAAATAGAAATCAACAGCTTGGCCGTCGCAGTCCCCACTACCATAATGCACGTACACTCGATTATCGCCGATTTGCCCCGGGGTCACGGCCTAACAACCGAGTCAATTATCGAAATGTGGTCCAATTCTCCTAGAGTGATAGTCATGAACGGTGCAGAAGATAGGATAACAACTACTGCTGAAGTAATGGAAATGGCTCGTGACATAGGTAGGAAGTGGGGCGACCTGCACGAGATTTTCGTATGGGAGGACGGCGTCAAGTTGCTGGGGGACAGGCTATACTACTTCCAAGCCATTCACCAGGAAAGCGATGTGATACCAGAAAATATTGATTGCATCAGGGCACTAATGGGTACTGAGGAGGATTGGGTCAAATCAGTAACAAAGACAGACGAGTCCATCGGCCGGTATTACTCCATAAATTAGCGATAATTCGCGCGCGCACAGAGTCAATAGTCAAAAGAGACTGTATTCTCGGAAATACGCATGACTTCGTTAAAATCGCTGTGCGTCGTCATTGCAATGATGATAATTTCCCCACTAACTCATTGCATTTCATCTGATTCTTCAATCGAAGCGATATCCAACTCATCTCAATCTGTCCAATCTACAAATGAAGTATGGAATGAGCTTCAGAACCCCGTTTCAAGCTGGTATCAGATCTCCGAGTCATCCGGGATTATCCACTCCCCATTTGGAAGCTTTGACCCCAAATCGGAAGAAATGCCACTGGGCCCCTGGCAAATCTCAGGAATGGAAAATCCCCTAGACGAGAGGCTGCACATAGTCCAATCAAATAGTGGGGACCTTCAATCATTGGCAGATGCTCTTTCCGGCCTGGGAATTGATATCATTGACAGTATTCCGGACAATTCAGTAGTAATTGCTCTACCGAGTAAGAACTCTGAGGAGGCAATGAAACAGATCCAGGACCTCGCACAAGTCCGTTGGATAGGCCCAATGCCATCAATGTGGAAGATTTCTACTTCCCTTTTGCCCACTATGTTCACGAAGAATGCAATCTTGGATCTTGACGTCATCCCTTCCCCAATTAATTCAGAAGAAGAAAACTCAATGCTAGTGATGGAAATTTCTGAGAATGACGGAATTAGCCACCACTCCTCTTATTGTGATATTCGACTGTGTCAAATCAAGCTATCCGACACTACGATAATTACTGATTTGGCATTGGACCACAGAGTTCTGAAGATTGAACCCGGGCAGATACTTTCCATTCAGAACACTAATGCAAGTATGATCAGCGGTATCGACTATGCTAGGTCAATTTACGCCTCTAATCTTACGGGAGAAGGAGAGGTCCTAGGAATCACCGACACCGGTCTAGATTCTGATCACGGAGACTTTGATGGAAGGCTAAGGAGCCCAGTCTACAACCTCTTCGGACCCGACAACTCTGGAGCTGACAGCAATAGTGGACATGGCACTCACGTTGCTGCAACTCTCCTAGGGGACGGGTCCGGAGATGAGAATGCCACTGGAATGGCCCCAGAATCAACATTCCACTTTTATCAACTAGAGGTCGATAGCTCAGGGATCCTCGCCAGGTGGGGCTCACTATACGACATGTTCGAGCACTCCCATCTCAACGATGCTTACATCCATACAAACAGCTGGGGCAGTACCAGTCTGGTGGGCGATTACACTTCTGATGCTAGATCTGCTGATTGGTTCTCAAACGACTATCCGGAGTTCCTCGTAATTTTCTCCGTAGGAGACATGGCCCAGTCCGGAGTCACCTCTCCCAGCACCGCAAAAAATGTGCTCTCGGTCGGGGCATCAACGACAGGTTCATTCGGGTCTGAACCACTGGGTTCAGTAACCGACAACTCATCTGTCGGCCCTACCTCAGATGGCAGGATTAAGCCCGAGCTAGTCGCTCCAGGTGTAATGATTTGTTCTGCTAGGGCGGAGGAGGCTAGTCTTGCAACCGGAGGCTCATGCTCAGACGCTACCCATGGCGGCTCTACTACTCCGCTGTACATGACAATGAGCGGTAGCTCGATGGCAACACCAGTAGTCGCCGGCGCCTCGGCTATGGCTAGACAATTCTTGAGGGAAGAAGCAGGAATTCAAACTCCCAGATCGGATCTTATCAGGGCCCTTCTAGTCAATGGAGCTGACGATATCGGGGAAAAGGACGTCCCGAACAACATGGAGGGTTGGGGCCAGCTAAACTTAACGAACAGCCTCTTCCCCCAGAGCGAAGGGGGTAATCTTACCGTTTTCTACGACCAAGAGAGGCAATTACTCCCTGGTCACAGCTTCATCTACACATTCGAGGTCACGGGTGATTCGGGGATAGAGGCAACACTTGCATGGAACGACAAAGAAGGCTCATCATCATCGGATCAAAATGCTAGCAGGCTAGTTAACGATCTCGACCTTATTTTGACTTCTCCAGATGGTACCGAGTATTTCGGGAACTACTTCGAAAATGGGATTAGTCAATCGGGAGGATCCAGAGACCAACTGAATAATCTTGAGAGAATCAGAATTCCTTCTAGCGAAGCAGGGACTTGGACGATTCAGATCGGACACTCCGGGGGCTTTTCTCAGGAATTCTCCCTGGTTATCGCCGCAGAAGCCGAAGAGCGTCAGGAGTCAGATCTATCTGTAGTCCCGAATTCAATCTTCACGTCCGACACAAGCCCCCTCAAGGGGGAAACAATCTCAATCCAACTGTCATGGATTAATCAGGCAGCGGCCACCACTGGAGATTACTCCATACGTCTACAGGACACTTCCGACGGTTCAGAGATAGGCACCTACGCAATGCCATCATTGCCCGGGGGGGCAATCGAGACGTTTTCCATTTACCACTCATTCCAATCAACCGGCGAACATCTGGTAAGGCTCACTCTCGACTATCTCTCCGAAGTGGACGAGCTTAATGACGAAAACTCGGGATCCAACAACAACGTGTTCGAACTACTATTCGAGGTCACGGAGATTGGTGTGCGACTGACTCCGTTGATGGCGGACGGGTCTCACCCATCTGACTTCCAAGAAGCGCAATCCGCAAAACATAGGGATCTTGATCCAAGCACCCAGAGTTGGGCAACCTTCCAACTAGAGTTGCTTAACGAGGGGACCTCTGAAATCACGGTTGAATTGGTTGTAACTGCAGTGCAGATAATGGATGAATCAGGCGTTCTAGATACCCCTCTGGACGAATGGTCTAAGACACTCAATGAGACATCCCCATGGGTACTCTCCCCGAACGGGGAGACTGGCGATAGAGTAGTTGTGACACTGAACCTAACCGACGAAGATGCAGATCTGGAGAGCAGATACGCATTGCCAGGTTTATTCGTCACAGATCTGATTCTTTACGACAAGATGGCACCAACGGTATCTCACTCTGTAAGGCTCTCTGTGAATGTGGATAGAGTGGAAGGACTTTACACGGTCCCAGCAGGAACTCAGGGTCTAGGTGCTAAACCAGACAACTTCGCTATATTCACTATCTCAGTAAGGAACATTGGAAACGGGCCGACGGAGTACAGCATCTCCTGTGAGAGCGAGGACAGGTGGATTATTCGCGTAGGCAACAGCCAGTCTTCTGAAGCTACAATCGGCCCGCTTAGCCGACTCCAGTTCGTCCCAGTCCCAATTCGAGTCAAGGTTCCGCCTACATCATCGGGCCTAGCATCTGGGACGACAAACCTTGTCACTTGCGTGACCACTTCGGTAAACGACCCTTCTTTGCAAACCATCGAAACCGCAGTAGTCGAGGTATTTGAGAGCCGAGATTTCTCTACCCAGATATTGGACTCCGATGGAGGGAAATTAGGGCCTCTGGCCATATCCGAATCCCGAGCAGTACTCAATGGGGAAACAGTCGCTACCACAATATCTCTCTCCAATCTGGGCAATGTACCACTTGAATTCGAAATCAGAGCTCTATCTTCAAGCAACACATGGCCGATACAGATTTTCATGTCCGGCGAAGCCCCCCCGGCCGGAGAGGTCACTAGCATACAAACAACGGTTTCCAGGGGAGATGTTGCTAACTTCACGGTCTTGACAATAGTCCCACTTGCTTCAGAGAAAGGAGACAAAAACACCATATCGATAAAGACCACTTTGGATGGAAATACCGTTACTAACGGAACATTGCTAGAGGTAAAGGAAATTACAACCTTGGAGATCGAAAGCGACTCGGGATTCTCGGTTGCTCTGGGACGTTCTGCAAACTCGAACATCCATCTGCATAACTCAGGAAACGTCCCACTGGTAATAGACCTGACATTGGGGACCCTGCCTCAGGGTTGGTCAGGTGGATTCCTAACGGGGAAGACCTTCTCCATGGATATGAACCGTGATTCAGTAATCACCGTCGGGCTTGAACTTCCTAGCGGGATTCCGGCCGGCACCCAATCGCAAACCGTACCAGTAATCATCGAATCAACTTCCCCAAGTATGGCAAATGAGGTGATTACCGTGGAGCTCCAGGTCATGGTAATTCCGTCCGTTTGGATAGAAGTCCAGTCATCAGTTTCTAGGTTGCAAGGAATCCCCGAGAACGAAGAAAGCGTATTCACTTTGCAGGTAACTAATCTGGGTAACACTGCGTCCGGAGTTAGCTTGCAGCCTCAAGCCCCCGAAGGATGGAGTGCGGTAATCGACCCTAGCATTCTGGACGAGCTAGACGTTGGGGAATCGGCAGAGGTTTCCGTAACTGTAAGGCCTCGCGAATCTTCGGAGGACGGTCTAAAGCAACTGACAATCAACGCAAGCTCAACCCTGGACCAGCAAGGAGTAACCACCACTTCCTCGGCAATTACGATTGACGTTAGCAAGACTAAATCATCTAACCAAGGGGGAATTTCTGGGCTTTTCCAGACTTTAGGACTCCCAGCCTGGTCATTGGCTTTGGTATTCATATTCGCTTTGGCAGGACTGGTAACAGTGGGAATTAGGGCTAGGAACGAATTCGCTCCTTTGGGGACTGAGGAGGAGCTAATTCCTCGAGGGTCCGCCCTTCTGGCCGGTTCAAAAGAAGAGAGAAAGGCAGCCGCCCTGGAAACTTCTGCATCTGGAGACGTAGTGACCGGTGGCGTCTCAGATTCCGAGATCGAGGACATGATACAGTCTACGATGCCAACCCTGCCCACGCACCAAGTGCCTGAAGGGGCACTTCCTCTGCCCTTGTCTGGCCTACCAGAGGGGTGGACAATGGAACAATGGGTGGCCTACGGGCATATTTGGTGGGAGCAGAACGGACCTTAGAGCGGTTCATTTTTCCCCGCACTCCCTTGCCATAGGCCATGGCAGGATCAATAGTGCTGTTTGGGCCCCCGGGTGCAGGCAAGGGAACGCAGGCGTCAATAATCGTTGATATAACTGGAAAGCCGCAGGTTTCCACCGGCGACATGCTCCGATTTGCGGTCTCTGAGGGGACCGAACTAGGATTCGAGGCGAAGAAGTTCATGGACGCGGGAGGACTAGTTCCGGACCACGTAATCATTGGACTAATAGAGCAGAGGCTGGAAGAGTCAGACGCATCGGGAGGGGTTCTTTTCGATGGGTTCCCTAGGACAATACCCCAGGCTGAAGCTCTTTCCAGAATTACGGACGTTTCAGCAGTCATTTCTATAGAGGTTCCAGATGACGACATAGTTAGCCGAATAGTTGGTAGGAGGATGGATCCAGAAACAGGGGAGATATACCACATTTCTTTCAGGCCTGCACCCGAGGAAATCCAGAGCAGGCTGGTTCATAGGAAGGACGATACAGAAGAGACAGTGAGAAATCGCCTGATAGCCTATCACGAGCAGACCAAGCCTCTCGGGGATTGGTATGCCAATCGTGGCATTCTTACTGAAATAGATGGCACGGGATCAATCCAAGAGGTTGGAGCGTCCGTGAAAGAAGCACTAAGTGGACTATGAGGTGGATGATGTTGACTCCTGGGAGAAAATCCAAGAGGAGAAAAACCGAGAGGAGATTAGACGCAGAGAATGCTGTCGAACACCTGTCCAGAGTCCTTGAGTCCGGATTAAAAGACAACTCGGAAATTTCTGATAATGCCGCTAGACAGCTTATCTCAGTAGGCAAGAAGCATGGTGCTCGACCATCCCCTAGGATTAGACGGGCTATATGCCGGTCTTGCAGGAAATCCTTGTCCCCGGGAATCTCATCACGAGTCAGGATCGCTTCGAAGAAGATAACAACAACATGCCTTAGGTGTGGAAGGGTGAGTAGGGAGAGGATCAGCATGGGGGATGTAGAAAATGACTAAGGAAATTCCAATCTCAGTAGCAAAATTGGCTAAGAGCGAATCCATGGAGGTAACTGTTAGGCTAGGGAAGGGGGGAGTTACTGATGCGGTTCTTTCAGAGCTGTCAGAACAGCTTAGCCGGAGGAGAATCGTCAAGGTCAGAGCCAACAAGGGGGCTGCTTCCGACAGAGACCATAGAAACCAGATATTCTGCGAGATAGCAGAGAAATCCAGTTCGAAGATCGTCTTTCAGAGAGGAAATGTAGCAGTTTTCTGGTCTGGACACTAGTCTCGATATACCATTTCCCAAACTTTGTACACAGTCACGTATTTAGAGGCCATAATTCTCGGATGGCCAATGGTAACTGAGGCGCAGGTAGTTCTGGCTATATTTGTCCTATCGTTTGTCCTTATTCTCTCCGAGGTGGTACATAGGACAATTGCCGCTTGGTTCGGCTCTGTGTTGATGTTGATATTTGGCCACTATTCTGGAGTATTCCACCTCCACAAGGAGTTCGATGCCACGGGTATGCTAGTCGATACCTACACTCTCGAGCATACGATGATTGGCTGGATAGAGTGGGAAGTAATCGGACTTTTGCTAGGCATGATGATATTCGCAGCAATTCTCGAGATTTGCGGATTCTTCGAGTTCGTTGCCATCAAGGCCGCAAAGATGAGCAAGGGAGATCCTTGGAGGCTTATCGTACTCCTTGGTACCTTCACAACCCTACTTTCCCTAGTTATCGATAACGTCACTGCCATCATAATCATAGCTCCAGTGACCCTAAGGATTTGCAATAAGTTGGAGATCAACCCTGTTCCCCCACTTCTCGCCGAGGCAATCCTTTCCGACACCGGTGGCGTCGCATCTATGGTCGGGGATCCTCCCAATGTCATGATTGCCGCCGCCGCCGCAGACGAAGGGCTGTCCGCATTCTCATTCAACGGCTTCCTTTTCCGCCTCGGTATTCTTACATTCTTCGCTTGGATAGCAACGCTCAGCTACTTCAGGTGGTATTACAAGGACTGGTCCTCACAAAAGCCACCCCATGTGGATCTTCTCATGGAGGAAGATGAGTGGGATGCCATTTCTGACAAGAGGCTGATGTACACTACACTAGTAATCTTGGGACTCACTGTAGTGATGTTCTCCGCCAAGTCGCTGTTGGATCTGGAGATTGAAATCGACGGAATCGCCCTAGCAGGTGCAGGGTTCGCTCTGATTGCAGCAAGACCAAAGGAGGAACAGCTCGGACACGGCTTCATCAATGACGTTGTGGAGAAGGTTGAGTGGCAGGCCCTTCTCTTCTTCGCAGGGCTGTTCCTACTGGTCGGTGCAGTAGGGGATGTCGGCTACCTAGACATGGTTGCGAACTGGATTTTCGACAACTTCGGGCAGGACGAGGTAATCCTGGCCGTGGCAATAATCTGGGTTTCCGCAATTGCTAGCGCTATCATAGACAACATCCCATTCACTGCTGCAATGATTCCAGTAATTTTCAGCATCACCGAGGCAAGCGAGGGTACGTTGAGCCCAGAGCCACTACTTTGGGCACTCGCTATGGGAGCGGGATTCGGTGGAAACGCCACCCCAATCGGATCAAGTGCAAACGTAATGACAGTCGCCATAAGCGAGAGAAGCCCATACCCAATAACCACAAGGGAGTGGGTGAGAGCAGGCCTTCCCGTTATGGTAATTACATGCGTGGTGGCTACGGTGTTCATGTTCATCTTCCACGGAGCCCTATACTCACCCTGAAGTGGATTGAATGGCATGCACAGTATGCGGTTTCTCCTTCGATGATGGAAATGTTTGCCCAGCATGCGGTTCAGATATAGAGCTACATAATCTGACGGGAAAAGAGGGGGACGAACTCGAACAGGCAATCTCGAAGGACGCTGTTATGGGGGGGCCCGAAAGTGAAGATCCCGTAGCCAATCAACCCGTTGCCGGACCCCGCGGATCCATTTCAATACCATTTGGGATCGAAGAAGCCCCGAACCCAGTTTTGTACGAGAGTGTCCCATATGGCATCGGACACGCTCCAATTGTCGACCGATAATTGCCATCCTGACGACATTTCAGCCCCCCTCAGGGGGGCTAAGCCCCCCGTCTTGTTCAAATACCATAGGTTGGTCGCAAGCCTGCTTTGTGCGCCCT
>CAYPWN010000031.1:0-17585 GCA_964414525.1 uncultured Candidatus Poseidoniales archaeon | reverse complement strand
GGGCGACCCGAACCTCGACCTCTAGTGGCACTGCATTGCCCTGGACCTTGGTTGGGTCGACCACTATGGGCTGGACCATCCCATCTGCAACTGGAGGATCGGAGACGTTCATCCTAAGGAAGTGGTAAATCACCTCCCAGTTCTTGTCCGGTCCCCCTTCGGGCCAGTGTATTCCCGTGATCATCGAGCAGTAGTCCACTCCGTGCTCACCTCGAAGGCTCTCGGCCAGTTGGCGCCAGCTATCGGCGGCGCAATCAACAGAGACCACGCTTCTGGGACTGGTACCGCTGGACCTGTCCGAGACTTCGGCGGAGACTCCGCTCATAGAGGACAGGGCTGAAGCCATGCTCTCAGCAGCAGACCTCTGCGTGGAAGTGGGTACAATCTTTCCCAATCAAATCCCTCCTAGTCGTCTCCGATGATGATCGGGTTGTTCGATACTGGGGCGCCGTCGTCGGGTGAAGCGCCAATTCGTATGATCTTCTGCCTGAGCTTGTCGAAGCCGTCGATCAGCGCCTCTGGCCTAGGGGGGCACCCAGGGATGTATACGTCGACTGGAATCACGGTATCGACACCTTCGAGGATGTTGTAGGACTGGAAGTATGGGCCCCCCGAAATCGCGCACTCCCCCATTGCTATGCACCACTTGGGCTCCGGCATCTGCTCCCACAGCCTGACTATCGGGTCGGCGAACTTCTTGCTGACCGGCCCGTTCACCAGTAGAACGTCGCACTGACGGGGGCTCGATCTGAAGAATACCCCGAATCGCTCTGCGTCAAATCTACTGGCACCCGCTGCTGCCATCTCTAGTGCGCAGCACTTGATCCCCAGGTGGAGAGGAAACAGGGACTTCCGCTGGCTCCAGTTGAATACCCTGCCGACGAGTACCCCGATAACGTCCTTTATTTTGCTAGCCTTGAGGGCCTCATCCGTGATATCCCCCACTGTGTCCACCAGCATCCTGCTGTTGAATGTCGAGTAGTTCTGTCCCTCGTCCTGCATTGAATCCCTCAGATGTATATCCTTCCCCTCTTCCTGAAGACGTGCCAGACTCCCAAACCCATCAGCAGGATGAACACAGACATGGTCAGCAGTGCGCTTGTGATAGATGCCTGATCCATGGTTCCGGTGCCCTTCTGGATGGCCATGACCCCTCCGAATGCCAGGAACATGAATGCGATGTCGAAGACGAGGAAAACGATAGCGTACCAGTAGTACTGGAAGTGGAAGTTGATGTCGGCCTCCCCGACTGGTTCGGCCCCGCACTCGTAGGTGCTGTCCCTCCTCGTGTAGAGGCTGTGGTCGGCCTCGTAACCCGGGAGGAGAATGGACCTCGTCTGCCGGGAATCCGAGCCCTTTGCGGTGGGGCGAAGGAATCTGGTGGCGAAGAAGCTGAACACAGGAAAACCGATTCCGACCAGAGTCATCACGGCGACTGGTAGGTACATCTCCGCAACAGTACTCAACGCATCACCCCCGGTCCCGTAGGGACCGATGTGTGCCTCCACGAAAAATCCGGACATAAGAGTATCCGAGTGGAGTCCTTGTGTCACTCAGTCATCGTACTCTAGTTGGACCGAGTCGCTGATCATCCTGCTCTCTGCCCTGGCTCTAGCGAAGAGGTAGGTGACGGAGACCGAACCGATCACTATTACCCCGATTGCGATTGCCGTCTGAGTGTCCGCCGAAATCGACCCAGCGCCCATCTCCGACTCCACTGTTAGGTCGATTGGCTCTCCGGCTACGGGCATGTCCTTGGGCTGTACTATCACGGTGAAGGAGTACTCGTCATCGGAGATCATGTCGCTAGGGGGGGTCACGCGAACTGTGACTTCTCGCGTCTGCCCTGGTTGCAGCTTGAACTCGTCGCCGATTACATCGACCGTCCAGCCCCTGAGGGAGTCGCTTGTTAGGACCTCTACCTCTTCCTCTATGTTTCCTTGGTTGGTAACATAGATCTTGAACTCGGTGTTCTCAGGGTAGGTAGACGTCATAGAGTCCTCACTCTCGATGTCTACCTGCAGGTCGTGGATCGCCCTGATGTCAACTACCAGGTCGACGAAGGAGGGAGACTGGCCTGTGTTCTTCTTGGAGGTCACCGCCACTCGGATAACTCCTGAGGTTCCGCTCTCTACTTCCATGACCTCGAAGTCAATTCGGACCGTTACCTGCCCGTTTGCTGGTACCGTGACTTCGCTTCCTTCCAGAATCGCGCCGTCTACGCTGATGGTCCTCAGAACCGATGAGTCCATCCCTGATACTGTGACTACTGCTTCATCCGCACCTCCGTCCCCGGTGTTCGTAATCAGCAGCGAGGTGGATGAGGTCCCTCCTGGGGGTAGGGATATTTCCATCAGAGCCGGGTTCTCCCCTGGGCTCTCGTACGCCACGGACATGCTGTAGTTGAAGTTGGACACAGTCACAGTAAGGACGTTTGTCATCAGAACCTGGGAGCCGACAATTCCTATTCTGGTCTCGAATGTTTCGGAGTTGTTGTTGATGTTGTCAGATACCAGGACCTCGAGGAATACCTCTACGGTAGCCTCCGAATCTAGTGTCAGCTGGGAAATCTCGTTTCCCTCTCCGTCCTTGAACCGGGAGTCCCACTTGGTGGCCTCGCACGAATCGGCAATGTTCGGGTCGCAGGATGAGAGCGCGAAATTGTCCTGTATGTTCCCCGTGTTCGTTATTCCGATCGGGAAAGAGACCCATTGGCCGAACCTTCCTGTCTGTGAGTCAGAGGGTAGATCGATGGTACCACCATGTACTGCGGCCACGGTGACCGTGGCTGTTACCTCGTCTAGAGTGATTCCCTGTGAGTTGACGTACATGGTGATGGGGTACTCGACTCCCGACTTGGCGTTAGATGGAACCGATATCTGGACCTGGACGCTCTTCCTGTCGCAGTTGGTTGTGGATGTGCAGTGCCTTCCATCGATGGTGACGTATGTCTCGGATACCTCCACCTGCCAACCCGGTGCGAGGTCCTTTACCCCTAGGGCGAAGTTGTCCTGGCCGTTTCCTGTGTTGGTGACCTGCATTGATGTAGAGGCTGTGGAGCCGGGGTCTACGTTGCTAACTGTGGGATTGGATAGAGAAAGTGATGCGTCGTGAACCTGGCCGAGATTGACCCTTAGGAGTGATTCGCAGCCAACGCTGCTTCCTGCCCTGCCTTGGATGTAGACGTCTACGGTGCCAGGTTCCACGGAGTCGTCAGGTGTAATCTCGAATCCGAAGGTGGTGCTGTCCTGTGAGCCCCCTGGCTCGGATAGAAGCCTGCTGGTAGGTGTCTCGAAGTCGACCCAGTCGCTTACATCCACCCCCTCTGACATAGCGAAGGCGCTTACAGTCCAAGCAGTGTTTCCTGTATTCGTTAGACTGAATGAGTTGGTGGCTGACTCACCCGGGTCCAGGTTGTGGGATGGGTTCTGTAGGGATGAGTCGCAGGTCTTCACCTCTGGGATCTTTAGTGTTAGTTGAAGGCTGTCATTTGCCTGGTCCAAGCTGTTGGGGTCGTTGGAGACCGTGGCTTCTAGCACGAAGCAGTGGTCTCCAGACTCTGTTGAGCTGCCATCCGGTAGGCTCACGGTGATGGTGGCCGTCTCCTTGTCTCCGGAGCTGAGTTGCATCTGCTGGGGGTCCACGCTCGCCTCAAGTCCGTCTGAGTCGCAATCTGATGTAGATGCCATGGCAAGCTGGACTGTTGCGTCGTTCTCACCGGTGTTTTCGACGGTAGCGGTCCAATCTACTTCGTCATCCTCTCCATCGTAGTTTATCACTCCGTTGCTAGGGTTGGCGTACTCCAGTTTTACTGAATACTGGCCCCCGCCCTCTGCAGTGGTCGTTACTGTGATGTCGTCTTGGTCGTTTTCTGAGGGGTTCGAAGCAACCCCGTTGGCGTTTACAGTGGTCTCGCAATCCCCAGATGCCTGGTCGTTTATGCTCACGGTGAGTGTCGTGGTCTCCGACTCACCTTGGCCGACCGAGAACACCGTGGACTCCAGAGAAGAGGTGAAACCGTTGCAATCTGCCTCTTGTGATGTGCTTAGAGTTACAGTTAGGTCCTCGTCTCCGTCATTTTGGATGGTGATCGTGTACTCTGCAGGGTCTTCGGTAGTGGCCTCCTTGGCCAATGAGTCTGCGGATAGGGTTATTGAGGCCGCTGCCATTACCGGAGAGGAGGCTAGTGATGCCAGCATCAGTGCCGCAATAATCACCGTTGGATAGGGCCTTCTCATCGAATGACCGAGTCATTCGCCCCTCTAAGGGCTTCGGGCTCTAGGTGCGGGAAAAATCACGGTTAACCGATGCTCTGGGGTTCACGGCTGTCACCCCTCGTGATCGTAATCGGGGTCAGGGACCCATTCCTCCTTGGTGGTGTCCCAGAGCCAACCGGGATGGTCCGGGTAGGCCTGCAGAGTCTGCTGGACTTGGGTGGGCTCGGTCTGCTGAGAAGGAGAGCTCTGCGTTGGCTGGTTCTCGGCTGCCTTGGGAAACGGGTCTGG
Organism: uncultured Candidatus Poseidoniales archaeon; assembly: GCA_964414525.1. Lineage (GTDB taxonomy): Archaea > Thermoplasmatota > Poseidoniia > Poseidoniales > Thalassarchaeaceae > UBA36. The sequence continues at coordinate 13,080 of CAYPWN010000031.1, read as the reverse complement.
CCCTTCCGGGGTCCCTCCAGCCCTTGATAGGCTGTGTCGGACGAGCGTACTCAGGTCGCCCCCTGACCTCGAGAAGGCAACGGCGGCCGACGCGGCCCCCAGCAGCATTAGGATCAGGAACAAGAGGGCGTATGTGGCGAGTCCCGGGCCTCCCCCATCTGGGTCCGCGATTACTTCTATCTCCACCGACCTAGACTTCCCAGCAACGTCTTCGGCATCTGCGAGCATCACCGTCAGAACTCCATCGGAGCCCGAGTTAGGCGTGAATTCCACCTGGACCGACTGTGCCTCTCCGGGCTGCAGTGTAGCCAGTTGCGCATCGAGGATCCTCGCCCCCCACCCGTCTGGTCCGTCCGTTACTATCCTGTTCGAGACGGGGGTGTTGCCGGTGTTTCGCAGCTCGAAGTATAGGGTGGTGGAGAATCCCTCGTGTGCATCCTCAATGTTCTCCAGCGTCCATTCCACCTCCCGGATAGTCTGCACCAGCAGCGAGACCGCCTCCCTGACCTCCACGCCGTCCCCTGAGAGAACCAGGGTGACCTCTGGCTCTGATCCCGCGCTCTGACTCAGAGGTATTGTTATCGAACACCATATCATAGCTGAGTCTCCTGGCCCTATCCTGCTGGGGTTCACGCTGCAGCTGGATGCCCAATCGTCGCTGGGAGTCTCCATCGAGACTTCTGGCTCCCAGTACGAGGTCCCCTCGTTCTCCAATTCCCAACCCATATCGAACGCCTCGCCGACGGGATGGGCACCAAGTCCCAGAGGTGAAGGAGAGGACTCTATTGACGCCCCATCTATGAAGACCACCTCGTGGAAAGAGACCGATGCGATTGCCCCGGATACGGCTTCTAGGCTAGTGCTCCAGTCGAAGAAATCCCCGCCTTCGACCAGGAACCTGATCTCAACCAATCCGCTCGCTGCGAGACCGTTGCCCTGGATTGAGAAGGCCCACTCTAGGGACGAGCCCCTCGGCACTGTAACCTTGTCCAGGCCCCCTTGGATAGACCACCCCCCTGGCAGGGATCTCTCAATCGGAGTCAGGACTAGCTCCCTGTTGCCCTGGTTGGAAATCTGTATGGACATCTCGTGAAGCGAGTCTGCAGGGACCCCTCCCTGGCTACCACCTGAGGCCGGGGTGAACTCGACGGAATCTATCGGATTGATGACTAGGGGCAGGTCGTAAGTCCAAACCTCCGAGCTCACCCTCGACATGACCAGCAACTGGGCGACGAAGACGGTTCCTGCCTCCAGCATCACCCCAGGGGGGGTGATCGCGATTCTGGCGGTTATCGACCCGTCCTTGATCAGGGTCCCAGTGGATCCCTGTCTTGATCCTTGGAATGGGCCTAGCTCCAGAAGCCCCACGTCCCAACCGGCAGGGGATAGCAGTTCGATGTCGTAAGTCTGCGCACCGTTTCCTCTGTTGAACACTTCAACAGAGGTGTTTGTGGGGTCAAACGAGTCCACCTGGATAGTCTCGGATGGCAGGGCTACCTCTGGCTGGGCGAGGACAGGCACGTCGAAGAATATCTCAAGCTGCGACTCTACGTCAAAGTCCTCGTCAGTGGCAGTGATGACGATGGAGTACGTTCCCGGGTCGGGGGGTGCTGGGTGGACCAGCGTCAGGTTGACTGTGGTGGAGGCCGACGGGCCGAGTTCCACGTAGTACTTGTCGAAGCTCTTGAACCAGTCGAAAGTGACACCGTCTATCTTTCTGGTTGGGCTCGACGCCTCGATGCTGGCATTTGTGTCGAACAGAGCCAGGTTTGTCATCACTATCTCCCACCTGGTAGTGGTGTCAGAAGGGTCCTGTAGGGTAATCCAAGGGGAGTCGGAAGAGGCTTGAATGCCAGGTGCGCTTACCTCTATTGACTGTATCAGCAGGTTGTTGTCCTCGTAAAGCTCCTCGAGCTGGTCATTTGGGTCGATCTCTATCCGGATCTCGGACTCTCCCTTGTCGGATGCCTCTGGAGTCCAGTCCCACTCCAGGCTCACCTCTTCCCCAGGGTTCATCCCGATGGACTTGGTTTCGATTGGGTTGCCGTTGATGTGCGCGGTTACGAAAACCTGGGCGAAGGACCCCGAGCCCTGATTGATTATGGAAACAGAGAAGGATGTCTCCTCCCCTACTTGGGGGATAGGGGTGGAAATTTCGAACGAGCCGGGTACGATAGCTGGATCCGGGGTGAGATCGTTCACATTGACCCCCCTGACGGCGATTGAGAACGGTTGGTATGTCCTGCTGCCGCCGTGGGAGTAGTCCTTCACCTTGACGTTCCAAATTCCCGTGGAGGCCGAGTCTATGAGCACCACTTCGACGTTGTTCTTGGTGTCCTTGGAACCCCCGGTCGTGGATCTTCCGTTTGCAAAGTCGTTTCCTAGGTAGGTTACGGTACCGTCGGGGGATGTCACCTCTAGGTCCAAGTCATTCCTCAGTTGGGTCCCTGAGAAGGTTGACCCGGGGTAGTCTGACCAAGCAAGAACTACCTTCAGAGGCTCTCCTGAACGTGTGACGTCGAAGTTGTATGAGGCTTCCTGGCCGCTGGAGAGTCGGCTCCTGTCGTCTACGAAGATGCCCACGTCACCGACTTGGTTATCGGGCAGGAGGGAGTTTGCTAGATTCAGCCTTCCCCATCCCTCGTCGTTGTTTGGTATATCCCTAGTTGCCATGTCCTCCGCTCCTAGGATTAGCATGGCCTTCACTAGCGCTCCTTGTGGATCTGGCCTCTGAGCGACCTCCATCAGGTACTCCCTGACCAGGGCTGATGCGCCTGCGGCTACTGGTGTGGCCATCGATGTGCCACTGTACTCCACGTACCACTGGTCGTTCAGGTTGTCTGGGGCATCTGTCGCCTCCTGTGCTTTGCATGACCTAACGTAGTCTCCGGCAGCCACTATGTCTGGCTTAATCCTCCCGTCGTCGGTCGGACCTCTGCTGCTCCAGTAGTACATCTCGTCTTCAGCAGTGCTGCTGTACCTGTTTACGTGAGCCCCGACTGTGATCACGTTCTTGGCGGTTCCCGGGGGGGAAATGCCGTCATCCCTCTCGTTTCCTGCTGCGAAAAGAACTGTCATCCCGTCATAGGACCAGTACTGGTCCCAAGTCGATGTTCTATCGTCAGCGTCCTCGGACTGGGTTGTGTAATCGCCGCCTGAGTTCCAACCTCCCCAGCTGTTGGTGTGTATCCTAGCCCCTCCTGAGCTGTATGCCGAGTTAAGGAGCGAGTAGACTCCTGGACTGGAAAGGGATCCAGTGTCCTCGTCTTCCATGGCCTGCATGTACAGCTGTGCCTCCGGGGCGACCCCTCGGTAAGTCGAGGTTCTGAACCCGGATCCGAGAACGGTGCAGGCCACGTGGGTCCCGTGCCCGTCACTTGGGTCGGATGTTGAGCCGTCGTTGGCGATGTCTATCCTCTGCACTATCCTGCTTCCGAAGTCTCCGTGGTCGTGATCAATGCCGGAGTCGGCCACAGCTACCCTCTGTCCGCTACCATTCAGTCCGGTGAAGAAGTAATCTTCCACGGAGCCTACTTCCATGTGCGAGCGGGCTAGGTTGTTTGATGTTGTTAAGAAGGGGATTGGGGAAAGGAAGGCCACTTCTGGCCTCATTGCAAGTTCGTAGACAGAGGTGGGCTGGACATCGCCGAAGTGTATTCCCTCTGAGGGGGACCAGCTTTCCTCGAGGTGCTGCAGGGCGGTGTTTCTCAGGGATCCGGTGAGTCCCATTCCGGGTGAGTCTAGCCTAACTAGATCGGCATCCTTCCAACCTATCATCTCCACTTCAGAGGTGGTTTCGAGGCTCCATAGTAGGTCGTCAATGATCAGTGCGACTGGCACTTCGTGGCTCGATTCGATGAATGGGAGTTCCCTGACCTGCTCCAATTCACTGCCTGTTCCCTGCAGAAGGAACCCCGATGGCGGGATTGTGGTTCTAACTGCTACTTCTGCGGATTCGATGATTGCTACCCTAGCCTCCCACAGACCCGTCTCCGGGGAGATTATCACGATCATCAGGTCTGGCCTTGGCTCTCTCAGGGCATCCGGGATTGCTTGGCTTGGTTCAAGCCCTGCTGTAGTGAAAGTCCCTATTGAGGAGTCTGCCCAGGAGTCGCGTATCCCTTCAAGGCCATCAGTGACCTTTGGGGAGCCCAGATCCTTGATGCTGTTCGGGTCGGGAGATATCTCGATCCTTGTGACTCCCGGAAGTATATCGTTTTCCGAATCTGCCGATTCGTCACCGACCGGTGTAATAGGGGGCAAAGTAGAGGAGAGGAGGATTACCAAGACGAGAGCCGAAATCTGCTTCTGCATCGTTTCCCCCCCCCTTTGGACTCGCTTTGATACTATGGGTTACTCGTCATTTTCGTGTTCGAATTGGCTAGAATATCTCGAATACCGTTTCGTCAACGAAAGCCTCCCTAGTCCACTCTCCGACATTGTGGGACCACGTCTGTGGCCCCTTCTCACCGCCGTAGTACCTGTATTCCAGGGTCACCTCGATGACGTACTCCTCCCAGACTGACTGACCGAGCACAATCATCTCCAAGTCGTCAGATGGAGTATTTGAGACAGAACTGTGCGCAGGGAGCTCGGCTAGGTAGAAGTCGTGGCGATCTATCTCCGAACCACTGGAGTCGAGGAACCGCAAGGTGACGCTTACGTCCTCGATAGAGCGGCTTCCCTTGTTGTCGAGCTCTGCCAAGACGATGTGCCCGGAGCCGGATTGCATGTAGACCACCTCGACATCGACATTGTCGTAGGGTACTACCCAGATTAGTGCGAACAATGAGGCTAGGGAAATGATCAGGGCCACTATCGAGGCGAAGACCACTCTAGAGGGGGTTACGACATCGGCAACGTCGCCAAGTTTCTCCAGAATTACGTGGGCGGTTTCTGAGTCGCTATCAGTAGCCTTGGCTAGGAATCCGCCTTTATCAGCCATCAGGATCCACCCCCCAATGTCGCTATAGCTGTCAGAATTCCCGAGGAAACTGGTTCTGGCGCCATCCAGTGGCTAGTGGAACCAGATAGGCCGGGTACCTTGTTCAATAGCGAGAGGTCCGAGGCGAATCCGTTCACCCCCATGGTTGTCCCAGAGGGAATTCCGCCGGTAATCTGTGCATCGAGCATGACCCCCCTTAGATCTACGTCAACACCGTTGACCTCTGCAGATGCCCGTGCTGAGATGATTATCCGACCCCCCTGAACGTCAGAAACCTCGATGATCTGATAGCCGGGGATCTCGGCGGACACTCTTCCGAACTCGTGGATCTGGATATTTGCGCTCTTCAGACCCTCGCCCAGAGCCTCCATCTCGTCCAGAATCACAGGAGGCATGGTTGGCATTCCGGTAGCTCGGAAATACAGCCTTTCGACTCCGTCGCCGCCTGATCTGATGTTTAGTCCGAAAGAATCAGTGGGCTTTACGGAGAGTCTGTCAGAGAGGCCCTCTGCGAGGAGGACGACGTCTCCTCTGCTGTTAATGGCCCTACCCTTTGCCTCGATGTAAAGTGACATTCCCTCGCTAGAAGCTGAGAAATCTAGAATCGGTAGTCCTTGGAATGCAAGATTCTTGGTGATGTCAAAATTTAGGTCTGGCTCGGTTGTTAGGTTCATGGAACCGGGTACCTGGGTAAGGAACATGGTTGCAGGCCACCATGAGCCGTCCATCCACTGCATCTGCTGAATCATGATTGAGCCAACCCCGATGTCATCTATCCTATACTGGTCTGGTACAGTGACGTCCATCGAGATTGCAGTTCCGAGGCTTGCTTGAATCTCTATGGACTCTGGAATATCCTGAACCATGATTTCGGTCCTACTTCCTGCTTGCCTGTCAATTAGCTGTGCGTGGAACCAATCGAGTCGGGTTGACATCGAGTAAAGCGTTGATGTAGAGGTCTCAGTGATCCCCCCGACCGTCTCTATACGGAAGACTGAGTCTAGGAGGACGGACGTTGGCTGCCCCACCTCCAGTCCTTCTAGTGTTAGGAATAGGTCTTGCCCGTTTACTCCCTTAGAGGCAATAATCAGCTCTGAGTTGTGAGGCATCCAACCTTCGAGCCCGAGGGATATTGCCCATGACTCTCCGTTGGGGATTGAGTTTCTCGAAACTGAAAGGTCAACCTGGGCCGGTAGGTTAGGGATCCATGTCTTTAGGTGGAATCCGTCGGTAATTCCGGTAGTTGCTGAGTTGAGCGCCATACCATGAACCCACTCGGGCTCCTCGACTGAGGCATCTCCCATCGACGACTGAACTATCAGGTCGAACTCTGAGTTTGCATCTAATCCGAGGGAGAATGTGAAGTTCTCGTCCTCAGAGGCAGAGCCTGTCGAGATGTCCGTGGTTATGCCCGATAGGACCCCGTTTACTGACCTGCCTAGGTCGGCGAATCCGCCGATGAAGAAGGCCACGCCAGCAAGACCTGTGGAGGAGTTGAATTCAGGTATCTCAAGAGATGGGCCCTCGTCGGAGCCAGTAGGGACCTGTACTGAGAGGCTAGATGGGAGAGGGTCTATCTCGGCCATTGCTGTCAGAGGTAGCTGATCGCTTGTGGGAGCGTTTCCTACGTTAATCATCATGGCGTTCCCACCTTCTATTGTTGCGAATGCTGTTCCCAATCCGGCCTGACCTGGGGCACCCTCCTCCACAGGAGGGATCCAGCCTACTTCGCTCAATCCTGATACTGTAGCCGAAAGAGACGAGGTGTCGTTCAAGGGGTCGTGATGGAAAAGGAAGTGGTCTCCTTCCATTGTAAGTGGGTCTGATGAGTCGCTGAGCTGAGCTTCGATCAGTTCTATTGGGGTCGTGGATGACCAAGACATTACTGTCCCTGTAGTGGAAGAGAATGACTGTGGGAACCCAGTAATCCTGGCTGCCTGTTTCTGCGTCCCGTCGAACCCTGAGTAGACTATCGAACCGATTGGGGACGCAGAAGAGTAGTCCACGCCCTCTGGGGTGGCGGAAACGGTGATGTTGTCTGGAAGGTCGGAAAACCAGGCCGATTGGTACTCAGATACTTCCGTAGAGCCCGTCTCGTGACTGATGTAAGTCATCTGAATGGGCTCATCTGAGATTGTATCCAAGCTGAAGTCCTGTCTGGAAGACGAGTTAGAATCCACGAAAGAGAACGATTGGAGTCCAGAGAAATTCACACTGGCGGCTACGGGGACCAGTGGGTCCTTCAGGCCTTGATCGGTCTGGATCTGGCCCAAACCCCTGTCCAGTGCCAAGAGAAGGTGGTTACCTGTTACCTGGGGGTGGTCCGAGGACCCGATTTGCATCAGCAAGTTCTGGATCGGGAATTGTTTGCGTGACTCCAGCCAGTTGTCCGTCATTAGCAGGTGTATCTCCCTCCCCGAGAGCCCCTCTGATCCCACTCCTCCGCTGATTACATCTACCACTGTGGAAGGTATGTCATTGAGGACGTTGCCAACGTCCAGGAATAAGTCGACGACGTTGAGGATGACCGAGTCCACGATTTTAGAGATGAAGTCCAAGTTATCGCCGGTGTCTAGGGACTGGTCGGATTGTGTCGACCCCCCTAGGCCAAATGATCCGTAGACGGCAACTGCTGTCGGAATCTGATCAGCGTAGATGTGGATCCTCCTGTGGTCCTCCGCCGACCCGCCACGGGAGAACCAAGAGTAGTAGTCAAGTGACTGGAGGGGTTGCACTGACCTGACAATAACTAGGCTTTCCGGAGGGTCTGCCGGGTTGATTGGCAGGGTGGGATCATCTACGTTCTGGCTGGTGTCGCGGGTGAAATTCTTGATGCCTATGATGAGGCCCAGGCGGTTTGGGACACTGCCAGGCAATTCCGGCTCGTCAGCTGATCCAAGCATCCTGAATACTCTCTGGATCTCACCGTCTGTCAGATTCCCTTCGGGCATCCCCCTTAGCCAGCCCATTGAATCGGTAGTGTTTCCGAATGAGCCGTCGGACTCGGATTCCGGAAGATTCGAGCGATCCTCGTGGAAGTGGATGTGTAGGTCAGACCTCCTGTCGGCCCAGTACTCTATCGTAGTCAGGCTCTTCTCACCTTCCAAGCTTGAAGATGTGGGGAGTACGCTGTCGGTCCTGATTACGATCTCTGCTTCACTGGGCAACCGGTTTGACTCGGAGTGAGGGTGGAAGCGTGCCTCCAAGTATGCTAGTTCCCACATCCTTCTGTTAGAGTTGTCGTCAGGGGGTGAGAAGTGGATGTAGCCGAACCCGGCCGAGACCCCGCAAGATATCTCCAGGGAGCTCCTGGTGTATAGCTCAGTTGAGTTGTATCTCTCCGAGCAGTCTTCCTGTCCACCGTTATCGAACCTGAGGGAGTAGGGGGAGGAAATTGCTGCGAAAGAAATTCCTGATTCTGAAGGAGAGTCCCCTAGCCCAAGGGTCAGGAGAAGCAGTAGCGCTTCACCGAAACCAATTGCCGCCTCGGAGAGGTCGAAGTAGAACCTCTCTATCCCCACTTCGAACGTGAAGTCGTTTGGCGGCATAGTGAATCTCGAGTCGATTACCCAAACGTATGTCTCCCCCTCTCCGAGATTCAGAATGCTTCCAGTGTCAGAATAGGTGAATGCCTTGATCAAAGAGACGTGGAGGGAACTCATGTTCTGCCAGTCTGGATCCGAAGCACTGTTTCCCACATCGCGGACTGTGAACTCTATTCCCGGCTCGATCCAGAGAGTGTCACCATCGATCCCCCAGCCACCGACGAACTCTACATCGACCTTCAGCCCCACTTGGATGTCATCGTCGCCGTCGTCGTCTACGTCGACTGAATGAAGGAGTGCCTCGGTGTTTGTGTTGATTATCGAGAGAAGCGATGCGCTGAAAGAAACTACCTCGATCTTCTCGGTTATGTTCCCGTTCTTGTCCTCGTACTGGGTCCAAATGACATAGTCTGTGATGTTGAAAAGGGTCTGCCAGATGTTCTCAACGAATCCGGGAGGCCTGTTGCTAGCGTTTAGCAAGAGGTCGTAAGGAGCTGGGTGGGATGGGGTGGGCGGGGAAGTGTTGATCATGGAAAGTCCATCAATCGAAGGTCCTACTTCTGAAATCGGGCTTGAGGCGTCTGAAGATTTCACAGATTCTCGGATTGCCTGTATTCGTGGTTCGGCGATTGGAGAGACGGAGTTGGAATCTAGGAATTCGCCCCTTTCGTCTAGCATCTGCCCCAGCTCGTCCAGAACCCCAAAGTCCCGAGATTCCACCCTAGGTTCTCCGTGGACGTTGGATAGTGGGGAAAACAGCGGCAAAAGCACAATAATGGCTAGGAAAATGGTAATTCTGCTCGGAGATCCTCTGTCCGAATCCATACTGAGTTCTCGGCCCATTCTGAGTCGCACCTCCTAGAGGTGCGCTATATGGTATTGCCCTGCTCGTACGGCTGACTATCGCGGTTTCACACTGCGTCACCAAGGCTGACTAGCTCCTCGGATCCGCAGTACGGGCAGTTGGTGTACGCCGCTTCTACTCCCTCGGGAAGGGCAATCTCGAATGGCCTTGAGCATTGCTCGCATTCCTTCCTGACCTTGTTTTCCTTATCTGCCTCTGGCTCATTGGAAGGGGCTGGTTCTTCTAGGTCATCCAGCAGGCTCGAATCTAACGAGTTGTCTGATGACTGAGCAATTCCCGTTTGTAACTCCAACACGTCCATCAACCCTGACTCCGGTTGACTCTTTCTTGGCATTTCCTCGGGGGCCTGGAATGGTGCCCCCCACATCTGCATCTGGGACTGAGCGGAAGGCTGGGGGGGCTTTTCTTCTTCTTCCTCTGGTTCCGAAAGTTTGTCCATCCTCCTGACCACGAAGACGTTGAACGCGTATATGCCAACCACCGCGAGGATTGAGATCAATATCACAGAAGCTACTGCGATGGCAATGAGTCCGCTACCCCCTCCCGTTTCAGGTGACTCTACTATTACCAGGATCTCGGCATAAGAGGCGAGTCCGGCGTCATTCTCTACCCTGCAAACTACGTTCTTTGGGCCTTCTTCGCTGAATTCGTAAATCACTTGAGGGCCACTGAACTGGACCTCGTTTTCAGTGCCCTGCTCAATCGTCCATGTGTATTCTATGCTATCAGACTCGTTGTCCTCGGCGAAGATCTGTAGGATAAGAGGGTCTCCAGAGTTGACTTCTATTTGTTCCTGGTACGGTGCTATCTCTGGGGCAGTGACATCTATGAAGTTGACTTGGGCATCTTCCTGTGTGCTTCTGCCAGACTTGTCAATCACTACAAGAGAGATTACGTGAGAGCCAGCTGAGTAGTCATCGGTAACGTCTAGCAAGAGGGTTGAGCTCGGCTCAGTAAGTGAGTAGTTTGACCATAGCACGGTTCCGTCTAGCATCCAATCCAGGCTTTCGACGCCCCAGTTATCGCTGAAAGTGGCACTAATGACCAACTGCTCGCCGAATCCCTTTGTTATCTGCCCCGATACTCCCATGGAAACAACAGGGTCACTCATGTCCATGACTCTGATCACTCTTAAGTTGCTGGAACTCCTTGAATCGACGGAAGTCGCTGAAAGCCTAACCGTGTAATTTCCCGGAGTATCCCAAGTGTGTTCTATCGTTGCCCCGTAGGCGTCGGTGTTCCCATCACCGTCTATGTCCCAAGAATAGCCAGAGTCCAGAATCTGGTTCGACTTGTTCGGTGTTTCTAGAGCCGAGAGGGTCACTAGAGAGTTGACGTCGACAGAGTCAAGATCTGTTTGGCTGGATATGGTTGGTTCTAGGATTGGGGTCAGGATTACGGTCACTGTTACGGCTGCATGAGAGTTCCCTGCCCCGCCCCCGCCAGGACCTGGCCTATTGTCCACTATGATGTACAGGTCCTCCCCGTTAGTGTCGCTCGCCTCCCAGAGTAGGTTCCTCTGGTTACTTACCAGAAGCATGTCTGCTGAAACGATCCTAAGTGAAGAAGACCAGTTCGAGCTTGGCGAGTAGTATGAGAAAGCCGTCTCTGTCATCACGAAAATGTCAGGGAATCCAACCATTGTCCTAGCTTGAATCTCGAAGAGTGTCCCCTCGTCTACGGAGAATGGCCCATGCACCACTGAGTAGTCCCCCGGGCTAACCCTGTGAATTGAGTCGGAAAGGGTGAACTCTCTGGCCTCGATGACCCCGCCATCCAGTGATATCTCTGCTGATTGCCCCCCTTGTGAGCCCTCTCCCGAGTCCTGTGGGTGAGCTAGATTGTCGACAACGAGATACCATCTAGTTGTGTCCCTGTCCCCAGGAACCTCCCAATGCCACTCTCCTGACCCGCTGAAGGACTCGAAAACGGATTCCGAAATCCATACTGAGTCTATTCTGTAAGACTGCTCATTCTGGTAGACTGAGACCGTGTTTGACGGAAATAGGAGGATGTCTATCTCCTCATCAGATGACATGTCGAAGGATAGCGTCGTTCCTGGAACATGGACGCCTAGATCAACGCGAAGGCAATCCTGATCGTCCAGACTCCAGTTTCCGGGTAGAGATTCTAGGCTGGAGTTTGAGCACGAGATTACTCCCTTGGTGGAGGATGCCCCCGCGGTCAGCGTTGATGTCAGGAGGATGGCGCACACGAGGGCCTGGGAGAGTCGCATCGAGCGGCCGTTCGCCCTTTCCTTTTGAACGGTATCGCAGCCGCGTTCGGAATTGCTCGGCATTATTTTCTAGAGTTTCCTAGGAATGGGGGTTTGAGGGAACCACCTCAGAATCACCACATCTCCTATCGATCTGACCCAGTTCCATGGGACTGCTACATGTGTCCTTCCCTCTACGAGGGCCTCCGGTGGGTCGGAGACGAAAATGTGAGTGCAGGACCAGCTGCTGACATCTATCACCGTGTCGTGAACAGTCCCTAGCAGACTACCGTCCGGTATAATTACGGGGAGGCCCCTAATCTCCGACGCGTGACGGTCCGCCATACCTAGTTGCCACTCATCATAAGGCATCAATCTGACGGAGTAACTGCTTACTTCCCTCTGTTCTTGTTCGCCTTGAGGCTGGGTCGGAGCTTCTCGGCTCCCTTGCCCTTGTTTAGCAGGCCTCTGCCTCTCTTTCCAGCCCCAGTCTTGCCCCTGAATGCTCGGCCTCGGTGACTTGCCCCGTTGGACACCCATCCCAAGTCCTTGTCGGACATTATCGCTGGGTGAGAGGGATCGACGAGAATAATCTCGTAGAACTTGTTCTTCCCGTCCTCTCCAACCCAGTAGGAGTTTAGGACCTCCATGTTGGGGTACCTCCTTGCAGTCCTCTCCTCTGCGATTCTCTGGATTGATTTGCCCATGGTGATCTTCTTGATACCCGTCTTTGAGGGCTTTCTCTTCATGTGAATCTTACCCTTTCTCAGACCACCCCTTCTAACTCTGGTTCGAACCATTACTACTCCCTGCTTCGCCTTGTATCCGACTCTCCGTGCGGCGTCTATCCTAGTCGGCTTGTCTATTCTAGCGAACACTGGGTCCCTTCTCCAGCCGGCCATCCTGTCACTGCGATATCGCGAGGGGAGGTTCTCCTTGGGCTGCTTCCAGACACCACTAATGTGTTTATGCAGCCCCATTGGTAGACCTCTAGCGGCCCGCCGACCTAGAACTCATTTATGAGCCTGCTTGCATCTGGTAGAGACGATGATTGAGCAGCGAGTCGACGTTGAGATGGTTGAGCGGGGCTCCCTAAGAGGTCACGAGGAGGTTATCCCGTCCAATCTAGAGAAGAGGATCTCAAAGTTGCTAAACAAGGGATTCTACAAGCCTATCATAGTAGATGCTGCCTCTCTTGTTATCCTAGACGGTCATCACAAATGGACCGCTGCAGGTCTACTGGATCTAGACCGAGTCCCAGTAATCATGGTCGAATATATCGAGGATGATACGGTTCTTGTTGATGTGTGGCCAGATTGTGAGAAGAAGTCCATAACCAAGGATGAGGTTCTAGAGATGGGGATTTCTGACGGGGTCTTCCCCCCTAAGACGAGTCGTCACAGCTTCTCATTTAGCGTCCCCTCTATCCAGATTCCTCTGGAAGAACTGAGGGGATAGTGGTCCGCGCTCCCGGACTTGAACCGGGGACCCCCTGATGGCTGCCTACAAC
>CAYPWN010000030.1:0-17694 GCA_964414525.1 uncultured Candidatus Poseidoniales archaeon | reverse complement strand
TCGTCATTCCCGTGCAACTGGAGCCCGCGGTACTACCAGGTTATACTATACCCCCCAAGGGTGTGCTAGAGAACCGATTCCCTCTTATGATGCTCTCGGTCGATAGTTGGTTCACATTGCAGATGAAAGAGGACCTACAATTATGCTAATTAGTGTCCAAGACCCCATAATCGCAACTGACAAACCCCAAGCCCTTGGCCTTACTCCGACGCTAAGAAGTCCGAGGAGTCTGGAGTACTTGCCGAAAATCAAGACTAGCGAGCGCAAAATCAGGATGGTCAACCCCGCACAGAGTGAGAAGCCAAGGAGCATGAGTGGGGACAGGGTCGCTCCAAGAACTCCGGACCTAGCCATAGATCCTACTCCCTGTGCGACTAGCGAAGGATCGACGAGCCACGCTAGCCATGCTAGCCATAGACCCAGATAGACGTCTTCCGAGAACCTCTGAGCGTTTCTCCAATCTTTGTACTTCTGGTTTAATTTCGAGTGTAAGAAATCGGAAAGAGCCTGAACTTCGCCAATTCTCCCTCGGAATAACATTGCTAAGCCGTGATAAACGAGAATACCGGATATCAGGATTTCGACGAAAACCCAGTATGCCCCCATTCCTGCTGACGACAAGAACGAGACCGGGGTCGCCCAGACGAGGAACCCCAGTGATGAACCGCCGAGAGTCATGAAAGCACCAACTGCTGGGATCATGGCTTCTTTGGGGTCATCGTACCTACCCTCGCTAGGAAGGCTAAGAATTAGGAGAGGGAGGATGGTCGTCCCTGCTACCATTGAGATTAGGCGCAGGGGTGAGTTTCCAGAACCTACGGATGACTTCTGGGTCGCGTCATTGATTTCAGAGGGAGGCATAGAGCCCGGAGACCAGGATGCGATGAAACCTGCAGAATCGATAACTATGACAGCGTCAGTGGCGCCACTTGGAAGCGATCTACCGACTGTGGAGTCATCTAGAAGCAAGGGCCAAGAGCCGTTCAACTCTATTGCATATTCGTCTAGATTGAATGCTTGCAACCCCTCTCCAGTGGCTATCTGTACGAAGGACACTCGATGGCCGTCCTGGGAAATAATCTTGGCAGCGTTCTGGAAGTCGGTCATCTGCCTCTCTGCATTAGGGGAACCCGGTGTGAACATGCCAATTACTACTGCATCCGACTCATCCATCAGATCTGAAAGAGAGACTGAGCCCGTTTCCGTGTCATGTGATAGAAGGATGAATGGGGGTGCGGCCCCCCCCTCCCTGTAGGCATCAGAATCGATATCCGGGAGGTGGAATGCAGTGGCCGCGGATGCTAGTGCCAGGAGAAGTATTACGGCATATGCCGGTAGAGGGAAATTGGCCCCCCTGAGTGAGGCCCCTATCCAGGAAATTATTCCCATTAATACAACTGCAGAGGCGACTCCAGAGCCTAGGAGAGGTTTCTCATCCTCAGGGACATTGAACCTCAACATAGCCCAAGAGTGGCAGGATTCCCCAGGATCTTGGTCGGAAAGAGTGAAGCAAGCGTCCAACATGTAGTTTCCAGGAGCTAGTGGGCCATCTGTTGACCAAGTCAGAATTGTCCTGTTTGACTCCCCCTTGGATGTCCCTTCTGGGGTCTCGAAATGGTCGAGCCACTTGTCGTGCTCAACGTATCCATGCCACATCTCCCTCCAAGGCATGGGGCCTACTAGTTCGATTGCCTGGTTCGAGAAATCTGCCTCACCCCATGGGGAGATCGGCGTGAATTCAATCCTTCCCAATCTGTTCTGGTCCAAAATCACGTTCAGTTTTGTCTCGATAATTTCCCCATCGAAAATTATTCCCGTGGTAGAGTCGTATGTCCCCCACCAAAGAGTTCCAGAGACCGCGCATTCGTGCCTTACTTGTATTGAGATCCTTATTTCGTCTCCGGAATTCATTGAGACGTTTACATTGTTCACTGAAGCTTCGAAAATGTGCGGATCTGTCCTGTCTTTGCTCATCACCATTGACTCGGTTTCAACCCCTGACATTACTTCGAATCCCCCCATTGAAATGGTAACAGAGAACTGAGTCTCGGACCCTAGTGGTCCGCCCACTGGGGTGTTTGACAATGAGCAGGCATTACTTGTAGTCTGCAATGATGCGAAAAGGCGTACTGTAATGTTCCCCTCGAACCTAAAGGGCTCCAGAACAGGAGATGCGAGGGCGTCCACAATTGTGGGGGGGGTGAATGAGCTTGTCTTTGAGAAAGAGGTGCTCCCGGGAGGCAGGCCGGTTACTGTAGTCCAGTTTCTATCCAATATCTGGTTATCTTCGTCCCCCTTCAGGAATAACATGTTCTGTTCAGGGTTGAAACTCTCGAAGCCGGGCCCCTCATACGCAGCCTGGTTCTGAGAAACTCCGGGACTTGAGGACAGCAATAGCAATACCATGGTTGCTATTGTTGCGAGGGTTAGTTTTCTCATATGCAACCCATCACCCATATCTTTTCCTTGGCCAGTCGTGTTCAACCCTTCGCCCACATGTCAGAGAAACCTCGAAGCTACGAATACGGCCATTAGTGAGCCGGAGAGTGTCGCCAGGAAGTTCACACTGTGTTTCCCAAGCAATCCTCGGTTCTCAAGCAATGCGCCTAGGATAGAGTCGACCTGGCACCCCAGCCAACCGAACAAAATGACAAAGGAGAAGAAGAAAACTGTGGGGGTCTGATCCCCGTTAATGGCACCAAGTACTGTTGATACTACGGCAATGAGAAGGGCCCCATAGAAGGCAGCAAGTGTTCCTGTAGGGGACATACCCCCATTTGTTCCCGCTGGAACTGCCTCCAATGTGGTGATTATCCTAGTTCTAGGGTCCAAGCTTCCGATTTCTGAGGCAAGAGTGTCAGAGGCGGCCACTGAGACTGCTGAGCAGAGAACAAAGTATGCCCAATCATGCCCCCCGACTGTGTGATTGGCTACAGCTACTATGCTTGCCATGCCCCCATTAGCTAGTACGTTCTTCCATCCCCTAACCCCATCGTTTGCCTCCTCCGCAGAGATTTTGACTTTCTCCTCGAACCTCCATTTGGTCGCCATGGAACCCACGATAAGGAAGGTCATTAGCACCAATAGCCAGGTCCAGTGACCTAGCAGAGAAATCACCAACCCGACTCCGAGCGCAGCAGCGAGACCCCCCCTGTCGAGGAGATCCTTTGCCATAGAAATCAGTAACAAAGAGGAAACCAGGGCGAACGAGATTGTGAGATCGTCACCGAATTCGACCATATTTACGAGTGCACGCTCACAACTGCGGTCAAGAACGATTCGGAATCAAGACTGTGGATTCGTCCAAAAACTTCTCTCGGTCACGATTCCAGTGAGTTGATGCCCCTTATCAGGCTCCTAGCGAGAAGGAGAACGGAAGATATCAGGAATACTGTCCAGACTAGCATAATTGCCGCACCTTGCCCATCATCGAAACCCAACCACTCAGTCGGAGCGACAAAAGAAAGGAAGGAGCTTCCGTTCCAGAATGAGTGCCCAGCTATTGAAAGAGAAGTTGCGGGAATTATGCCCCTAGGGGTCTGGATGCCGGGATTATTGGATAATGGATTGGTTTTCTTGTAAGTCATGGAGAAATCCGATTCGAGAATAGTCCAAGGATTGTCCGACTCTTTTCTCCTCGATGAAGAGTTGAGAATCTCATCCTCTAGAGTGGGTCGTGGGCCGTCGAATCCTGAAAGGTCGCCATCGCCATCGGTGTCAATTCCCAGCCCCTCTGCCACATCTATAGCTGAGATTGCCATCGATCTAGCCCTCCAAGTCATCTTTGCCTTGAATTCATCATCTGTTGCTAGCCAGCCTATTGCAGTGCCTGCAATAGCAGTCCATATGGCATGCCCGGGGATTGAGCCAATGCCCCTAACTAGTATTGTGAAAGACGCAGCGATTGGACCCCCGAAAACGGAGGCGCCAATGTACTGGAAGTTCTCAATTAGAGCAAACCCAAGGCCAACTGTAAAGCCGATTTGGAAGCCATGCTTTGGACCCTTGATCGAGGGCAGGAATATGGCTACAGCCAAGGCCTTGAAAATCTCCTCACAGAAAGGGGCCCCTATTGCCAGAAGGGAAAGTTCGAAGGCCCAGGATTTTTGACTGAAGGGAACCAGTTCCGGTGCAATCAGGGAATTGAAGATGAATGCTGGAAACGCGGAGGCCATGCCAGCCATCAGCCATGCTTCGGCATCTCTCCTCCTAGTGGCAAGTCCAAGCAGCTTGTTGGAAGTTCCCCACCAAGCCAGAACTGGAAGTGAAAACCCCACTAGCCAAAGGGGTATTGCCATGATAACGAAAAGTAGGAACCCGAGGTCTTCGGAGACGCCAATGATCAGTGCCCAGATTGCCACCCCCACTGAAACTACTGCTCCGAATATCAACCAAAGATGCCTGCTCGGGGGCACGTCTAGGATTGAGTCGTCTTTCACGATGAATCGGCTTAGCTTCGTCTTTGTTGGGGTCCTCAATGATCTGCCCCCTGGCAAGGCATGCGCTTCGGAACCGGACTCATCTGGAACTGCTAGGCTTACGTGAACTAGCTTTGGCCTATGGAGCCTAACGATTAGAATCACCAGTGGGGCACTACACAGGCTAGACCCCAGTACCACCGTGGGTTCGAGAGTAGAAATACCTAGAATCAAGAATAGAAAAGTGTACATCAAGAAGAATGCAGGGAGTACGGTGCCCATCATTCTCAAGTATACATCCCACATCTTTCTTGTCCTAGCGATCCGCAGGTTTTCTGGAGGTTCGCTAAGAGGATCGGGGGATTTTATCCGGTACTTCCTACCCATCTCGTCTATGAATACCCTGCCTCTTCCCATACGTTCACCCGGTGCCACTCAGATCGCCCATCACTCTAGGTGCCCGATGCACCCGGTGCGGTTCCTCATCACTGTGGCAAACTCTGGGCGGGGCGAGCGATATTGGGCTTTGGCATCAGGAGATTACTCCGCAGGAGACACAAAACATCTCATTTCTTGATTCATCCTTCTTCATGCTCAACTGACCACAGGAGCGGCACCTTGGCATTCTCCTAGCCTGGGATGTTGTCCTTCGAGGGGGTCTGGGCCTCCTCCTCTTTGGAACGGGCCAGCCTTTCTTGGGCCTCTTGACCTTGGGCACGTTACGTCATGTTGGGTCGCGCTCAAGAGTTTGTCTATATGTGATAAGGGAGTCACCAATCGGACAACATGCGCTGTATCGTTATCGGGGCAGGGGTCTCGGGATTGTCGTGTGCAATACGTCTCCTAGAGGAGGGGCATGAAGTAGAAGTAGTGTCTGACAAATTCAGTCCAGATACTGTTTCTGATGTGGCCGCAGCTATTTGGTACCCGTTTCTAACCGCTCCAGCCGACAAGGCTGACAAGTGGGGGATTGTGACTTATGATGAGCTAGAGCGTCTTTGCCTACAGAACCCTGAGTCAGGAGTAACGATGCGGGATGGCAGGGAATACCTCAGGGAAGTGGTTGGACTGCCGTCTTGGAAAGACGGGATAGCGGCTTTCAGAGTTCTTGATGAAAATGAGATTCCTGAGGGGTATATCTTCGGCTGGGAGTTCAGGGCCCCGGTGATTGAGATGCCACTATACATGCCTTGGCTCAGAGGGAGGGTGGAGGAAATGGGAGGAGTTTGCCGGCGTTCATTCATCTCGGACTTTTCTGATCTTGAGTGCGATGTCGTGATCAACTGCGTGGGCCTTGGAGCAAGAGACCTTTGCAACGACAAAGAGGTTAGGCCGGTGAGGGGTCAGGTCATCTTCGTAAAACAGGATCCGGGAGTAGGTCACTTCGATCAACAGCCGGAGTCTTTGACCTATACGATACCAAGGAGTGACGTTACCGTCCTTGGGGGGACTGCTCAGGTTGGTGACTGGGGGCTAGAAATCAGGAATGAGGACAACGAGCTGATTCTAGGAAAGGTAGAGGCAATTTGGCCCGACTTGGATAGAAGCAAGATTGTTGGCGGCACTGTAGGTCTGAGGCCCTCTAGGTCAGAAGTTCGCCTGGAAGAGGAAGAGATTGGCGGCACCAGGGTTATCCACAACTATGGCCATGGGGGTGCAGGGGTAACTTTGTCATGGGGATGCGCAGATGAAGTAGTTTCAATTGTCATGGACAGAAAGGAATCCTAATGGCTGAAGAAATCTTCGATATCGTAGATAATTCCGATTCAGTTGTAGGAAGTGCCAGTAGAGACGAGATACATAGATCTAGCCACCTCCACAGGTCTACTCACCTACTAGTGTTCGATTCCGATGGCAGAGTATTGTTGCAGAAGAGGTCTAGCGGTAAAGACAGGTTTCCAGGTAGGTGGGATTCCTCTGTTTCGGGACATGTTGACAGCGGGGAGGGGTATGACGAATGCGTAGTCAGAGAAGCTTTCGAGGAGATTGGTTTGGATCTGGCGATTGTTCCCGAGAGGATGTTCAAGATTGGTGCATGTGAAGAAACGGACAATGAATTCACCTGGGTCTATAGACACAAATCTGAGGGCCCATTTGTCGTGAGCGAAGAAGAAATCTCAGAGGTGAGGTGGTTCTCTGATGAAGAAGTGACCCAAATGCTATTGGAAGACGAAGAGGTGTTTTCCCCGACATTCGCAATAGTGTGGCGGCGGTTAAACCGGCCTTGAATATCGATTGATGACTTCAGACACTAACTAAACCGACGGCTTCAGAATCAGCGCCTATTTCTGATGCTTGGTAAGCGGACTTAGTTGTGCTAATTACTACGGCGCCAATTTTGTATGGATCTCCATTGGATGATGGCCTTCGGTCTTCTAGCCTTCCGCACCAACCGTCATCGACTGTTCCAATAGGTATTCTGATTGAGGCTCCCCTGTCAGAGACCCCATACGAGAACTCATGTATCGACTGAGTCTCATGGAGGCCGGTTAGCCTCTGCTCATTATGCGCACCGTAGACGCTGATGTGCTTCTCGATGTTCTTGCCGAATTCCTCGCAGACCTTGTTGAATGTGGCCTCGTCCCCACATGTCCTTAGGGTCGTGTCAGAGAAGTTCACATGCATGCCAGATCCGTTCCAGTCGGTTGCTCCCAATGGCTTCGGATGCCACTCTATCGATAGCCCGTACTTCTCTGCATTCCTCTCAGCCAGATATCTTGCCACCCAGACCTCGTCGCCTGCGTTTTTGGCGCCCTTTGCGAAAATCTGGAACTCCCATTGCCCTACGGCAACTTCCGCGTTGATGCCCTCTACGTTGATCCCTGCATCTAGGCACATGTCAAGGTGGGCCTCTATTACTTCCCGGCCGAATGCGTTCTCCCCCCCAACGGAGCAGTAGAATTGTCCCTGAGGGGTTGCATCCTTAGGGAACCCCAATGGGAGGTTTGTCTCGGGGTCCCATAGGAAGTACTCCTGCTCATATCCGAACCAGAAGTCATCATCGTCCTCTTCTATTGTTGCTCTACCATTCGAAGGATGTGCTGTGCCATCTGCATTGTACACCCCGCACATTACCAGGAATCCATTCACCCTATCTGGATCGGGGTATATCGCGACTGGTTTCAGAAGGCAATCTGAAGCCCCGCCCTCAGCTTGCAGTGTGGAGCTGCCATCAAAAGACCACATCTTGCAGTCCTCTAGTTTTCCCGAGAAGTCTGTCTCTATCATTGTCTTACTTCTCAAACTCTGTGTTGGTTCAAACCCATCCAGCCATATGTACTCTAGTTTCGACTTTATTGCCATATCTCCGACCGTGAGAAAGGTGGTTTATAGTTTGAACGTATGAACAAATAATCTAGTTTAGAATGAGTGAAAACATATTAAATAATTATTATATTGTACATTCAATTAATTATAATAAAAATTATTGTACAAATGAATAAATATATTTCTAATGTAAATAGAAATCTGGTTCAATCGAACAGAGTTACAATTCTAGGTTGATTTCTTTTTCATTTAGAGCATATTGAATAGAAGTCCCCGCAAACGAAACTCATGGGAATGATGGAAGCATGGAGGATCCTCGAATTCCGTCGCCTAGTAATTGGGAATTTCGTTAACATGCTTGGGGGGGCCATCTTCATCATCGGCATGGGGTGGACCGTAGCTCAGACCGGGGGGCCCAAGGCATACGGATTGATATTCACGGCGTATTTCCTTGGGCACTTGCCACTCCTCCTGTACGGGGGGATGGTTGTTGATAGGATGCCGAGGAGGACAGTTGCTCTAGCAGCTGATATTGCCCAAGCAGTCCTTGTTACTCTGGCAGTGTTGTTCTTAATTGCAGGATTTGGGAAGTTTCAGACGCTTATGGTGGTGACTTTCCTGACTGGGGGTGCGGGGGCCTTTTCTATCCCTGCAGTAAGTGCTCTTGTCCCGGACCTAGTGGAAGAGGATCTGCTTACAGAGGCCAATTCGATAAGAGGAGTCGCGATGACTGGGGCGTGGATGCTAGGGCCTCTGATTGGTGGTTTCACTGTTGCAGAATTCGGCATAGAGGCATGTCTCTTCATCGATGCCCTGACGTTCATCTTCAGTGGGGCAATTCTCTGGACGATTTCAGAAGTTCCTGTGGAAAGGGAGGAAGAGGGCGACCTTCGTGAGGAAATATCAGAAGCATGGGCATTCGTGAAGACACAGCCATGGCTATTTGCTGGAATTGTGATGTTCATGATCTGGCATATTGGTGACTCGGCAATAGAGATTGGAATTCCTTTCATCGTCGAGGATAAGGGGCTAGGGGCCAAAGAATTCGGAATTTTCGGTGCGGTGGGTGCTGGAGGGGCCATGATCGGGGCTGCTATTGGTGGTTTTTTTCCAGTCTCAAGAGAGAGGAGGGGGCTTGTATTCTACATCTTCATCGGAGGAATTGGTTGGTGCATGCTGATGTGGGCAATGCCCATCCCGTTCTGGATAATCCTATTTTTCGTACTACTAGAGGGTATATTGGGCGGTCAGCTCAGGGTTATTTGGATGACCACAATGTCCGATAGCGTAGACCAGTATCTTCGGGGTAGAGTGAATTCCCTAGATGCAATTGGATCCCTGATATTCATACCACTATCCCCTCTGATTGGAGGTTGGATGATAGAGGAGACAAATGTCCTGACGACCTATGCGGTTGCAGTATCGTTAATGGTCGTGACAACCATGGCAGGACTGGTAGTGCCCTCCTTCAGGAGATTCGAGAGGGTAGATTCCCAGAAGTTCCCCCTTAGGGACTTTCAAATGAAACCTGACTGATGTCGACAGAGAATATTTTGTCGTAGGTTCTCATCTGAAGTTTGATTGCGAAGTAAAGTGCAGTAATGTAAGCCATCCAAGCCCACGTTTCCCGATCACCTAGGCGGACAATCTCTAGCATCACCGGTCCATCGAAGAGAACGCAACCGGAAATGTACAGTGGCCTCCCAATAGTCATCCAAACCGACTCGCCCTCTTGGGCCAAGACTCGCTTCACCCTGTCCTCCCTCCACTTGTCCAATGACTTCTTCAGCCTCCAGAAAGAGGCCTCTGACTCTTTCTTCTTGTCTAGGAAATCCGACTTTTCCGGGGTGTCTTCCCCCATCACAAACCCTCGGTGCAGCACGGACAAGGCTGTACCCAATGGCCGGGGGAAATCTGCTTGAGGGATAGGTCTGACTTCGTGCTTTGCTCCCATTTTGGATGACCTAATCTGTGACCAAACGCACAACCGGGAGGGGGGTCGATAGGAGAAGGAACGTCGCCTTCCAGCGTATCCTTGTTCCTATCTGCATTCGGATCCGGGCTTGGGATGGCAGAAATTAGCGCCTTTGTGTACGCGTGAGCCGGATTGTTGTATATCTCATCGGCATCCGCCATCTCTACTATCTTGCCCAAGTACATTACCGCAACTCTGTCCGAAACATGACGAACGACGGCCAAGTCATGAGCAATGAATACGAACGTAAGATCCCGCTTTTTCTGGATGTCAATAAGGAGATTGAGGACTTGTGCCTGCACTGACACGTCCAAGGCACTAGTTGGTTCGTCTAGGAGTATGAATTCGGGGTCAAGTGAAAGAGCCCTAGCTAGGGCGATTCTCTGCTTCTGCCCTCCTGAGAATTCGTGAGGGAACCTAGTCATGTGTTCTTCCTTCAAACCCACAGAGGTTAGCAACTCTCCGACCTTCTTCGTCAATTCGGCACCATCGGAAAGCCCATTCACGATTAGAGGCTCTCCAACTATAGAACGGATGGACATCCGGGGATTCATTGATCCCCCTGGGTCTTGGAAAACGATCTGCATTTTCCTCCTCAGTTCTCTGTTGTTTATTTTCCGGATATCCTCGTCGCAGAATTTTACAGACCCCGATGTAATCGGGATTAGTCCAAGAATCACCCTCCCTAGCGTAGTCTTACCACAACCAGATTCCCCTACAATACCGAAAACCTCGCCTTTGAGAATCGAGAAATCGACCCCATCCACTGCCTTCACGTGCGATCTTACGCTGGAGAACATTCCGGACTTAACGGGGAAGTACTTCCTGAGTTTTCGTACTTCTATTAGGGTATCGCTCGGCTCATTCGAGTTTGGCCCTCTGTCGTCTGATTCGGCTATATTCACTAAATCACTCCCAATTGTCCTTTTCCTGGTCCGTGCATATGGGGCACATGTCGACCCAATGCCCTGGACTGATCTCCATCAGATCTGGAGGCGAGGTAAGAGTACTCCCCGTTCTTCCCATCCTCTGACAGAACCTGCAACCTTCTACAAAGTCGGATGGATTCGCAACCTGCCCGGGTATTGCAGGCAATGTTGACTTTCTAGTCGAGGACAGACTGGGTGTGCATGAAATCAAACCTCTAGTGTAGGCATGTTTCGGGTTCGAAAAGAGGTCCAAAATTGGAGCCCTCTCCACAACCCTTCCCGCATACATGACGGTCACCGATTCGCACATCTCGGCAATCACCCCCAGATCATGGGTGATGAGCATTATCGAGGTACCCTCCCTGTCCCTCAAATCCCTCATAAGCTGTAGGATCTGGGCTTGAATTGTTACATCGAGAGCAGTAGTTGGCTCATCTGCAATCAATAGCTTTGGTTCGCATGCCATCATCATAGCAATCATAACCCGTTGCCTCATCCCCCCGGACAGTTCGTGAGGATACATCTTCGCAACTGTCTCTGGGTTGGGGATCCTCACCTCTTCCAATATTCCGACGACTTGCTCCCTATGAGCGGAGTCCAGTTCAAAGTAGTTTGAAGCTTGGAGAGGGGGGATTGCTAGTATTCCACAGACTATAGCTGCACCGACCAGAGCACTAAAGGGCATCCAGAGAAGCAAGAAGGCTATGATCGGTGCCGCAAATGCCAGTGGGAGGGACGAGAGGGCGGCTTGTTTTGCAGTGGCATGGGAAGGTTGGTTACCTTCATTTCCAGTTTCATGAGTTCCTAGTGCGGAGAGAGAAAACGTCCAATTGGGGTTATGGAATACGTAAGCCAGCGATGGTATGGCGAGAAATAATATGAATGGGTATAGAATGAAACTTGAAGCCCGGCCAGTTAGGTGCAAGGCAACGATGGTGGCAACCCCCAAGGCAAAGAGGGATGAGCTGAGGGGGTTTGCCCTAGATGTCGAGTAAAGCAAAGTAAACGGGTAGGCCAAGGCTTCAACCAACCTCATCCCCCTGTTCTTTTCGGTTTCAACCACTTTTCCGTGCTCCTTCATGACCTCGCATATCTGCTTCTCAACGGTATAAAGGGGGTTTAATGCCGTCATTGGTTCTTGGAATATCATACTGATCCGGTTTCCTCTTATCGACCTAAGGAATGACTCATGCAAGCGTTGTGGCCTTTCCATGGACCAAGTGAATGCGGTTGTAAGTAACAACAATGCGAGTATAGCGAGTGTGACTTGGAGTCCCGTAATTGGCTGGAAGAGGGTCCAGAATAATCCAGCCACCATTGCCAGCAAGAGGGCGGATGAGAGTTTTTTCGACGTGGAAATCTTGCGCTCTAAGGTTTCAGAAGTTCTCTTCAGAAGCTCATTTCCTTCGAAAATAATGCTTCCAGAGTCAACTTCGCAAGAGGCTAAACCTATCGTTACCAGAGAAGTGACCGATTTGCCACAACCTGACTCGCCCACAACTCCCATGATTTCTCCTTCCTGAACTGAGAAAGAGACTGAGTTTAGAGCCTCGATGGGGCCATCAAGAGTATCGAAGTGCACCCTCAAACCTTCAATTTCTAGTAGATTTGCCAATTCCTCACCTCCTGTTCTTGGGATCAACAACATCCCGAATTCCATCCCCCAGCAAGTTGAACCCCAGGGTAGTAGTTGCTATTGCAAGTCCGGGGAAGAGGACCAACCACCATGCTTGGGGGAAATAAGTCCGGCCATCCGAGACGAGCCTACCCCATTCAGCAGAAAGGGGAGGGGCACCTAGTCCGATGAATGAAAGGCCGCTGGCGGATAGGATAGTGCCTCCGATGTCTAGTGTGAACGCCACTAGCAATGGGGCCCATGCGTTGGGCAATATGTGTCGGAACATGATTCTGCCAGGTGGCGCCCCAACGCTTCGGGCCGCCTCGACGAAAGTCATCTCCTTCACGTAGAGGACCTGTCCCCTGATCAAGCGGGCATATCCGGGCCAACCAGTGAAGACAAGCGCCACTTGGATCTTCCAGAGCCTGTCGAATTCCTGGATGACCGTAATTTCCCCGTCAGTGTCACCAGACCACCTGTGGAGTATCACTGCAGCGACGAAAATCATGACTGTCCTGAGAGTCAGGTAACGGTATGGGTTCCTCCAGTCGAAAACATCTGATGCCCTGTTCCTCAATCCTTCGAATGATGCCCTGTCTAACATAGCCCTATCGAATACCACCAGAGATGCAACGAGTAGGATTACAGTAACCGATGCTGAGGCTCTCCAGAGCCAAGACTCGGACACCTCGAATACCCCCTGCCAGATTCCCCCTAGCGCGACAAACACCGCCAATAATAATGAAATCGAGCGCAATAGCGAATTGGTGGCAACTTGGTTTTCCTTGCCCGAACCAGTTGGAGGGAGAATGGATTCTGAGACGACAGACCTAGCGGAGAATGCTATGAAGCAAATGGGAATCAGGATCCCTAACCAGAGCGGGACGATGAAGCTCTCTACAGCTTGCAAGGCTGCAACGAAGGCCATTGCCAAAATTAGTCCGGGGACTGCAAAGAAGACGTCAGTTATCCTCATAATTACCTCGTCAACCCTCCCCCCATAGTATCCGCTAATGCTACCGACAACTGTGCCTATGATGACCGTCAAGGTCGCTACTGTGAACCCGATCTTCAGGGAGATTCGCGAGCCATACAAGACCTTGCTAAACAGATCATTCCCCTCTTTATTCGTTCCGAAGATACACACGTCGTAGCCATCCGGGAGCCACCAGTGGTGCATCTCCTCATTATCGAAAACATAGACCAGTTTCACAGTGTTCAAGGAACTGTTTTCCATCAACTCGTCTGACATCCAAATTAGGGAAGAGTTGTCGGCATCCAGAGTAACTAGGTCTAGTGGCAAGGCGTAACCTAGTCGGTCTCCGAGGGAAATTAGCTCGATAACCTCCAAGGTTTCCCTGTATAGCGTCCGGTCATCTGGGTTGATCTGCTCATGGCTTAGCGCTTCGGTCCAGTTGTAGTCCCATCTTCTGAGAGTGGTGAGTGAAATAGTCTGTTCGTGCCAGTCGCATTCCTCGGAGAATGGGGCTTTCAGCTCGGGCTCATAGTCTAAGTTCCAGGTGTCCCTGGAGTCCTGAAGATCGCGACCGGGATGCTCGACTGCTATGTCATCTGCGAAGAACGAAATTACAGAAACGGATACCACCATAGCGAGTCCTGTCACTGCTAGGATTGACTTTCTGAAGACCTTCCAACTCCTTGATGCGTCGGTTCGGAATTGTGTAATTCTTGCCCTGATTCCCCTTAGGCTCTCGGCTCTTTCCTCTTCGCCTTCTTCCCAACTCATTCTAGCCTCACCCTTGGATCAACTATGGCGTACAATATGTCCACGACTAGGTTTGAGAGCAGGAAGATTACCGCAGTAATCAGAGTGACACCCATGATTATTGAGAAGTCTGGAACTAAGACGCCCTGGATAGCCACCCTGCCCATACCGTAGAAGTTGAATATCGACTCTGTGAGGACGGCACCCCCTATCGCCCCCCCTATTGAGAACCCCAAGATTGTCAATATTGGGATGAGCGCGTTGCGGCAAGCATGGACTAGTATCGCCCTGGACTCGGAAACCCCCTTGGCCCTTGCAGTCCTGACGTAGTCCTCGTTCAGGACCTCAAGTAGGCTTGCCCTCATGTACCTGAGTAGAGACCCGGCCGATGCAATTCCCAGGGTGAATGAGGGGAGGATTAGGTGAGAGAGGCTATCATCGAATAGGGCTCTGTTGGTGGAATAATCTGGGTGCAGGGTGGATAGTGCCTGGTCGGTGACGAACCAGCTGTCTACTAGATGGAATCCGGTGCCTCCTGATGGGTAATACCAGGGGTAGCAGGAAATCTGTACGCACGTCAGGGAGGTGTAATCTGGATACGTTAGAGCCACGTCGTGCCTGCCGTATAATGGCAGGCAACCGCCCTCCGTTCCGAAGATAGGGTCGCAAATACCCCCTACATCGGGCCCTGTGGAAAAAAGGAGTTGCAACATCATGGCGAGCCAGAAAATGGGAAGCGATACGAAGGCTATTGCCATGAATCTGGAGATGTGGTCGAAAACGCTGTCCTGCCAAACTGCACTCAATATTCCGAGGGATATGCCAATTGGGTATCCGATAAGTAGAGCGAATAAGGACATCTCAAGGGTTACCGGTGCCGCATCCTTGACTACATCCAATGTTGGGCGGCCGTAGAATAACGACTCGCCCCAGTCCCCCTGTGCTAGATTGACCAGGTATATCCTGAATTGCTCGGTCACCGGTTTGTCCAGGCCCAGCCGCTCCCTCTGCATCTCGAGCAGGGTCTTACCGGTTGTCGGGTCTACTAGACCACACCTCTCGCCGCACAGGACGGCTGCCGGTTGGGATGGGATGATCTGGGATATCACGAATGTGAACACCGCCACCATTACCATGACGGGTACTAGGAGTATAATCCTCCGAATTATGAACTCGTGGGTCTTCACTCCCGTGCCTCCTTTCCATTTCCCGTAGGGAACTCACAATGTAGTAGTTTGCCGTATTGAGGAGCGCCATTCTACAAGGAGGCTCCTAGACCCTTCTACCAAGTGCCCCCTAGTAGGGCGCTGTGTCCCGCGCCGAGCCGCGATGTGGCCCGGCACGGGATCTTCGTCAATTCCCCGAACCCTAGCTCTATGAGCACGAGCCGACATACTGGCCGTTAACGAGAGGGAGCTTGTCCCAGTCGAACCAGTGGTCGCCTCCGATGGGGTCGTAGGCAGGTGGACAAACGTGTGTCGAACCCACTCCAACTCCGGCGGACTGGCCAAGGAAAGCCATGTTGGGGTCCTGGACCCACAGGGCAAACGCGTCAACGTATAGCTGGCGTCGGACGTCCTCGTCCAGCTCCTTCCTCGCGTCAAGAAGGATCTCGTCTAGGGCATCGTTGTGGTAGTGGGTGTGATATGCGTCCCCTCCAATGTCGGTGCTTCCAGCGAATGGAGACCAGTAGTTGTCTGGGTCCAGATAGTCAGGGCCCCAGCCGATGATCCACAGGTCCCATGTTCCTGTGAAGTAGTTGTCGAGGACCTGGGCCCATGGCTGGTCGGCTGCGTCATTCACAATTCCGATTGCCTCCAGAGCTGTTCCTAGTATCTGTGCCGAGGCGATCCTTGGGTCGTTTCCGGTGTTTGACAGGATCCTCATTGTGTTGGGAAGCCTGCACTCGGAGCCGTCTCTGTCTCCCTCTGCAACCACTGTGGGGGTCCCGGTCAGTGTTATCGATGAGCAATCGTACTGCCTCACAAATCCAGCAGCGTCAAGGACCGACTCTGCATAAGGCAGGTCGTAAGTGAACGTCTCCTGTGCCGTGTCGTCGTACGGGAATCCCTGCGGGATCGGCCCGTATGCGGGGCTTAGCTCGTTGTCGTATGCCTCACTTCGTATCTTCTCGTAGTCGAAGGTGTAGCTGATTGCCTCACGAACGGCAGAGGTAGTCAGAACGTTGCAGTCGTTGGTACCGTCGCCGTCGCAGTCGTGGTTGATCAGATCCATGGTGCTTCCGTTGCCGTCGTCTACCTTCGGGTGAACGTTGTATGGCACTAGGACATACACGTAGCTGGAGCGGAAAGTGCACCTGAAGCCCTCCTTTCCGTAAGCGTTAGGCTTGTCATCCAAGTTCTCGCAGAACTCGCCCTTTTGCGCTGGTGGAATGTAAGCCAGGTCCACTTCCTTGTCCTGAAGGGCAAGGACTCTGGTCTGGGTCTCGTCAACGGTCTCGTAAACGTACCTGTTGATCGCGAAGTCCCCAGACTCCCAGTACATCCAGTTTGGCTCTAGGACGGTTCTGGTCTCCCTAGCCCACTGGGTGACTATCCAAGCGTTTGAGCCCGCTCCGAACGGAGCGTGGTCCATGAACGCGTTACAGTAGTCGTCGGACGACTCGTCCTCTGTGGTGTTGGGGTCATCTGCCACTACAACCCTGTTGGCCTCGCAGAGGTCTGAGTTGATCACAGCAGCAACGGTGTACGCAATCGTGGCGACGAATGCCGCTGAAGGTGCGAAAATGTTGACGGAGAACGAGGTGTCGCTGATCACTGAGAGGTTGTCCCCTCCCATGTCGTGGTGGTTTCCATCGGCGTCGTTGCAGTTGAACGACTGTGAAAGGATCCACTCAACACCGGAGCTTGGGCTTCCAAGTCCTAGAACCCTGCACCACGAGTAGACTACGTCCTTAGCCTCTAGCTTGTCGCCATTGCTGAAGTAAACGTCGTCCCTCAATGTGAATGTGTAGGTCAGACCGTCATCCGAAGTTGTGTATCCTGTAGCCAGGCGAGGGACGATGTGTGATCCTCCGTCTCCCCTTCCCTCGTACCTGTACAGAGTGTCGTACACGTTCTCAATGATTCCGCCAGAAGCGCTGTCGTAGGCGTCTGCGGGGTCGTGCGTGTCGGCGTCTCCGATTGACATGTGCACAAGCTCGCAAGGGTTGTTTGAACCCTGCTCACGGCACTTCCTGGATACTTCCATCTCGTACCATGCCGTCTCGTAGTGTACGGAAGCATTGTCCGGGTCGCTAGCCATCGACGCTTCGAACGCGGCGAGGATATCGGCCTGGGAGCTACCGTACTCGCAAGACCCGTCGTCGACCTCTGCGGCCGAGTCAACGTTGTTTGCCCCGGGGTCTGTGCATCCCGGTTGCAAGGTCTCAATTACGGTCTCTGTCACGGTCTCGGTCACGGTCTCGGTCACGGTCTCGGTCACGGTCAGGACGCAAGCATTGTTGTCGCTGTCCAGAGTGTAACCATCCCCGATGGCATCGCAATCGGACTGCGTTAGCGTCCTTACCTCATCGTCACCGGCGCATCCCGCCAGTGCCGATGCAATCATCAGTGTGCATAGAAGAATAGCATTCGCCTTCAACTTCATAGGACTATTGAGAATATGGTAAGTATTTAGTATGAACTCGCAAATAGGTCAAATTGTCCATTTAGGCAGTCAAATATGGGCGTATGTAGAACAAAATGGAGTTACTCGTGTGGTGCAAGTTAAGCTGGTGGACGTGCCGAGATTTGAACTCG
>CAYPWN010000029.1:0-17982 GCA_964414525.1 uncultured Candidatus Poseidoniales archaeon | reverse complement strand
AGTCAAGCCCTCCTGCGTCGATTCCGGTACTGTGGTGCGCAAGCCCACGGGAAAGGTCGTCGCTGTGCCACTCTCCTTCACCTCCCCGCAACAGATTAACGTCCGAAGGCAGTCCATGGGGGGTATAGCATGCCAATTTCCACCGGCGACATCCTCGGACACTCCCAAGTCGGAGTCTATCTGAGCGTAGTTGGGGACGTTCTATTCGTACCCAGTACCTTGGAAGCCGACATCGTAGAGGAGATAGAGTCCTCCTTTGAGATGGAGGCGCATAGATTACTAGTGGGCGGATCCGCATTGCTGGGAAGCCTGGTTAGGGGTAACCGAAAGGGATTGGCCGTAGCTGACATAGCCACTCAGGAGGACCTCGACGAGCTCTCCAGCTTCGGCGACGTTGTAGTGATGGAGAGCGGAGTCAATGCCGCTGGGAACCTGATTGAGTGCAATGACAATGGGGCAGTCCTCAGCACAACTATCCCCGAGTTGGGGGCGGAGATGATTTCAGACGTACTCGGTGTCAAGGCTGTCCGAACTGAGGTGGCAGGGCACAATACTGTTGGAAGCATGATAGTTGCAAACAACAAGGGGGTCTTGGCTCACCCAGACGTAAAGACAGCGGAGGTGGAGTCAATCGAGTCTGCGCTGCAAGTTCCTGTGATGGTGGGGACGGTTACCTTCGGTTCTCCTTTCGTCGGTTCCGGATGTTGCGCTAGCGACAGCCACGCACTAGTGGGTTCTGGTTCCACGGGGCCAGAACTAAACAGGATTGAGGATGCTCTGGGATTGATCTAGGATGCAATAACTCAATCGAAAATCGAATAATCCACGTCTTCCTTGTCGATGCTAGATATTACCTCAGGCATCGGATACTTCAGCCCAGTAGCAGTGTTGAATAGAACTGCGTGTTCATCGGGCGAAACTAGCCCTGACTCCACAGAGTTTCGATACGCTACCGCAGTAGCAGCACCCTCGGGGCAAAGCAACAAACCATCTCTCAAACCAATTTCCATCTGAATCTCAAGCGTCTCCTCGTCAGTAACTGCTATTGCAAATCCGCCCGAGGATCTCACTGCATCCAGTATCAAGAAGTCCCCTAGAGCAGAAGGTACCCTGATTCCTGATGATATGGTTTCTGCACCCTCCCAGAATTCCGCGAACTTCTCCCCATCTTCCCATGCCTTGACAATAGGTGCGCAACCAGTAGATTGGACGGCGACCATCCTTGGCATCTCACAGTCTATCCAACCCAACTCCCTCAGTTCGTGAAAACCCTTCCACATGCCGATAATACCGGTCCCCCCTCCTGTGGGATAGAATATCACGTCTGGTAGGCTCCACCCCATCTGCTCAGCAAGCTCTAGGCCCATCGTCTTCTTGCCTTCTATCCTGTAAGGCTCCCTCAGGGTCGATACGGCGAACCAGTCAACTTGCCCTTTGCCCTCTGAGATTATCTTACCACACTCCCCAATCAGGCCATTTACCAAGTGCGTATTAGCACCTTGAATCTGGGCCTCTCTAACGTTAATCTCAGGAGTGTTGTCCGGACAAAGGACGGTCGTCCTGATACCTGCTCTGGACGCATAGGCGGCTAGGGCAGAACCCGCATTCCCGTTTGTTGGAATCGCAAGGTGCTCCACTCCGAGCTCCTTGGCCATAGAGACTGCCAAACCAAGCCCTCTTGCCTTGAACGATCCAGTGGGTAGACGCGACTCGTCCTTTACAGTAACAGTTCCCTGATCAACTCCAAGAAGCTGTGCAGACATGCCCAGATCAACTAAGGGAGTCACAACCTCTCCCAGTGAGACTCTGTTATCCTTGGATCTAACTGGGAGAAGCGGCGAGTATCTCCAGAATCCCGGTTCTATCGAGTTCTCAATAGAGGATCGAGAGACCCCATCCCTCATCGCCTCCAAATCATACCTAACCAGAATCGGCATTCCTTGGTCTGAAACAGTGTGCACCGAGCCGGGCTCGTACCTTTCTCCAGAATATGCGCACTCTAGGTGACTGACGTAGCTTTCCATGCAATCGCATGACGCGACTCTCCGATGAACATACCGCCCTAAACTGCAGTGGGTGCTACGTGATCTTCGTCCTTCCCCCCAGAGCTCCGAACTCTGGTCCAGACGTCTTTCATCAGTCGATCATGGCACTCCTTGCAGTAGTTGAAACGCTCGTATGCCTCTCTGAAGGAGTAGGCCTTCTTTCCGCTGGAAACTAGGAATCCATCCGGTGAAAGCCTGCTAACTTGGGAAGCTCTGCCTTCGCAGTCGTTGAAATCACATTTCGCCATATATCTCACCACTTACTCCTTCTCTATCTCCAATAGGGGGACATTAGCTTCAACCCTCTCTCCTGCCTTGCATCGTATCTTCTTGACCTTCCCGCCCACTGCCGCCTTAATCTCGTTTTGCATTTTCATGGCCTCCAGTACGACTACGACATCTCCCGGCTGCACCTTATCTTCCTCTGAAACCAGTATCGAGACGACTTTCCCTGGAATAGCTGACGAAACGACTCCAGAACCCCCAGAACTCATTCCTGATGCAGATTTCCTAGTCCTATTTGACGTCCTTCTTGGGGAGTCAGCCTCTATAGAGTATTTTTTTCCGCCTACCAAGACCTCCCATTTGCCGTCTTTGAATTCAATTTGAACTTCGAACTCCTCTCCATCCACTACCACTCTCCTCTTCTCTGTCATGCAATCACCTCTTGGAGCTCCTTCTGGACTTCAGTCCTAATAGTGGCCTCTTACCAATCGACATCCTTCTGTGATCAATTGACCATTGGCTCCCGCCCCCTCTACCTATGGATGGTTCTATCGAATCTCCTGCTGCACCCTCAAGAAGCACCGCGGCTATTGCGACTGCGAGAAGCTTCATGTCGCCCTCGTCACCACTCATTTTTTTCACAACGGTATGTTCCCATGCTTCCTCTCTGGACGAGGCTCCTCCTTCTCCAGAAGCGCTCCTAGTGCCTTAATCAGAGATATTCTTGTCTCGGAGGGAGTTACGACGTCGTCTATGTAGCCCAAAGCAGCGGCTTTGTACGGGTTGGCAAAAGCCTCCTCGTAGTCCTCTACTAGCCTCTCTCGCTCTTGGTCTGGGTTATTGGAGCTGCCAATCCTCCTCCTATGTATGATCTGGACAGCTCCCTCGGCACCCATCACGGCTAGCTCAGCGGTCGGCCAAGCGATATTGTAATCGCCTCTGATGTGTTTGGATGACATGACGTCGTATGCCCCCCCGTAGGCCTTCCTAGTGATCACCGTCAGTTTCGGCACTGTTGCTTCCGCGAAAGCGTACAGTAGTTTCGCGCCATGCCTGATAATCCCGCCCCACTCTTGGCTTGCACCCGGAAGGAAACCCGGAACATCTACGAATGTCAGAAGTGGGATGTTGAAGGCATCACAGAACCTTACGAACCTAGCTGCCTTGACCGATGCGTCTATGTCTAGGCAGCCCGCTAGGTGCATAGGCTGATTGGCAACAATTCCTACGGATTGCCCACCTAGCCTGCCCAATCCAACAATTATGTTCTGCGCGTAATCGCACTGCACCTCTAGAAAGCTCCCCGAGTCGAGGACTTCGTTAATTGCATCGCCAATGTCGTATGGCACACTGGGATCGTGAGGAACTAGGTCATCTAGGGAGTCGCAGGTCCGATCAAAGGGGTCCGTTGTATCCGATACCGGGGCTCTCTCAAGATTGTTGGACGGTATCAGGGATACCAACTCTCTGACGATGTCCAGAGCCGATTGATCGTTCTGAGCGGTGAAGTGCGTTACTCCAGATTTTGTAGAGTGAGTGGAAGCCCCACCTAGATCCTCGAAGCCAACCTCCTCGTTGGTTACAGTCTTAATCACCTCGGGTCCGGTGATGAACATGTGTGAAGTCTCCTCGACCATCACAACGAAGTCAGTTATCGCGGGAGAGTATACAGCTCCTCCAGCGCATGGACCCATAATGACCGATATCTGGGGGATGACTCCGCTAGACCTGACGTTTCTGAAGAATATCTCGGCATATGAGCCCAAACTGGCTACTCCTTCCTGAATCCTCGCTCCACCGCTGTCATTGAGGCCAATTACGGGTGCACCAGTCTTCAGGGCCATATCGAGGATTTTACAAATCTTGAGGCCATGCATTTCACCTAGAGACCCCCCGTACACGGTGAAGTCCTGAGCAAAGCAGTAAACCAGCCTTCCATCAATAGTACCATGCCCACATACCACCCCGTCACCGGGGATTATGTTCCTGTCCATATCGAAGTCCCTGCATCTATGCTCAACCAATGCATCAACTTCCATGAATGACCCAGAGTCTAGCAATTGCTCGATCCTCTCTCGAGCAGTCATCTTTCCCTTTGCATGTTGAGCAGAGACCCTCTCCTGGCCACCTCCGGATTGCGACTTCGCCTTTCTTCGCCTCAGGTCGTCTATCCTATCCGAGTTTCCACTCATGGGGTGTACATGGGACTAGGCCGCCCATGAGCATTCCTAAGCGTGAAGCATCATTCATATGCGGTTCCTTGAAGTCATATCGCCATTTGCGAGAATTTGTTAGATGCGAATCGTGATTGCAAAGCCGGGTCTTGATGGGCACGATAGGGGCGCCAAGGTAGTCGCCAGAGCACTAAGGGACGGGGGCCATGACGTAATCTATACCGGCCTCAGGAAGACGCCACAAGACATTGTCAGGATTGTAAACGACGAGGACGCAGAGGTTCTCGGACTGTCCACTCTTTCCGGGGCTCACGACTCCTTGATCCCGACGATATGCGAAGGACTCCGTGAATCCGGGCTAGGCAGTGTAGTGGTTTTCGCAGGAGGAATAATTCCAGAGCGAGATAGGCCGATGCTCTTCAGCACTGGAGTCAGAGCCGTATTCGGACCAGGAACACCAACATCTGATGTCTTGGGTTTTCTGCAGGAAGCTGCGTCCCGGAAACAAAACGGAGATGAGATTGGCGTCGGCGAGAATCTGGGGTGGATCTGGAATTGAGTGACATCCCGGGTCTCTTGGAGTCAGCCAGATCCGGAGATCGTAGAAGCCTATCTAGGCTCATGACCTCGATAGAGTCTGGGCAAATCCCCCCAATGGTGGATTCCGATCGCTGGACACTAGGGGTCACCGGCCCCCCTGGTGTGGGAAAATCTACCCTCATTGGTAGGATGATTAGCCACTGGGTCTCAGACGGTCAAACAGTTGCTATACTTGCATTGGATCCAACCTCTCCTATTTCCGGGGGGTCATTCTTGGCTGATAGGATTAGGATGCAGCACGAAGGATTGGAGGATAGCGTTTTTGTCCGATCTATTCCTTCGGGTAATCACCCAGGGGGAATCCCGCCCCATCTCGACGAGATGTGCAGGGCGCTGTCCTATTGCGGCTGGAGCAGAATTGTGATTGAGACTGTGGGGACGGGGCAATCTGAGGTCAAGATTGTCGCATTTGCAGATAGAGTATTGCTGGTCGATGGTCCCGACAGAGGGGATATAATACAGGCTGAAAAGGCCGGAATACTGGAATTAGCGGACGTTATCGCCGTGAACAAAGCCGATCTTCCTAGCGCTGAATCAGCCGCACAGAGCATAAAACTCTCGCTTGGCCTAGTCGACGGCGACCACAGGAATGTTAACCTTGTATCAGCATTGGATGGAACGGGAGTAGAACAACTGATCTCAGAAATTGAGTTGTGCGAACCCGATGAGGCCAGGAAACGGCTGAGGATGAAGGAGAGGATCCTCTCTTCTTGGGATTCACTATTGCTCAATCACCCAGAAATCGACTCGTACATATCCCGCTTATGTGATGGTTCTATAACCCTCAACGAGGCGATTGAGCCTATCGCAATGACTCTTATGGTGGAGGACGAATAAGATGGAAGTACAGAAAAAAGACGTCTATGTAGACCACGTTGAGCATTCAGTGGGGGGTTTTGGGGGACATGCCTTCAGAAGGGCGACACACGTCTCAATGGCCGCTGTTCCCTACTTGTACTACGTTCACGGAGAAGACATAGCGTCCCTTTTGACATTCGACTACCTCGAGCCCAGGGAATTCGTCAGTGCATTTTGCCTATTGATTCTGGCTATAGAGGCCCTACGTCTGCGGACTGGCATAGTCATAGTAGGTCAGAGGGAATATGAATCAGATCAGATTTCTGCACTAGCATGGGGATCGGTGGCCGTATCTTTGGCACTACTAATCGCTCCTACGGAGGGAAAGGATGGCTTGGCCTTGGAGGGAATTGAAGCAGGCCTATACGGTGCCCCCCTAGTAATTGCAATGACTCTGGTGGACCCACTAATGGGGGAGGTCAAGAGAATAAAGAAGGACCTCAAGATGGCTATTATTGCAGGAATGGTAATGTCTTACACTGTTTGGATTGGTTGCCACTTCTGGTTGGGGACCGACATCATTGCTGCGATCCTATTAGCACCATTGACTGTGGCCGGAGAGGTTCCCTCGAACAATCTGATCGATGACAATGCGACAATGGTTCTATTTCCATTGTGCGGGCTAGTACTCCTATTGCCGTTCCTGTAAGTCGAATCCCGTCATGTTTACATCCTAATTTCCTGCCCCCGACACGATGGATGTGGACGAACATGCAGCACCCTTGCCTCCTGGGGATGACAATCCATCCAACGCGCAAGCATCTTCGGAACTTTGGGATGCCCCACTGGGACAAAGCACGTACCTGTTCATCTGGGCCCTGGCATCACTAGCTTCGTTTGCGATTTTCTTCAAGTATTTTTAGACAAGAACCTCGGTGGATTTTCTCCAGTTCCAAGAGCCTCTTCTTCTCGCCCACTCCACCGGCCCCGCTGTATCCGCCAATCCCTCCATCAGATCTAACTACCCTGTGGCAGGGAACCTCAACCGGATTAGGATTGGCCGCGCAAGCGTTCGCTACCGCCCTTGCAGAATTTGGATGGCCAATTGAATAGGCCACTTGCTTGTAGGTCCTAGTCTCCCCAGAGGGAATCGTCTTCAGCTCCATCCAGACCTTTCTCTGGAACTCGGTACCAATGGGGAATGCCGTCAACTATCTACATCTCCGGAGGCACTATCCTCCTGTTCGCTCATGCCGACTATTTCGTAGTTTGAGGGGAAGAGTGCGATGATAACCCCTAGGACCAAGCATCCGAGCCCGAACCAGAACGACTTTCTAATCATCAGCTCTATACCTATGGCGAAAAGAACCAACCCTCCTACATTAGATACCCAAACCAGGGTCTTGAAAGTAGATAGGGAAACTCCACTCGATGACCTTGTCCTCTTTGGCCCGAACTCAGCACCGAATCTCACAGGGTCTTCCTTGGACATCTTCTCACCTGTCAATCATAATTATCGCATCTGTCGGGCAACCTAAGACGCATAGTTTGCAGCCAGTGCAGGGATCTCTCAGAATCCTTGCCTTCCTATTGACATCTACGTCCATAATCGGGCTTGCCAGTGGGGTGTCGTAGAGCTCTATTGCATCGTCATCACACACTATGGTGCACTGGTCGCACCCGATGCACTGTTCCTCCTTCACCCACGCGACTGCGTCAGGGCCCCCTTTCAGTTTGGCTTCCTCTTCCGCGCGCATAGAGTTTAGCAGAATCCTGATCCTGGATTGCTCTGCCACCCTCCTTTCAAGAAGATCGGGTATCTCAGTCATGCATCTCCCCGGGTTTCGCCGTGAGGATTGTGCTTATGATATTGAGTTTCTTATGCATTCCCTATCGAGCCTTAGACTCTTCTATCTGCCTAGCAAGGAAGCTAACTACGTCCAGAATTTCGAAGTCATGCCTTGGGTCGCCTTCGAACTTCAGGCATTCGAAGTGGGCAACACACTTGGGGCAGGTGGTTAGCATGATATCAGCCCCGGTAGCCTTCACTTCGTCGAATCTCTGAAGCCTTAGTGCCCTGCTGTTCTCGTTGCATGACATCATGCTAGATACTCCACAGCAAAGAGCATCTTCCCCTGTGTGTTCCATTTCCACCATGTTGACCCCCTCCACCGATTTGACAAGCCCTCTGGGCTCTTCGTAGATGTTCATCTGCCTACCTAGCCTGCATGGATCGTGGTAGGTCACAGTAAGCTCGTCATCAGTCTTGAGGCTCATGTCGAAACCCTTCTCGACAAGGAATTCGGTGGTGTGCATTACCTTCATGTCATCTAGTTCGTAGTCCATGGCGAAGGTCCTGAAGCACTCAGCGCACGATGTAACTAGTGTCTCTATGCCGCTCTCCCCCAGTTTCTTTTGGTTGTATGATTTCAGCTTCTCAAAGA
The DNA here is from genome assembly GCA_964414525.1 of uncultured Candidatus Poseidoniales archaeon. Classification (GTDB taxonomy): domain Archaea; phylum Thermoplasmatota; class Poseidoniia; order Poseidoniales; family Thalassarchaeaceae; genus UBA36. The sequence goes on along the minus strand of CAYPWN010000029.1, from coordinate 9,696 downwards.
CCTCAGACATACCCTGCCACTTCTGATCGTGGCCGCAGCACTTCAGGAAGTCTCTTCCCAGATACGTCACATCCTCCCCCATCTCTCCGAAGATGGTGAACGCAGAGGTAGTGGTGTCACCAAGGTCCATTTCTCCCTTGTTCACGTGGCTGAAGACCATCTCCTGATCGATATAGTCGACGCAGCCCGGATAGTATCCTATGCTCGAGTCCAGAGGGTACTCCTCGACTGGAATGAATGACTCGTCCGCGTCTTCCTCAGCCTCGGCGGCTAGAACGGCCTGAAGGACGGTGTGTGGAATTTCAGCAGCCGGGGGCCCTCCGACTACCAGGTTCCTCCTGATGTCTATGTATGAGTCGTAGTCGACTAGCTGAGGGCATGCGTTAGTGCAAGCTGTGCATGTTAGGCAGGAGTATAGTGGAACTCCATCGTCTTCGTTGTTCCAAGTGTTGTAGATTATGTTCAGCTTGTCGCCGGCGTTGAACAGTCTTACGGGACAGGCGTCGTCGCAGAGGTCACATCCGTAGCACTTGTTCATCTCCCACTCGTACCCCCTAGCCATGTTTCTCATCAGCATGAAAACAAGAGCGCCTACTCCTAAGCAGGGAATGAAAAGAGAGTAGATCAGCTTGGCATCTAGGCTCTTAGGGTTCTTCTGGAAGGTGGGGTTGGTAACTGACATCGTAGAGAGCTCTTCAGTGCTCATGCTTACTTCGGACCTCAACAACGCAGTACCATCATCTGAAAGGAGCAGGGGCTGGTATGCCACAGCGGAGAAGTCAGAGATCATTGTCACTGTATCGTTTACACCCTCAGATCTTGTCGTGAATGTAACAGTGTAGGAGGTTCCTGCATCAAGGTATATGGTTCCAGAGTCGCAGGTAGCTCCTGAATTGGACCAAACCATCTCGCCCGCATCATCCATGAGTGTAAGGCTCTGAGAATGCGTTCCGGCAGCCCTTACGGTGGTCCTGAAGTTGCAACCTATGTCGGTGGGGACGCTGGAGAGCCCCAAGTCCTCTACAGCGAACTGAATTGACTCTGTTATTTCTATCGGACTGCCATCCCCTGCCCCGTCATAGATGATTTCGTTTGCACCGATATTCCTCGAAATCTGCGTGTCTGCGTGTTCGTTTGCACCGCTAAAGTCGATGATTGAAGACCTAGTAGGCTGGTAGACTCCCCAACTTACCCAATAATTGGCCGGTAAAACGCACCATTCCGAGTGCTCCGTGCCCTCTTCCATCGAGTCCCATGCCGCTAGCCAGCTAGTTGACTCGTAATCTAGGCAGTGGTCAGCAACGAACCCTCTGACGTTCCCCTTGTCCGTGTGGATAAGTGTGTCCGATGGCTGTCCCCTGATGCCATCAAGTTCGGCCAATTTCGCATCGTTCTGGTATTCCCAGAAACCCATTGTCCCCAATCCTCTCTGATTCCAGAAGCCGTTCTCATAGACTGGCCATGTCACCGTACAAAGAAGCACGGTAACAACCATTGATCCGACTGCTATCTGCTTACCCAATACAGGGGTGAGCCTCGAACCCATAGGCCCCAGTAGGAACTTCCTAATCGAGAAATATAGAAGGACAAAGACGAATATTCCCGTAAGTAACCAAGGAATTGCGTTGAATACCTCCGCAGTCCAAGGTGCTTGCGTCCCACAGTAGAAAATCGCATGCGAATCGGCCCAACAGTAGTCGGTCCTGTTTTGGGCGTACATTTCCAGGAAGATGTTTATCGAGAAAACGGAGATGAACCATACGTGTGCTAGGTAGACGGCTCCTGCCGTAGCAAACCATGGATCCTCGACCCCCCTCTTCTCTCTCTTGCCGATGATGAATGGTGGTAGCGCGAGTATCATCACCGGTAGCCCGGTAATCAGCGCACCCCACCAGCCCGCGTTCCAGGAGATTATTGGCTGGCCGAAGAAATCGCCAATCGGCCCGGCTGGGATATCGAACTGAGGCAAGTATTCCCCCCATCTTAGGTATCCGTAAGAGAACAGGACATACCAGTCCGGGAATACAAATCCTGCTTGTGCATACGGATCAGCTGCATTGTGAAGAGGAGGAGGGATAATCCAAGAGTAGAACGCAATCACCATCACTATCGCACCGAAAATGATGGTGTCACGGAGTACCTCTGTGGGCCAGAAGGCGTGACCAGTGAAGACCCTCCTCCTTTCCTCGTCAGCCTCAAGCAATTGCTCCTTCTCAGTGATGTAGGTGTCCGCAATCCTGCCAAATCTTTCCATAAGTCCCATAAAATCAACTCAGTGAGGCTCCGCGATCCCTTGAACCCAGACAATGAATAGGTGAGCAAGTATGAGGGCAGTAACTATCACGGGGAGTACGAAGACGTGAAGGAAGTACATCCTGACAACTGTCTGCCCAGTTAGGGTTGTACCCCCAAACATCGCATTCGCCACCCACTCGCCGATCAGTGGGGTCGACATTGCCATGTTTATCCCAATAGTCGCAGCACCGAATGCTAGGCTGTCCCATGGCAGGAGATAACCCGAGTACCCGAAGAATATCGTGAAGAACATTAGCGCTACTCCAATGAGCCAGTTGAGCTCCCTCGGGTTCCTGTACGCCCCCGTGAAGTAGACCCTGCACATGTGCAAGAAGACAGCTGCAACCATGAAGTGTGTCGTCCAGTGATGAATTGACCTGATGATGTACCCAAATGGCAACTCTAGCATGATGAATTCCATGGATGCGTACGCAGGGGTGGGGTCGGACTCCAAGTCACCTCCAGGGACGTAGTAGAACCCGAGAATCGTCCCACTGATCACGAGGATGATGAATGCTAGGAAGGAGATTCCCCCTAGGCAGTATAGCGGGTACCAGTACCAGATAATCCTGAGTTTGTACTTCTCCGCGTGAGTTAGGGGCATCTGCCTGTGCATACTGTGGTATGAGTCCCTGCTCATGCCCCAGTAATCTTGGATTCTGAATCTTGTATCCAACCAAGAGAATGCCCATAGGAAGGCCTTCTCTGCAAGCCCCATGCTACCGGCGTTTGACTCCACTGCTCTCAGAATGTCCTTTCGAGGGACATCGTCCCTCTCTCTACGAAGGGTGAATGCAACGATAACCACCACGATGGCGATGAAAATCCAAAGGAACCAGAACTGAATCATTTTATCACCCGCAGAATGTGTACCAATCTAGAAAGTCAGGAAGGGCCTCTATAGTGTCGCCGTTCAGTGTGAATGGGATTAGTGGCATCCCATAAGGGGCCGGTCCTCCGGTTTTCTTTACTCCCAGGAAATCGAACTCCTGACCGTTAGATCTGTTCCTAGCTCTATTCTTCTCTATCACAGTGTGGTCGTACCTGCTCGAGTGGCAGATGCAGAAGGACTTGTTGCCCCCGCTGTCGGTACCTCCAGGGAGCCAGGAATCGTTGGTGAAATCGTTTGATACCAACTGCCATCCAGGAATGCAGCATAGATGCGGGCATCTGGCGAATACGATGATCATGTTGTCGTGGATGTTCAGTGATGCGTACTCCTCCTTCTCCTCGATCTCGTATCCGGATCCGACGTAAGCCCCTCCAGCTGTGTATCCATCCATCATCTGGAAACGGGGCACATTCTCAGATAGAGGTTTGTTCTTGTTCTCCTCATGGGGGACGTAAGTGGCGATGACCGGAAGCCCGGACCAAAGGCCTGCGGCCCCTGCCATTCCCGTAGAAGAGCTAGCAGCCTCGTCCCTGAACGCCTGTATGGACATCGGCTGCTTGTCCATGCTTCCGTACCAGACGTCTGAGCCTTTGGGGACATAGAACTTGATCGATGAATCGGAAGCCCCGGAACTGGACTGCCCCATCAGGAACGAGGCAAAACCAACACTTCCCAGGCTAGCCATGGTGATTAGTCCAGCCGCGGTATTGAAGGACATCCTCATGAACTCCCTCCTGTCTATTGCGCCGCTCATCTCGTGAGACGAAACTCCTCCGGATTCCAGCGGACGCAACTTGAACTTCCTAGACATATTCAGACCTCATATTTCTTCCAAGACTCCGTGTCATGACTTGTGATGTACTTGTTCCTACGATGCTTTACAATCAGGACGTCGGGAAGCACGTACTTCAGGTACACTATTCCCATGATAATCAGAGTGAGGAGAGTCATAGCTAGGTTGAATGATAGCAACTGCTGGTCCCAGTGGTTGAACAGACCATATGAAAGCGCACCAGCCCAGTATAGGGTCCATAGGATGCCCCATAGGGCCACCATCACGATCAACCATGATTCCCCGGAGGGAGATACGCTGGCACGTACGATGGTGCCTGGCTTGGGGTCATTGAATACTCCGTGGTCAACAGCGGCAGTGTATGCCTCCTCTGTCAGGGAAGCGTCCTCGAGGGCCTTGCGAGCATCCTCGACGCTCACCTCGCCGGACTTGACCTGTCGTAGAAGGCGCATCACGGAATCGTCCTTCATAGCTGATCACCTCTCCTCAGGTGCTTTATCCTGAGTCTTAGCAAGTTGCTTCTTCCCGCATAGTGTCTGGAGAATCCGTACCTGAGGAAGAACCCACAGAACAGAATAACAAGCATTACGGCGGAGAATCCGAGCAGCCCAAGCCAATGTGCGAGTAGCTTTGCCCCCATGTGGTGCAGATCCGTATGCTCTTCGATAGGGGCCGGCGGAGTGATGTCCCCGTTCCCGGAGAAAACCGTCTTCGTCCTCCCATTGTCCTGGCCCTCGTCGACACTAGTGGTCAGCCTGTTCCACCTGTCAAGGTTCGATGGTGCCATATCGCCGTTAACTGAGTTACCAGCAATCGAGAAAGTAACAGTGCCAGAACCTTCTGCAGGGCTGGTCCACTGGATCATCCAAGTCCTATCTGGCGTGTGCGAACCCGCATCGGTGTGAGTAAGAGTTGAAACATCACCTTCCCAGTTCTGGACCATATTTTCGAAACCTTCCGATGACCCAAGGGATCCTGAGCTAACCCTCATGGAGAATCCTCCGGTGTATGATTCGATATTTACCTCAGGACCTCCAATCAGTTGGATTTTCATTTCATAGGATGTTTCCGGGGAATAGTGGAATGGTACCCCGTCGAGAATAACCGTTACAGAGTTGTCAGGATTCTCGGCGTGGCAGGTGCATCCAGCAAGAGCCACGTCTCCCTGCCCATTGGCATTTCCGCCCACTCCGGAATGTAAGGCCTCTCCAGAACCGGAAACGAAAACCGCAACCAAGATTAGAACCAAGGCCTTACGACGAGATGCCACGAAATCTTCACCTAGCCCCTGGAGTTGTTGCATGCACAAAAAAGGGGGATATTAACGTTCCACCCCGGCCCCTACGGGGCCGATGCATATCATCCGTTATTCGGAAAAAACTCAAACACTCTGCCCAGAAGTGGGAAAACATGGGAGCACCCCAGTGGAAGAACGTATACGATCTAGACGAAGATCAAATCGGCAAGCTAGAGGAGGCCGAGAATAAAATGGAAGTCATGCAGATCAACGAGGCAGAGGCCATACTCATGGGGATGCTGGAAGAAGATGGGAACTGCATACCAGTTCTGAACATCCTGGGCCACCTTCATGGGAGGTATCTATCAGACTTTGAGCTGGCAATAGAGTACTATGACAGGGTTCTGTTCCTAGAGTCGGACAACTCTTGGGCTAGAGACGAAAGGAGAAGATACAGGCGTTACGTTACCTACGAATAGAACACAATAATCTAGCCCCCCACTAGCCGTCGAGCGTGGAAGAGGGCACCATACTGATTGTCGGGGTCGGTGGTATTGGCTGTGGTTGGTCCCAGAGGGCCCATGACAGATGCCAAGAACTCTCTGACCTACTTCTAATAGATGCAGACGAATCTTCGTTTTCTTCTGCTCATTCCGCTCATTGCCTGCATCTGGATGCCTCTGGAAATGGGAGGGGCTCGGCGGCTCTTCCAAACCTCGCAGCGCACAGGCTAAACGAGGGCATCGCAAACGTATCTCCACTCTTAGATAAGTCAGAGCTAGTTGTAGTTCTGACAGCGTTGGGCGGGGGGACGGGGTCAGGAGCAGCTTCAGAGATTGCAGCCAAGGCGAAGGAGGCGGGTTCTCTGGTAATCAGTATCGTCGGCCAGCCATTCGCAGAGCAGCCTCTCCGGTGTGCCATCGCGGAAATTTCTCTTCCAGCAATCGAGAGAAACTCGGATCTCTGTATCCGAGTCAGCCTCGAGAGACTGGCCTGGCAGGCAAGGTATAGGGATTCTGACTGGAAGCTAGGATCAGAGTGGATAGGCGAATTGATCGAAGGCCTGGTAACCACTCTGGCCAAGGTAGGCAAAATGAATCTGGATTTGATGGATTTGAGAACAATCGTTCAGAGGCCAGGTAACGCTACCCTGATCGTAGGAAACGGAACAACTGACAATCCCGATGAGGTCGTGAGGATGGCCAGGAAGTCACCACTATCTGACACATCAATTGACGGAGCGAAGGGGTGCCTAATTCAGGTAGAGGGGGGTCCTGACATGACTCTGGGACACCTAAATTTAGTCTCCGAAGCCTTCGTCTCAACCCTTGACGATGACTGTCAGGTAATCCTCGGAGCAAGGGCGAGCGACGATTTGGCTGGTAGGCTTAGATTAGTAGCCGTGGTTAGTGGACTCTAATCTACAAGCTCGACTATGTCTTCGTAATCGGACTCTTCTGATTCGGCCACTTCTTTGTCTACTCTTGGTCCACCTTGTTCTTGTTTCATTGGCTCTTCTGGTGTCAAATCTCTCTTCTCTACGAACCCAACGAGGCCGATTGTGATTGGCAGCATAACGATAATTGTTACCGCCGTAATTAGGTGTCCCAGGGCTGTAATTGTCACTAGATCTAGAAACCCCCCACTAATGGAGGACAATGAGGCTATACTGCCGCCGTATGCATAACCAAAACTGACTCCCCAGAACATTGCTGATTGGCCTTGAAAAATCTTCCAGCCCTTGTCCTTCCCCCTGTTAGAAATAGACCAAACCGCTAAAACTATTGTAATCGACATTAGCAAACCTTCCTCTATTAGAATGGAAGTTTGACTCGGATCTTGGACAAATGGATTCCTTCTCCAAGCACTGAAGAGATGCCAGCAACAAGTAGCAATTACGAACATCATGAACCTGTCAACTGCCCTCCCATCAACGGATTCGCCCCTCCTCTTTTCGGACGTAACACTATCTACAAATATGACAATTAATCCCAGAGAAATAAGAAACCCCAATTGTAAAATCCAATTAAAACTCAGGTAAGTTATCTCCTCACTCGAGTCTCCAGAAGTGTATTCGATCCACCAAACTAGGGGGCTGAATGCCAGAACAATTAGGATTGCTCTGAAGGCCGTGGCCAAGCGGCTAGAGTTACTTTCCCTAACCTTCAGTTTCCGACCGTTTGAATACTGTATTCCTCCATAGATTATCGATACCGCCTGACCTAGAGACATCAGTAAAAATAGTGAACCCATGAAGATTATGACTTTGCTATTATGCTCGCCCAACTGGGTAATTAGCAGCATCGAGACTATCAAGCATATTGTGGCAATACTGAGCAGGACCCTCGCACTCTTTTTCCAATACTGGAAATTGAAAATCCCCCTACCTTCGTGATTTACATTTAGCAATAATTTTCCTACTTTGCTGGGATTAATTATTGCCGCAATAATGTACGAAGTAGTTAGTGAGAGGAAAATTATGCTACCCTTTTCGTCCAAGCCGAAGAATTCGATCTTCATCATCAGATAAAGAAAACCGGAGATTAGAATCATTAGGATGAGGTGTGGAAATGTTGAGGGATTTGCGAATGACTCCAGGACTCCTTCGGTCCTTTGCTCACTCTCATTAATGGGCTCCATAGGAATCCCGAGACCCCACTCTTGGTTAAGGTAAACCCCTACGCGTGACCATGGCACGCGTGAATAAGTCCGCGCGAGGGAAACACAGGTGGGTTGGTTTCGTAGTTAACCATGAGATATCTAGAGAAGGGCTCAATGAGCTACTTTCTGAAAATCTGAATCTACACTATTGGAAGATTTTCGATATTTTGCAAAGTGACAGTAAGACAATTGCAATTCTGAAAGTGAGCCTAGGCGACTACCTGGATGCAGTCACCGGACTCAACGGTCTCGATGGTATTTCGACCCTGACCAGTTCAGGTAAGATTAAGCTGGTCAGGGAGAGGATTGGCGGACTACTATCTGAGTAGCCATTCAGTTCCGTCCAATTCAGCCACAACTCCATGCCCACCCGGCCCAATTGTCTCTAACTCGCCACTTCTGTTAAGTCCGACAGGACGCATCAACTCGCCATTTACTTCCAGCATAGTACCCCTGGAGAGCAATGCAGAAAGCGCCTCCCACGACATCGAGACTAGGGTGTTCTGAGGCGTTCCGGGCAGAATTCCGGTCTCTTCGAAGAACGAAGAAACGGATCTGTCAATCCTGGTGAAAACCTCCCTCGAATCAATCGGGCCAAGGGTTTCCTCCCATCCCGAACATGTAACTCCACTCTCGTCGAATCCATGCCTATTCACCCCGACTCCAACTCTGATCGGGTTCCCGTCAGAAGCCTCAACTAGAACTCCCCCCATCTTCCTTCCATCATGGGAGATGATGTCGTTAGGCCACTTCATATTCGCCCCCAATTCGTTTGCCACAATTGAGCCTATGCTTGTCTGCAAGACCCCTGGGGCGATTTTCTGCAGAACTTTCCTTTCTAGGGCCCACGTGGCAAACAAACCCCCTTCCATTGATGCCCATTCTGACTCTCTCCTACCCCTCCCATCAGTCTGTTCAGAGGAGCAAACTCTATGCCACCCACTTCCAGAGAATTTCTTTGCTTCATCCATGGTAGAAGCGCATGACTCAATCATAGTTGCACCTAATCCGAAACCAGTCCTCCATATGCCGAAAACCTCGATCTTCTCTCGACCCATCCTAGTGGAATTCAGAGACCTGCAAGACCATCCTCTACTCTCCCAGTCAGAGATTCTGCTGGCACTATCTGGATCCGTTCTCATGACTAGAAGAACCATGAGTTCCTGTTTTATCGAACTGGGGTTTTCTGAAATTAGCTCTAGTAATGCGCCCCCCCAACCACCGTTGGGAATGTCCGAAAGGGCCGCCTCCTCAATTGAGTCAATCAAGCCCACACCATCGTTCCCACGATCTAGGTATGGGATGTTCCATACCAGCAGGTCAGTGCCCTCGGGAATCTCAAAACCATCCCCAATCCCCGACTCAATCACCCTGTCGCTGGGGAATCCGTGACTCTCCAAGTTCCCTCTCGTGGCAGATACGGCATATGGGTTAACATCGATCGAGGTAACCTCCCACCCAAGGCTTGCAAGCAAAATGGAAACAATGCCCGAGCCGCACCCAATTTCTACGGCCTTACCACCATGGCGCGCTAGTCGACAAACCTCTTTGCATAGCAACTCCGTATCTTCCTTTGGCGGGTAAACCGTCGCTGGCACCAGAACCTCCCAGTCACCATACCCCTCCAAGAAGAACCTCTCCATTACCATCGACAATTACACTAACTACCCGGCCTAAATTGTTGTGATTTTGAACCTTCTTCGAAATCGAAAACATTTATGTCGTATCCCGTAGAAGCAGGGTCGCTCCTAGTTCCCCCAGGAGCCCACCCCCCATTAGCGAGAGCACGCTATGGACAACCTTTTTGAACACCCCTAG
>CAYPWN010000028.1:0-18291 GCA_964414525.1 uncultured Candidatus Poseidoniales archaeon | reverse complement strand
CAAAGAGGGGCTAATCAGTGCTACCATCAATGCGGCACCGGACACTGAATAAGCCCAAATCGCATCTGAAGTCATCAGCTTTCCGAATACAGATGTGGTTAGTCCATTCGCTTCCAAGAACAAGTATGCGTACCATAGCGGAAGTATTGCAACGGTGACGCTAGTCTCGAAGGCTGACTTACCCCAGTCATAGAGTACGTATCCTGTTACTGCTTGCGGGTCCGACGCACGGTCCAATTCTACTGTCTCTGACATGTCTATCGGCCTGAGGGAGGAGTGCTGGAGTATCAGTGTTGTTACGGACACCAGATATCCTAACTGGGATTTAGTGTTGATTAGCAGCGTGATAATTCCCATCCCCTGTATTCTTGGGCTGATTGTCACTCGGAGGATCGATGGCAAATTGGGAGGCGCCCAAGGAGAACTCTGTGGAAGCCTTGCAGCATGGCATGGAGTTCGCTGATGGGGTGGAGTTCGATCTCAGGATGGACAGTGAGGGGGAGTTCGTGATATACCACGACGAGTTCGTTCCTGGATCTGATCCGATTATTGATAGGTGCATTGAGAGGCTCTCAACAGCGGAGTTGCGATCTTCGGGTGTCACGACATTTGAGGAGCTTCTATCGAACAAGGTTTTCACCGAATCTTGGCAGTCTGGGGGTAAGACGGTAGACATAGAGATCAAGATACCGCACCCTATGACCAAGATATCCACTGACTCGCACCTCAGTTCGATGATGGAAAGGCTGGAGGGCGAGCTAGGCGAACTCGAGCTGCCGAATAGGTCTGCAATAGTTTCCAGTTTCTCCCCAAGGATAGGCCCAGTGGCTAGGAGCTCGGGAGTCTCCCTGCCAGTGACTAGGCTAGTGCCACACATTAGGGCATGGGGTAGGTACTGGAGGGTGAAGAGAACGGTTGCAATGCCAAACTTCGCTAGGACTTCGGTCCAAGGAATAACGAAGAATCACAGGAGAGAGGGGATGGAAGCTATCGGAATGGCACTGGAATACTTGGTAGGGTGGACCAAATGGATCAATCCAACTTTCCCAGTTGGGCTCCAGGGGAGGGGGTTAGAGAGGTTCCACGAATCTAGACAGGGGATGGGTGCGTTCGTATGGCCTGCTCCGATAAGGTACGAGAAGGCACTGATTAACGCAGGAGTCTCCCTAGTATCTGACGATTTGGACCCCACGGTGATTGAGAAGCCGGACGGGAGTCTGCGTTGGCCAAGGCCTGCGAGCCAGCCGCTTGACGAGGAGTGGCGGACCAGGATAGGGCAGGCACCCCCCTCCGAGTGGGGCGAACTGGTCGAGGAGGCCTCCGCGTCCCTTCCTATGTGGTCTGAACTTAGCAGGACTCGTAGGTCTTCAATGATCGAAGAGCAAGCAAGAAGGATGCTTTGGCCTGGAAATGCCGAGAAATGGGCGCGTATCTCCGAGGATGGCATCCCATGGGGGAGTCCCAGACTCTTGGGTCACAGAGGTGCGGGGAAGACTCACAGCTCGTGATCACTCTAGCCTTCTGTGAGGCTGATCAATTGCGATATACTTGGGCCTGTAGATGGGGACTCCTCTGCCGTCTCTGGCCTCCCTCTCGTCAAGAATCTGGGCGCAGATACCAGCAACACGGGCCCAACCGAAGAAGGTGGTGTAGTAGTGCGGCTTCCTGAACCCTATGGCATGGAGCAGGCTGCCGCTTGCAATGTCCACATTGGGATAGGGGTTGCTTATTTTGGGGTGCTCCTTCAGGATAGGGGGTACAACTTCTCTCAGGGACTTGACTACCTGGTAGTACTCGTCATCGGGGCAAACTTCTGACCCTAGCTCGATCAGCAGGCGAGCCCGAGGGTCCTCTGCCCTCAGAACACCGTGTCCGAACCCGTAGATGGGTCTCTTAGCTGCCAGCTCCGACCTGACGAACTTCTCTATCTCCTCCGGATCAGAAGTTCCGATTCTCTGGACGAACTCGAGGCAGGCTTGGTTCGCCCTGCCGTGCAGGGGCCCGGATAGGGCGTTCATTGCACTGGAAAGCGAGGCGTAAACTGATGCCCTGCCGGAGGCGACGGCCTTTCCCGAGAATGTGGAGAGGTTGCCACCACCATGATCCATGTGTAGTATGAAGAAGAAGCGGAGTACTCTGTTCATCCTCTCTGCTTCATCCCCATCGACCCCTAGCATGTGCACGAAGTTCTCAACTAGGCCAAGTTTGGTCTTCCTTGGCCTCAGCTTTTCTGGATTCCCCCCTCTTAGCAGGAAAATGCGGGCCATCAATTCGGGCATTCTTGCTATCAGATTCATTGAGTCCGCCCTAACATCACCAGTCGTTTCTGCTGCACCCATGGCCATTATGCCGATAGAAAGCCAGTCCATTGGGTGGCCAGTTCCAGGAGTGAGGGTTTCCAAAACCCTGAGCGCTCCCGTGGGAATCTCCTCCCCCCTGTGTGCGAGCTCCTTCCTGAACGCCTGTGATTCGGACTCGTCCGGCAGTCTCTTGTGCATAAGAAGGAAGATTACGTCTTCCTCCTCCAGGTTCGCGAGATCTCCTACTGGGTAACCCACGTAGTGGACGCCTTCAATCGGGTCCACGTAGGACGTGCTGCAAGTTCCAACGGGAATCCCCCTGAGGCCGGTGTCTAGATGGCCCTCCGAAATAGAGAATATTGTTTCATCGTCGGACATGTGGCTCCCTGCACGGTGGGTATCGGCTACCCTGTCATAATCCCTCCGACAGTGGTTTCTGAGGAATAGGTCTATTCTGAACGGGTCTCCTCGACCCCCAGTATCCTTGACCTGAGGTCATCGGGGATGGGTGTGGAATTGCCGGTTCTGTAGTCGCACATTACTCCGAAAACTGTCCCGGTGGCAACCACATTACCCCCATTTGAGTCGCTGGTTATTCTGTAATTCATGTCGAATGAGGAGTTTCCCATCCTCGACATGGTGGCATGAACAGTGACTGTGTCGGGGAAGTGGACGGGAGAAGAGTAGTCGGCCTTGAGCCCTGCCAGTATTGGCCCAATCTTTTCGGAGTCCATCAAATCCATCATCCCACACTTTTCGAAGTATATCATCCTGGCAGTCTCCATCCAAGTCAGGAAAACCGTGTGGTTCACGTGATTCAGTGCATCTAGATCCCCCCACTGGACAGGGATCTCTGTGGAGACGGGCCAATTCCCAAGCAAACCTTCTGATGAATCCAAGATATCCCTCAAATTAGACCGATCTTGCGCCCACACCTATCGAATGACTCCAAGACGGCGTCTATATCTTCCCTGCTAAGCCCTGCGGACATCTGTGTCCTCACCCTGGCCTTGTCTCTAGAGACCATGGGGAAGACGATAGCGCCCACCATGACCCCCTCATCTCTCATGGAGGATGCGAGATCTTGCGCCCTCCTGCTATCCCCACACATTACAGGGATGATCGGCGTCTCGCTTACCCCTGTGTCGAACCCCATGGAGTCGAGCTCTGACCTAAAGTACGACGTGTTGTCCCAAAGCCTAGAGACGTGCTCAGGTTCTGTCATAAGTACCTCTATCGCAGCCTTCTGTGCAGCGGCTACCCCTGGGGGCTGACTTCCGGAAAGCAGCCATGACCTGCTGTGGTTCAGAGCGTGTGACCTCACTTCTTCGCTTCCGGCAAGAATCCCCCCTTGGACGCCGAGTGCCTTCGAGAAAGATCCGACCTCGAAGGTTACCCTGCCTTGTAGTCCAAAGTGGGAAACGATCCCCCGTCCCTCACCGAGAACACCCTCGCCATGACAATCATCCACGAAGGTCATCGCCCCGTACTCCTCTGCAAGGTCTGCTATCTCGTCCAATGGAGCAATGTCCCCGTCCATACTGAACACCCCATCTGTGATTATGAGTTTCCTCTCAGAGTCGTCTTGATCCTTGAGCACCCTCTCAAGCGCGTCCATGTCGTTGTGTGGGTAGACTGCTCTCGAGGCCTTGGTCAGACGGACTCCGTCGATGATCGAACCGTGGTTCAACTCGTCGGAGATAACCACGTCCTCTGGCCCCCTCACTAGGGTAGGGATTAGCCCGACATTGGCTGTGTATCCCGCCGAGTAGATCAAAGATGCCTCCACCTCCTTGAACTCGGCACATACCCTCTCTGCATCTAGGTGAAGGTCCATGGTTCCTGCGATTGCGCGAACGGAACCCGAGCCTGCCCCGTACTTCCTGGTAGCCTCAATTGCTGCCTCAACGACTCTTGGATGAGTGGTGAGGTTGAGGTAATTGTTAGCTGAGAGCATGATCAGCTCCTTCCCATCTATCACGCACCTAGGCTCGCTTGCAGCCTCGAGCGTGGGGGGGTTCCAATCCAATCCCTGAGACCTGAGTTCCTCATATCTTTCTCGCATCCAGGACAGGTCAACGGGCATGACCTCCTGAAGGGCTTCCTGTTCATGGCTTCATCGGAGTGTGTTATAGTGGGACAGGCTTGATGGGTGAGGTTCCATCGCGTTTCATGGCACCCGGTGAGGTGGAGCTCGCTATTGTCGGAATATCCCAGGATGGAGGAGTCCCCCAAGCTGGGTGCGAATGTGAGAGTTGTTCATCTGCGATCTTAGACCCTAAACTAAGGCTTCACCCTGTATGTTGCGCGATAAGGGGGTCCGATGGAAGCCTGCACATTATCGAAGCTACTAGGAATCTACCCGAGCAGCTGGGAATTGCGGCCTCTGTTCTGGGTCTAGGGGGGTCATCGATTCCCGACACCGTTTGCTTGACCCACGCACACCTTGGGCATATCGATGGCCTTGGGCAGTTCGGAAAGGAGTCCATGGGCCTTAGCGAAATCCCCCTTTTCGCAAGTAAGAGCGTAGTCCAATTTCTGGACTCCAGGGGGTTTTTGAATCCCTTCCAAGCCAAGGAAGTCCAAGCTGGGACGCCCTTCCACCCCTCCGAGGGATGTGGTTTCCAATACACGATGATCCCAGTTCCTCACAGAGACGAGTTCTCCGACACCCATGCAATCGTGGTAGAGGGCCCTAACTCCAAGTTGCTTTTCCTACCAGATCACGACGATTGGGGGAAGACTCTAGAAAGTTCGGGATTTGAAGACATTAGAGGATGGCTGTTGTCCTTGGATATCGATTTCGCCCTTGTAGATGGAACATTCTGGGACAACTCGGAGTTGAGGGGCCGTGACATGTCGCAGATTCCTCACCCGACCATCTCCGAGACCCTGGAAAGGATTGGCAACAGGGGGGAAGAGGACCCCGATATCATTTTCATACACATCAACCACACTAACCCTGTCCTAGACAAACAATCTGCCCAATACGGAGAAGTTGCCTCCAAGGGCTGGTCGGTGGCCAAGCAAGGCTCTTCGATAGTGCTGTGATAGCAGGCCCAACATTATGAGGCGTCTAGCCTGGCCAAAGGCGTGCGAATCAGCGGGGAAGTCAGCAGCGGATTAGGAAGGGCTCACGTATTCATGTCCCAGAAGCACTACCAAACCCAGTTCAAGCGAGTCCTTGGGGTTGGTGCCTGGCCTGGGACCCTGAACGTCGAAATGAAAGGAGATAGTGAGGAGAGGTTCAGGAATCTGAGGATGATCGCAGGTCTAGAAGAGGGCAAAGTAACAGAGGCAGTTGACTCAGTGAGGATCAACGGATTCGAGAGGGATGGTAGCTCGTTCGGGGGAGCCACCGCCTTCAGTGCCAGGATCTACAGGGAAGGAGGATCATGGGAGGACTGCGCTGTACTGATCCCCGACCTTACAAGGCATACAAGCACGGCTGAGGTGATCTCCGGTGCATTCCTCAGGGAGAGCCTGCCGTGCTCTGACGGAGACCTGGTCCACATCGAGCTGAAGTGAGCCTGGCTAACCACTCCCTCTCCAGAAGGGCGCTCATCTCGTAACTGGACAACGACAGCCAGCGTCGGAACTCCCTCGGGTCTTCCGGGCGTCTAGTGAATGACGTGCAATCTGGAGTCTCGTCTGCGACGGGCATCTGGATGTCGGGGTGCGAGATGCTCCATAGCACCAATCCGTCTGACGGGGCCCTTCCAAGGTCGATGCTGTCACGAGTGTTGCTGAGGGCTTGGTCTAGGTCGGAAAGCCCGATACGCCCAGATGCAATTCCAGAGAATGCGGAGGCTATCCTCCTGACTTGGTTCCACAAGAACGATGGGGCCTTGATCGAGAAACCTATTGGTCTGTCGTCATACGAAATCCACGGTGAGCACTCTTGTACGGTCCTCACGGGGTCTCTGTCACTCTCGACCTTGGACAGGTTTGAGAAGTCGTGCTTCCCCTCTACCATCTTGCAAGCCTCTGCGAGCTGCTTAGGATCAGGATCGAATGGCCACTCCTCTATGGTCTCGAGTCGGAACAGATACCTCCGGAAGTCAACGTATCTGACTTTGGAGTCTGCTGGTGCCCTCTTGGCCGAGAGGATTATCGCGCCAACTGGGAGGTTGTCGTTAAGGGCCCTTATGATGGATTGCTCGCTTGCCCTTTGTGAGACCGAGACAGGGAGGTCTATCCTTGCTAGATTCGTCCTGACGCTGACTCCGGCATCTGTCCTGCTTGACATCTCTAGGCAGCCCTCTGACCACCAGGTAAGTCTCCTCAGCGCCTGTCGAATTGAACCCTCCACAGTCCGGACCTCGGGCTGAATCTGGGAGCCGTGGAAGGCATGACCGTGGTAGCCTACTGCGACCATGAACCGGTCGCTTTGCAATGGAACACCCCTACTCTGTCTGGAGGTACTCTAGTGCCTCATCAGCGGAGGCGAACCCCATGCCGAGTAGAGCAAACTCTACTGCGACGGGAAGGAACTGCTTGGCGAATCCCTCACTCCTGTCGAAGTTAGTCTTGAAGTCGATATTGTCGATCAGCATCTTGGCTGCTTGGTACAAATCCTGTGTGACGTCAAAGTCTTCAGAAGAGTCCCCCAGCTCCTTGAGCTTCTTGAGTTCCCTAATCGCCATTGGGATTCTGTCGAACTCGATTAGAGCATTGGCGTAGGCAGCCTGGTATTCGGTGCTCTCGCGATCGAGAGCTGCTGCCTTCTTGAAGAATGCAGCAACCTGGCCCTCGTTTATCCGGTCATTCCCCTTCTCGTCGAAGTTGCCGTTCTCCTGTATCTCGAACAATGCCGATTCTGCCCATCCGTGGTATCCTGCTGGATCCTCGGGATTAGAACTGATGTGGCCCTCGAAAATCTCCATCGCACCGAGGAAGTCACCTTGAGTAATGCACTGCGCTGCCCTGGTAATTGTGTCTTCATCTGACATCCCAATCCCTGAACCCACTGGGGAGTATCGGGGTTATGAACGGTGCGGAGGTCAACCTTGCATCTCGGAGTCCTTTGAGGCTTGGATTGCGCCTGCATGGCCTATCGAGATGTCCATTAGCTCGTTTATCAGTCTGTAAACCTCCATTGGGCCCTTTATGCCGTAAAGGCATTCTGCAGGATCAGTGGCCATCACGGACCTCTCCCTCTGTTTGTATATCCATCCGAAAAGAAGGGAGAGAAAACGGCGCCTCCCACCTGGCACCTCTACGACCTCGGTTTCCACGCCTAAGTTGGTGCCGAGAGACTCCACCTGTAGGCCGACTCCAGAACCGGTCACTACGTGTACAGTGCCGAATCCTAGGATCCTTCCAAGGATCGTGGGGTCGGACTTCAGGTTCTCCACCTTGTGGTATGGTATTCCATGGGAGCTGGTATCGAAGTATAGGAAGCTCTGTCTAATATGTATCCTCTTGTCTGTGATTGCATAACTAAATGATCTCTGGTAAACCAGGGTTAAGACGGTCATCACAGTAAAGGAAAAGGCACCCAGAATTCCAAACCAAATGAAGTCCCATGATGGCAGGGGGCTAGAGAACTCGAACCCCACTATTCCGCCAAACCACTCCAGTATGCCCATAAATTTCCACACGAATGGGACGAGTGAGTTCACCAACAGCCAAGAGGTTGTCCAGGCACCAGAAGTTGAGAAGTTAGCGTAGTGGTTTAGCTTGGTTAGAACTAGCATCGTTACGAGGAATCCGGTCACCCCAGTGACGTCAATTATCCAAATAAGAGCCTTGAGAAGTAATTTGCCCTGACTATCCCCCTCTGGGTCAGGCATAACCTCTCCCAAACAGAAGATGATGTGGACTAGAAAAACGACGACTGCCAATGAGTACTTGTCTGCCATTGAAGCCATTACTGGGCCCCCTCTCCATATCGGGGTCTCCGAGTCTGTAATTTCTGGGAAGTCTGCACGTGTGGAAGACTCGTCTATGCTAGACTTGAAGTCTTCAATATATTCTGTCATGTTACTGTCCCGCTGCATAGGCTTTCTCAAGATTTTCCCATATCCTGCAATAATCAGTGCAAGAATCCCCATGAGTGCTCTGCGTTACCGTACATCCACTCGTAGTCATCCAAAGACCTCTCTCCATCCGGGTCAATGATTGAGATTTTTACTACCTCGAACGGATACTCGTTGTAAGTCAGGTGGCTTACCATGCCCCCCCTTGTTGGTTGGTCGAAGGTCCACCTTGCTCTGCTGTATGCCCGGATTGACATATCGACTCTGGTGTCTTCATTCCATAAGCGAATGCGGAAGTCCGGAAGTGGATTTCCGCCGTCGTCGACCAGCCCCGCTCCGGACTGGAGTAGATCCACCTCGCAGTGATCAAAGTCGTGGGTCTTCCCTCTAATCCTGTCATGGAATATTCCGGCTTCCTTTAGGGGGGCACGGGTTGTGTCCCTGCTCCTCCATGGCATGTCGTCCTTGGTGGTTGAAAGAGGTGTGAGATGAGGTAGGAACCAGTCAAGATAGGACCCGTCGTCGAAGTGAAGCATTCCCCAGAACCAAGGCACTGAGGGGGCTTGAACGGTAACCTTCTGGAAGTACGCTGTCCCCTCTACCTCCTCGCCATCTACTGATAGCCTAGACCTCATACCCTGTAGCCTCAGGATGTCATATCCCATGCCAAGGGCGATCTCGTTGTTCCTGTATGTGAGTTCGCTGGGAGGGCCCCACCAAGGGGTGAGCTCTGCCTCGAACCTAGAGGGAGCCCCGCGTGCCTGTGCCTCCTTGTCGCTTGACAGGCTTAGCCACATAGACTGATTTCCGGGGTTCATCCCCATAGACAGGTCTTCTCTGTCTATGGGAACCACGGCTCCAGGGCCTAGGCCTTTTCCCTCACCGGGCCACAGAGGGTGCTGGTCACTAACAACCGCCATCCTGCACTCCCTCATGGTGAGTGGCTCGTGCATCCTTTCCCCGTCATACCACCATGCACAGACCATTCCCGGGATTACGAATCCCCCGTGCTCGTCCTTGTGCATCCTGGAGCCGGGCTTCCACCAGTGGCCGCTGACCCTGATCGCCTCGGTCTCCTTTGTGGACCACAGGGTCATTAGCTGACGGGACCTCTTGGGGTTGGAGGGATCCGGTACCAGGACTATCACCCAGTACCACCACCAGGATAGTCTGTGTATGGCAGGCATAACATCAAGGCGCCAAAGGGACGAGAAATCGCCTCCGAAGCTTCTCGGCCCCTCCTGCATAATGTTCCCTCACATTATCTCCCTTCTGTTGAAGATGGACTTCCCGACGAAGACGCATGAAGCAGTCACTACCAGTAGAACCACGGTGCTGACAAGTAGTGAGATGCCCGCAGATTGGGTCCCCAGGGTATGGACAGGCGGCTGCCAGAAGAATGAGAGCCCCGAGTCTATCGAGAAGGCTGAGTCCATGGCTGCCCACTGGATGGTGTCGGGCCAGGCCATGAGAACAATCGCATCTATCATCTGCAGGGCCCAGTGGGATATTGAGACGCTGGCTACGGACCAGTTCGGGTTTATGATTGAGAAGCTCCCCATGGTGAACTCCCAAATTCCAAAAATTATGCAGATGTAAACCCCGTACTTCGGGGATATAAGACCCAGGGTGTTGAAGAGGGAGCCATATGCTGCTAAGACCAGCGTTGTGGCTATCCCTATCCCCAACCACACGGGGAGGTCTGAGAGCCTGACCAACTGCTCCCCCGGGCCGAGTACCGATGCTATCAGGCCTACAACAAGGGAGAGCGCGATTACGTAGCTTCCTGAAACTGCGAGGTATCCCAGAAGACGATAGACGATGAACTCTGATCTGTTGATTGGCTTGGATAGGAGTAGGTGTAGGGTCCCGTTCTCAGTCTCATCCCTGACGAGCCCCAGAGCGAGGAATAGGGGGATGAACAAGCCCAGGAGAATGACGAAGGCCATCTTCCCGACTGCTATGACGAACATTCGGTGTCCCAGCTCTCCAATGTACTCCTGCTCGTCGGGGTCCTCGTCGACGTTCTGGTCCGATGTGATTCCAGTCACTACCCCGTTCGAGGATCGCCAGACGACGTCGCACAGTATGCCGTTTTCATTCTCGTCGACTTCGTAAATTGGTTCTGATAGGCAGTCCCCGTCGTCGTCGAATCCGTGGCTCCCAGATAGTCGGTCGGCAGCCGGGCAATCCACCTTTTCACCGTTCGAATCGAAGCAGTCAATGCCGTCCTCGTTGATGTACATCTCCTTTGGGTGAGGCTCGATGTAGACCTCCTCGGTCCAGTAACCCCACTGTAGGTATTGCTCCTCCGGAACCGATATCCATCCCTCGCCCCTCCACTTTCCTGCAACGTAGTAGGCGTCCAATCCGTCTCCGTCGGCGTCGCCGAGGAAGCAGGCCCCTCCCCATTCTATCCTATTGTATATCATCTGCAGGTCCCAGTTCGAGCAATCGGTGAGGAGTGGTTCACCGTTATCGCCCATTCTCCAGTCTATGTGGGAGTCCCACCAGTCCCCGCTGTAATTGTCGTCTATCCAGACCGGTTCGAAGAAGGCCGTCCCGTCCCAGCTCTTGTTCGCGTAGATGGTTCTCCCGTCGTCATTCCAGTCTATGTCATCCTCAAACACGTAGACGCTAGATCCCGGATACTCGCTGCTCCCGTCCCAGGGGTCGTCGCTCGTCCCGTACTTATCCTCCTGTCCTCTGGGATATCCGTCCCCGTCAGCGTCTACGCTGTCACCATCGTTGTCTATTGGCTCGAAGGTCTCCCTGACAGCGTCGATGTAGAAGGTGAGAAGCAGGCCCATTAGGAGAACCCCGACCCCTAGGACTACCCAAGTTGATAGTCGGTGCCTAAGCTGCCTCACCGTTAGTTCAACTATGGCTCCCGCTTTTCGGTCCAAGCGAGTCCAAACGGTCTCTGAGAGCCCCCTGCCCTGCCTGTCCATCAGTTGGCCTCCTTGATCAGGTAATCCAGAAGGGACTCGAGATTGTCATCTGGGTTCTCTATGCTGGTTATGTTCTGCTTCGAGCTCACCACTATTGATGGAAGCAAGGAGTGCGCTGCTGACAGGTTGTTGGTCTGAATCTCGAGCTGGCCCTCTCTGGGAAACCGTACTCCGAAGACAGGTTCCTGGGACACGAATAGCCCTGCCATACCCCTAGGATCCTCGCAGTTGATCAGTATCCTGTGTGGGTGCTTGTCCAGCAGGTCCCGTATCGCGTGAAGGTTGCCTATTGCAAGAAGTCGTCCGTTGTGGAGAATCACGATCTGTTCGGTTATTCTCTCTATCTCCTCCAGAATGTGGCTCGAAACTAGAACAGTCTTGCCCTGCTTTCCTAGCTCCCTAATCACGCTCATTATGCTAGTCCTAGCGATGGGGTCGCATCCATGGAGGGGTTCATCCAGGATTATCAGGTCTGGATCGTGGACCAGTGCGTGAGCTATCTTGACCCGTTGCCTCATCCCCTTGCTGTACTTGCCTAGCTCCTTGTGCATAACATCGGACAGGCCGACGAAGTCCAGCACGTGTGCCGACCTATCCGTTGCCTCCTCCCTCGTCATTCCGTGGAGCCTAGCCAGGGTGGTAACGAAGTCCAGTGCAGTCATCCACTCGTACAGCTTTTCTGACTCGCTGACGTATCCTACCCTCCTGTAAGGGGATGTGCTGGTCCATGGGTCCACTCCGAACAGCCTTACAGACCCCTGATTCGGCTTTATGCGGCCCATCATTAGCTTGAACAGAGTCGACTTTCCTGCTCCGTTGGGCCCAAGTATGCCTGTCACACCACCATCTATGGCAAGTGACACGTCATTGATGCCAATTACTTGGTCATACCATTTGGATGCCTGGTCGATGAGTACGGCAGGGGTCTGCTGACTTCCAACTGTCATTCCCTAGTCACCTCCAAAGATGTGACCCTGCTGACGAGGATCCAAACAGATACGGCATTCATCAGTAATATCGAAGCCATAGAGAAAGACACTGGGTGGTCGTAGTTTAGCGGCAAACCGAGGAGGTACTGCCCCAGGTGGGCCAGGCAGTCGTATGGGCTGATGATGAATAGGAATGTGGTTTCGAAGGCAGACTCAACCAGCTGCGAGACTATCTTTGTCCCATAGATGATGCTTAGGAATCCTATGGCTGCAAAGAATCGGCTCTGGCTAATGCTCGAAAGAGCGAGGCCAATAGAGGTGTATGTGATGACTAGAATTGTTCCAGCCAGCATCCCTGCCAGGAATATCGGGAGCGTGTCCGAGAGGTATGCCCAACCCTCTGCCTTGAACACTATCGCGCTGGTATAGTACGCGAAATACGAGAAAACGATAACGAAACCCAGTATTACTGCAACGCTCAGGTACTTCATCGCAGTATAGTCCAGCCTAGATATCGGCCTCGAGAAGTATATCGCGCTTGTTCCGTGCTGACGGTCGTCAGAAATCATGCCGCCCACCACCACGGCAGTTAGCAGTGGCCACATGCACAGGTTTCGCGGGAAGTAGCCCAGGACCTGTCCCCATAGGTTGTATCTGTTAATCCCCCACATCTTGTCCAGTGCCCCCCCATCATCGCCGAATAGTGATGAAAGGAAGAGCATAGGGATTGGGGTGAGTGACGCAAGGAAAATAACGAGTATGAGAAGTCGAACCATGGGGTGGTACTGCCTGTGCCCCTTGCTCGTGAAAATTCCGTATACGTGATGCCTGTAAATCGCATAGTTCCTCATCCATCTAGGCCCCAGTTGGCCCTCCCATGGGCGATAGCTCTGCTCGAAAATAGTCCCCAGTGAAGCGTCGGCCTTTGCAACTACTGCAGTTGCTTCTTCGTCCCCGTCTCCTGCCCCGAAGGCAACCTCCATTCGAGTCTGCCCACCCTCGATGTCGATCTTGTCATCCGGCACTCAAATCTCCCCCTTGTGTTCCGGGGTCATCAAATCGGAGGTGCCCTTGATCTGGGCTCCGAGCTTCTCCATGACGAGTAGGAAAATGTCCTCCAGGTCTGGCTCGTACTCCTTCATTTGACGGACTTGCACCTCCGCCCTAACAGCAGCCCTCAGTATCTTGTCCACTGTGGAGTCGCTCTCGACCTTGATCCTGATAACCCTGCCAAGGCGCCTGGCGTCTAGCCCCTCAGAGGTCAGTTCTGCCTCCATCCTGCTGGCGCCCCCCCAGATGACCACCTCAATCTCTTTGTCCACCTGCCCCGCTAATTCGTCGAAGAAGCCCTGGAGGACTACTCTGCCCTTGTGAATCATCACAATGCTGTCACAAACCTCCTGCACGTCATCCATGACGTGGCTGCTCATCAGAACAGACCTGCCACCCTCCTTGACGGTTCTATTCAGGGTCTGGAGCATGAATGCCCTTGCCCTCTGATCAAGGCCGTTTGTGGGCTCATCGCAAATCAGTATCTCGGGATCGTGGACCAATGCGCAAGCCAGCTTGGTAGCCTGCAGCATCCCTGTGCTGAAAGTCTCGATCTTGCGGTACCTCTGATCCTTCAGGCCGACGTACTCCAGGACTTCGTGGGACCTCTGAGTGGCGTTCTGCGTGTTCATCCCCAGTAGCTCTCCAGCGTACCTGACCTGATCTATTGCGAACAGGTTTGGGTCTAGGGCGTTGTACTCTGGCATGTAGCCTATCTTTGACCTGATTAGCTCGCCCTCGGACCGGATGTCGTACCCGAGTACAGTTCCCTCTCCCGAAGTAGTCCCGATTAGCCCGAGGAGGCATTTGAAAAGAGTGGATTTACCTGCTCCGTTGGGACCTAGGATTCCTATGGCTCCACGGGAGATTTCCAGGTTTATGTCATCAATGGCCATGTGAGGCCCGTACATCTTGCTGAGCCCCTTTGTAGTGATGATGGGGGATTCGAATTCTTCAGACATGCTCTGGCCCCGACTCCCGTAGGGAGTCGTGACACGGTTGGGCGCCAATCACTTGAATGAATCCCCGGAACGTTCCGGCTCATTCTGAATGCTTCAATGCGCCTTCTCGGACCTTTACGGCTACTCCCTTACCGAGGAATGCCATCTCGAAGTGTGAAGTTAGCGGGGTTCCGTGTGCCACGAGGTCGCCTTCGGAGGTCACCACCAAGCAGGGCTGGCCGGGCACTAGGTGTGGGTCGGCTCCGGAGATATATCCGTGCATGACGTTCCTGCCCTTTCCTACAAAAGGGACTGCGTCGTCGATTATCCTGACGCGTGGGATTCCGGGGAAGTCCTCGTCGCGGGAGTCTTGGCCGAACTCGGGAGAAGGTGTGTCATGTAGTTCGTTCATTCTCCTAGCCCCCTCCAAGGTCAGTGAGATTCCTCCGTCTGTGAGCCTCGGGGAGAGGATGTGCTCGCCTCCCGAATGCACGTTCACTATTCGATCGGTCCTAGACCTCCGAGAGGTCATTGCATCTGTGATCTTGCAACCGTCAAGTGGGTGAAGCGCACAAAGTAAGCTGAGCTTGTCCACTATGGAACAGCGGTCTATCCAATGACGGATCTCCTCCCTCCTTTCGGTGTCGTTTTCGTACTCTTCAACAGGTTTTACACGGGTGAGGGGGACGCCGGACAAGCCTAAATCTTCCAATGGCTCATTGTAATCTGAGTCTTCGGAGGTGCCTCCCCAGATCACATCTGGTCCGGTCAGGTGGCACCATGGAGATAGGTCCTCGAGGGAGAATGGGATTGGGCCGATGGGCGTGGACACTAGAACAACTGTCCTAGGTTCCTCGATCAGGTGAGAAATCGCCGCCTCTAGGGCGGTGACTCTCCAGGGCGGGGGGGTCTCCTCGATCATGACTACCCTCTCGGGACTTCCGAGGGTCGAGTCCCACCACGATCCCGGCACCCTCCACCTCATTGCTAGAAGGGCTTGCATGTGCAGAATATGCGGCCTGAACTCGATGTCGTCGCCTAGTTTCTCACCCCCCTTCCTAAGGGGGTCTGATGATGCTATCAGGCGAAGAACAGATTCCCCCACCGGGCCGTCGTCCGGGACGTCCAACTGGTCCTGCAGCCATACGAATGCCTCCCTGAGGTATGGCGAATAATGGCTCCTCTGCTCTGCCAGCTCCCAAATTGTGCCGCTCCGAATAGCCTCTCGGCACCTAGCCAGCTCGGCTTGTGTGACTTCGAGATTATGCCTAGCTAGCAACTCAGAAATTTCGTCCCTGTCCATCGACCTGACGACTTCTGGGGTTGTCCCGAAGAGGGCGTTAGATTGGAAAGGCCACTCGTTGATGTCCTCTAGTTTCACCGTCCCGTATGGGGTCAGGATGCGACCGTCCCTAGCGAAAATCGCATAGGCGGCGCTATCGAACAGGTCGACTCCTAGCGCTATGGCCATTGGGAACAGAATAGGGTGTCCGCATCCGAAGAGATGCACTGGGCGATCTGGTGGTAGCGAGGCAATGGAGGAGAGGAGTATCTCGAAGAGCTCCTTGTACCTCTGCTGCTCCATGAGGGGGACGATGCCTCCGATTGGATGGACCGAGAACCCCCGATCGTCAACCTCGGCAGACCCCATCAGGAGGGCGGCTTGGGCCCTAAGGTCGGGATGCGTGCCCCCCTGGATTGGCCCGTTCAGCATCATATCCCCCCCTGCTACAGAAAGTGATGGCTCGGATCTGGAAGCAGTCTCCTCGACTGCCTTCTCCAGCTCCTCCCTGCTCATGTCTGGGCGGCCGAACTCGTCGAGCATCGTCCCTATGTCCACCCCCATGTCCCTCTGGAACGAGACTATCTCCTCAGGGCCAACCTCTACGTCGCCGTAGACGTAGGACTGGAATGTTCCCGAATCCGTCACCACGACTCCCGGGAAGTCAAGCAGGGAGTGGACCCCCTTGGACAGGGCCTCCTCCCTGAGGTCATCGTGCTTCCAAATGACGTATGAGTTTGTGATCAGTGCATCGACGCCGTAGGATTCCCACATCTCCCTGGGCTCTATCGTCCTTAGGTTGGGGTTGATCACCGGCAATAGCATCGGTGTCGTGATGACGCCGCGCTTTGTGTGCAGTCGGCCTATCCGGGCAGAGCCGTCCCTCTGGGTGATCTCGAAAAGGCCCCTGTCCTGATCTCTGCATGGCTCAGGGTCCGGTCGCGCAGCCATGGCCCCTGCAGGGAGTGGGTGCCATCAATCCTCGGTCGATCTAGACTCGACTTTGAGCTCCACTTCACCGTCTGAGAGTGAAAGTGAGACCATGTCCCCCGTGTTCACGCCCATTGTGGGGTCGTCATGGAAGCCGTGTGCGTATGGAACCCCAAGCAGGGATGCTGCGGGCAGGGTAAGTGGACAGACGTCCCTGTTCACGATTGCCTTAGGCCCGAACCCGGTGTAAACTAGGCCCATCAGGACGAAGGGTGCAACAGTCGATCCGGACCCCTTTGGGTAGATGAGCACAGTGTCTTTGATTGGGGTCCCGTCTAGCGGGTGTCCGGGTTCCTCGATAACCCCGGTGTCCCTGTTCACGTATCCCAGGTACGTGATGGGAACGTCCGTGACGAGGGCCCTTCCGGAAACCCCCCAATGGTTCTGGCTGGGAATGCCCTTCCCTGATGCTGAGAACGGGGAGGATTGGTGGGTCTTCGCGGTTGCTATCGGTTTGGCATTAGAGCCGTCGAGTTCAGGGGGAGGTCCCTCCACCAGGGAGTCGTCGAACGCGTGGGCTACGCATTCAATTATCGGGGCTACGCTGGTTGGGATACGGTTCAATCCGCTGGTCAGGTAGTGCTCTGCCTTGAGCGAGTTGGTCAGCAGATGGTTGTACCTGGAGCGGTTGTAGGGGGTAACTTCCGGGCAGGTGTCCTTGAGGACTAGTGCTCCGGCCTCCTCGAGAAGGTCCAGAGTTCCATCCGCAGCGATCAACTCGTAATTGTGTGAGCTCATGAATAGCCAAAGTCGGTTGTCGCTGATCGCCTCTCCCAGCTCCATCCTTGCCCTGACTGCTGCTGCGGTTTCCCTAGCCTCACCGACGCTGGCCTGCGGACAGCCGATGACAACCAGATCCACCTGCCCCCTGGGGGCTAGTTCCTGGTATCTCCCCTTCAGGTCCGCATCGGTGAAGGTAAGCTCGCCCTGGTAAGACTCGGCCTCTGGCGCATCGGCGGTTATGCCATCCGCCCATAGCATTGGGCACCCGTAGTTTGCCGCTGATGCCGTCAGTGCCTTCCTCATCTCGAAGCTCGCACGGGGAAGTCCGGATATCCTCGGCATTGGCCCCCATGGGAGTTCCCAGGTGGGCATAATCTGCTTTCCTATCCAGTCACCAAGTACGCTCCAATCGGACGTTTCGGTCATCTCGCACTCGACCTTGACTAGGATGTTTGGCACCCTGTTCTTTTCGAGGTGGAGCCCCCACTCGGGCGCCCAACCAGTAAGGGCCGTGGCAAGGGCAGAAAGGCCGGATTCCCGGTTGGTCAGGAGGGAAGTGTAAGAGTTGGAGAAGCATACGGCGTTTGACTCGGCCCAAGACCCGATTCCATCAGTTGGCTCGACCCCCCTGTCATATGGGGTGCAGGACAGGATCGCTTGGATCCCGAGATCGGAATATGAATGGACTATCTCGAACTGCTGCTCGAGGAAATCTGGGTAGTCGATCCCCATCTCACCCATCTTCTCGTGATCGCAACCGGCCGAGTTCAGGGTCGTGGGAATGGAGACCACTCCATCGGGGTCTCCAGAGAGATCGGAGAGAAACCTCCTGAGTCCGTGCCCTCCGGTGATCACGCTGACCCCAGAGACGTGTGCATTGTCGACTTTTACGAACTCAGAGGCCCCTGCCGTTGAAGCAAGATCGACGACCAGTCTGGCAGCCTTCTGCTTGGTAGGACCCATGGTTCCATCCAGCATCGAAACGAGTTGGGTGGGTATTTCCACGCCTTCCGGTCAAAGCTCCGCTCCTTGAATGCCTCGCCGAAATTATTGAGCGTATCTCAGTTCAGCAGCAACCTGACTCGCGCAGTGGTGCAGAGACGAAAGAGACCCTGTCTACGTCCTGTGTGCTCCTGAGCCTAGA
>CAYPWN010000027.1:0-19188 GCA_964414525.1 uncultured Candidatus Poseidoniales archaeon | reverse complement strand
CCCCCCGATGGGTTTCGACGCACCCCTGCCCCCCACGATGGATATTGAGGAAACTGAGCCACCTCAGGAACAGTTTGAAAGTGCTGAAGACGACCTTTCTTCAATTGACTCTCTTGCGGACTCTTTGTCTCTCCTAGATGAAGAATGGCCTACCGAAAATGTCGAGAAAAAATCCCTAACAACGGAGGACTCTGGAGTAATTTCTAATGAAATAGAGCAGTTCTCTTTTCTTCAGACGACGTCTTCTGAAGAAATTGTGACCTCTGAGGTAGAGCAGGCAATAGACGCATTTGGCTTGGTTAGGGAGTCAGCATTCCAGCAGACCGATCCGAGCAAATCGACCAGGCCCTCTCCTTTCCTAAGGACCTCTTCTGAAGTAGACTCAATCCCAGGAGACAAACTCCACGCCACCCTGAGTGAGAATGAAAAGACTGTGCTAAACCCGGATGGAACCATCCGAAAACAGTTTATCGATGGGGAACTAATTCTAAGAAACTCCAGCAAGAAGCACAGAGCATGGGATATCGAGGTCCACCTTGAGTCTATTGAATCGACAGACTTTGGGGACAAAGTCTCAACTGTAAAGGAACTAGATCCAACTGAAGAAGCCGCAATTCCATACACTGCTTCAGGCCCTAGGATGCTTATTCTCAAGGAGAGCATAGATACTGAGACGTCAAGGGGGGAGGAACCAAGCTTATCCCTGGTATACTCAGAAACACCCCAAGAAATCGAAATCTCAATAGAAATCGAGAACGTTTCTCCAGTACCCCTTTTTGATGTAGAAGTAAAGCGAACAATTCCCGAATCATTTATTCTACCTGAGGACAGTGTGTATAGCATAGAGCAAGACTCAGTTGTTTGGGACATAGGGAGAATGAACATCGGAGAGACAAGAACTCTGACTGTTTCGGGCCAGGTAGAAACAGGCTCCGTCGACAAAATTAACGCTGGAGTTTCATCAGCCACATACTCTGCAGAAGCAACCGTTTCAAGGGCCAGATTCGATAGAGTTCATGGATCAGGAAGACAGTTCTCTTATGTGAATGCAGAAGAGGACGACAGACCCGGTGTTTGGCACTGCACCTGCGTTTTTGAAAACAAGTCCTCATTCGTGGTTTCCCTATCGGGTGCTACAGTGAGGCTTATTGGCAGGAAAGAACCAATCCTTGACGTCTCAGATATCAGGCAAGATGTTCCGCCTGAAGGAAAGTGGGACTCTATGGTTAAGAGGGTAGAGTCGGAAGAACAACCTAGCTTTACTCAGGAAATTAGGTTCTCTATTTTGCCCCGAGTTTCCGTTCAATCTACGGGAATTGTGGAACTCAAGGAACAACAACTCACTGTCTTGGACTCTGTTCTTCAGAAGAGGTTTGACAAGTCTAGAATTAAATCATACGTGTCATCCAATGTAGATGCTACAATTACACTTGAAAATACTGGAACTTCAGAAATCAACGTAATTAGAATCCTTGATGATGTGCCCGGAATCTTTGAAACTCCCTCCATCGATGAAGTCGTAATTGAGATGGAAGGGACAGAGTTGAATAATGATCAGTATAGGATAGATGTAGTTAATGGGGTACAATTGGAGGAGAAGCACATCTCCCCCGATAGTGAAGGGCATGGACTAAGGATTACAGTGGGAACCTCTGCCCCACTCGGATTGCTTCCAGGCAAGACAATGCTAATCAGATACCCGTTGAAGGCCCCAGACCCATCTCCGAGGAACACCATGCTTGTTGCACCAATTAAGGTGGATTTTAGCTCAGAGAGATTTGGTCCCGTTGCAACTAGGATGGTCGAGAGGCCCCCTATGATCAAAGTAGTACATAAGAGGAGAAATATTAGCACTGGTAAGGAAGTCTTCCCAGGGGGTAAACCTGGGCAGTATGAGATAATGCTAATGTTCCACAATAGTTCTGATAGTGCCCTGGACGACCTCGCATTGCATGACATCGTTCCTGGAACCTTCACGATTGAGGAATCTACAATTCGTTCAGACAAGGAAGGTCAGCGAGATGCCTCAATTACCAAGGAGTCAGCAAGAGACGGAACGCAGGTTACTTGGGCAATCGGCAGAATTCAGCAGGATGAACGAATCGAGGTGCTTTACACAATTCAGGGAGATCCAGAAGCTGAGTACAAGGTATCGGATGCACAGGATTTCCACGGGGCCACCTTCGGTGACGAGGTGGACGAAGAACCCAATATCCCGGAATGGATGGAAAAGCAGAGGGTCACTCTCCCGCCCCCATCTCCGGAGACTATCGAAGTAATGGATAAGGTGGACTCAGAACAAAAAGTCGGTACCCAAGAATCCGAGGAATACGACTCCTCGGAACAGGTCGTTGATGTTCCTTCGGACGAAGAAGACGAAGTATCCGATGAAAACGAAGACGATACTCCTCCTGAACAATCTAATCAGTGCCCCGCATGCGGTTTCGATGTAGGGATAGGGTCATCGATTTGCGTAGTTTGCGGAAACACACTTTCCTGAATTATTACCCTAATCGTCTTCCCTCCACCGAAGCGTTATTCTCATTGCTTTGAATCGAACGCTCATGGCCTCGCCACAGCCGGGCGGAGACGCTCAAGCCGACGCAATGTCGTCTATGATGATGCCAATGCTACTGCTTCTTGGGATGATGGTTCTCCTTATGGTCAACCCCAGTATCAGGATAGCCCTTTCCTACACGGCAGGCTCAGTTCTTGAGCCCGTGTTGCCGTTTCACCAGAAATACTTCGTTCCTACCGTATTCATTGTAGGGTCATCAATTATGGTCGTCAATACAATCATCCGGTCGTTTTTCATGGATCCGCTACAGCAGGCCCACTTCTCCCACCGAAGTAGGCAGATAGGTAAGCAGCTAAGGGAGGCTAGAGTAGCTAGGGATACTGCCAGAGCGGACAAGATGCAGACTATGCAGATGGAGATGATGCCGGAACAAATGAAGATGCAGTCTTCAATGATGAAGCCGATGGTCTTCACCATGGTATTCATAATTGCAATATTCAGCTGGATGGCAGAGTCAGTGGAGTCATTCAGGGTTGGTTTCGTCAGCCTACCATGGGATCCGATGTGGAGTTTTAACGCAAGAGTGCTTTGGATATTCCCTGCATGGATAGCAACATATATCGCAATGAGCGCACCTTTGGGTAGAATCATCGACAGACACATCAAGATAATCAGATTCTCCAGGCACCCCCTAGTAATCTCCGGGGAGACAATCCAAGAGCCCCTAATGCACATGCTAGAAGACGAAAACAGTAAGAAAAATGCTCCCTCTGTGGTTAGGAGATCTCAGAGGAGGGCAGGTCCCCGGAAATCCGGAAGTAAATCTAGGAATCAACCACAGCGCAGATCTGGCAACCAGCATGTCGCCCCTCCCAAGGAGGGATTGACTTGCAAGATTTGCAACTCAGACATGATTTCTCGCACCCCCAAAGGAGCTCTCAGGTGTGATGTCTGCAGAAGCGAGTGGAGATGAGATTTTGCTGATGGTCACAATTAGCGGACCACCGGGAAGCGGAACTTCTACTCTAGTTTCGAAGTTGTCTGAATTCCTTGGTTGGAGTTCAATAAACGGCGGAGAGGTATTCAGAGAGGAGGCCTCGAGGAGATCCATATCCGTGGAAGAGCTAAGCGCCAGGGCCAAGGAAGACCTAGATGTAGATCGGGAACTGGATAAGCTATTGCAGAGTAGGATGTCATCGGAAGACTGCCCAGAAATAGTTGAGAGCAGACTTAGTGGTTGGTGGGCCCACAAGAACGATATTGATTGTCTTAGAGTGTGGGTTCAAGTCTCCGATCATGAGAGAGCTATGAGGATAAAGAAGAGGGAAGGGGGAAGTTTTGATGAGTGCCTTGCAAGATCTAGGCAGAGGCAGAGTGACGACATGGATCGTTACAGAGAACTATATGGAATCAATCTAGATGACATGTCCCCCTATAACCTAATTATAGATGCAGACGAAAAGGACGAGGATGAGGTATTCGAAATCGTAGTCAATGAGATGGAGAACTGATTAAATGTCAAGTGAAGGCCCTTGGGTAGTCGACTCGTCCGCTAAGACAAACCCGTCATTCGGATGCAACCCAGCTGATAGGCCCCTTTCTGAACTGATGAATTGTGGTGTGATATTGATCGATAAGCCTCCCGGACCATCGAGTCACCAATTGGCAGCTTGGGCCCGCTCTCTATTGGGAATTAAGAGAATAGGGCATGGCGGGACTCTGGACCCATTTGCTACAGGACTCCTAACTCTTCTATGCGGCAGATCAACCAAGATTACTGCCGAACTTCTTAGGAAAGAAAAGAGCTACGTGGCTGTTATCAGGTTCAAAGAAACTATTGCAGATGCAGAACTTTCGGATTTAGTCAATTCACTAAGTGGGCGAATCTATAACGTCCCCCCCAAGGAATCTGCAGTAAAGGTGCAAGTCAGATCGAGGAACATTAATGATTCTAAGATTATCGAATCAGATGATGTTGGGAGGGTGCACCTTCTTTCAATGGATTGTGATGCCGGCACTTACGTAAGGACACTGGTCAGGGATTTGGGGCTAATTGCAGGGAACAAATGCGAGTTACTAGAACTTCACAGATTTAGAAGCGGGTCTATGTCCGACTCGATGGCTTGCACCATGCAGCAACTGGCAGACGCAGTATTCCTTTGGAGAGAACACGACGATTCTAGGGGACTGGCCAAGATTATCTCTCCAGTAGAAACTATTCTTGATGATATCCCCGAATTGGTGATCAAAGACGGAGCGGTAGCCGCCATGTCTCACGGAGCACCCCTGGCAAGGCCGGGAGTCGTCTCTATTCCACGTGGGTTAACCGCAGGGTCGCGTGTTCTTGTCTCAAGCCTGAAAGGCGAGGCAGTGGCTCTAGCGGAGATTTCAGTAGATTCAGACTCGATTCCTGAGATTAAGTCAGGCCAAGTGGCTACGGCCACTACTGTGATCATGCAACCGGGTGACTACCCCCAGACATGGGCAAAAGAGCAAGATTAGCCTAAGAAGACTCATGCTCTTCGTAAATCCACTCGTCTGTCTCCAACCGAATTTTCAGTACCATCATTTTCACACACACCGCCGGCCCAGCCACCGAGGCAGCCAAGCGCGACAGTAAATTTTCGGAGTCCTGCCGGGTATAACTATTGCCCATTTGGCATTGATTATCGGCCAAACGTAGACTATTATAATAGCGAACTCGACTACTTTCTCCTTTCAAAGTCCTTCTTCACAGGTCTCGGTCCGATCTGGTATGCCGCAATTGAACCTATTATGGCTAGAACTGCAAGAATCACTAGATAAGACCCATCTTCACTGCCCCCAGCCGTCGGGACATTACCTCCCACCTCAACGATTTTCTCACGCTCGTTGTTGTTTTCCAAAGACTCATCAATGGAGTTCGTGCCATCAATTTCCAACAAAATTGCAACCTCCTCTCCTGCATCGAGAAGCTCAACATCGCAAACTGCCATTTTTAGGCCCCCAGGAGTCAATTCGCTAATTGATCCAGTACCAACAAGAACTCCATTTATCCTACAGTAGAATGTGACATTATCTGCAACCCCTCGTCCTTGGTTCCTGATATATCCTACTATTTCGACAACATCTCCTTGGTATAGCACCTCACTTTCCAAACCCCCAAGTCTGACCTCTAAGGACTCCACTAGAAGGTCAGGCTTTGCGGTGACGACAATCTCAATATCCCTTGACACCTCAGAAGTTCCGTCGCTTATCGAGATCGTCAGATGGTGAATTCCAGTTTCCACTGGACTTAGTGTGATGGATCCATTTTCGCCAATAGTCGCCCATGATTTGCTTGTAGAGATTGTCAAAACCTCGGAGTCCGGATCCGAAATATCTGGTACCAAAACTGCCGAACCCCCTAGTTCGATGTATAGGGAGCTCGGCATCGAGGAAATCTCTGGGGGGTCCGGAACTGACTGAATTGTTACTGGAATAATGCCCTCCCACGTGTTCCCCGCTTCATCGGAAACGACGACTGTAACGGTAGCATGACCATTCGCATCTTGCAAAGGCTCAATCCTTAGCAATGTTCCATCTCCAGATGCCTCAAGTAGGGACTCATTAGAGCTATTAGAAGTGACAGTTAGATTCTGTGGCGGAGTGATGTCATCCGAGCATAGCGAATCCAATGAAATGATATGTCCCCCCTCGTCCTCAACTAGGTTTATGCTACCAATATCCCCGCAATCTGGGTCTCTGTCCCACTCAATTACGTAACCTCCTGATATCGACATCGATCCGATATGTACTACCGTGGTCTCAGCTGTTCCATTTGATGACCATTGGAACCTTGTACCAACCCCGACCTCCAACATCTCTCCGGGTGAAGGAAGCGCATGACCCACTGGTACGGAGATCGAGAATGGACCAAAATCCATTTCCTCTATGTGTACGAGATACTCCCCAACCGCGAAAAGAAGATGGCTAGTAGAGGGGGAAAGACCAGCAACCCCGCCAGCAACTCTTCCATTGATAACTAGGTGGGGGTCATTGATGTCCACTCTTGCACCTGAAACGCATCCGTCTTCGATTACTACCCTAATGCGCCGGACTTCTTCGCTTAGCCTATCGCTTGAATTCACTTGGAAATACCCTCCATCTTCTCCAGCTGCCAGTGCCCAAATTGAGTGGTTCCCTTCGCCAAACACGTGAATCCTCCCTAGATCTTGGTTGGGGGGGGTCTCAACGTCAAACTCCCAGCTCCCGTCATTGCTTCCATCGGGTATTAGTCCACAAGTGCTGTGACTTAGGCCCGATACTTCTCCTTCGTAGGTGCTGAAGTCCATTACTGGAACGTCCCATAGTATCGACTCGTGTTCTGCCTTTGCATTCTCGAAGGAGTACCATGGCTGATGATATTTCACTCTAAGTCCGACTGCATCCACCCTAACCTCCGAGTCATCAGCTCCCTGATTGTCCGAGACGTAGTCTACAGTGAATTGGGTTTGCTCCAACTCCTCCCAGCCCCATTCAATGAAACCATCAAGGGAGATGATTAGTGGGTTAGACATTCTATTCACAGCTCCAAGGGTTCTGGCATAGGTGGTGACTAGCATGTCAGATCCATGGTTCTGTAATAGAACGTTAACTTCGTCGTTAGGCAGAGCGTCTGGTATTGAGAAGTGAAGGACTAGGGACACGTTCTCTATTTCTCTTGAATGGAGTCCAGAGAAGATGTATCCCGCCATAGTAATGTCGGGGCCTCTGGACCAGGAGTAGTATCCGTCAGGATATCCAAATGTAGCGTTACAGTCGTTGCATCCGGAACTAGCCCATGCCGTGAACTCGTCAAAATTGTCTGGCCTTGAGTGGGTGAATGACATCTCACCGTCAGCTACCATTCCTATGGTGTATTCAGCTTGATCTTGCGTGAATCCTTTGGTGGTGCTGAAAACCCACTGTGAACTGTTATGGAAACTTCCCGCCTCAAGAATTTCCACATCCTCAGTCGAAATTACTGAGTCACTCAAAACCAATGGCTGGTATAGGGCAACAAGTACCACCGCCACTAAGGCATACAGCCCCCCCTTTCTCCTCACGTCCCTCAACGGGCAACTCCTGCGCTTCAAGGCGTTGGTGTAAGGTTCGGCCAATATTGTGGCATAACTGTTGAAATACGTCCCAACTCACGCCTGAATAATTCTGGCTGTGATGGTGTAGCGGTTAGCACGGTGGGTTGTGGTCCCGCCGGCCCGGGTTCGAGTCCCGGTCACGGCCCCATTAGCTACTACTTTCCTAGAAGTTCTTCGTCAATTTCGTGCCCCATCTTCTCCGCCTTTGTAGATAGATAGTCTAGGTTCCTCTCTCCGACCCCTTCCACCAGAGGCATCCTCTCAACCACATTGATCCCATGCTGGGAGAGCTGGTCTACCTTGTCTGGGTTGTTTGTCATCAGGTTTACTCTGTCTATGCCTACAGAGCCCAATATCTCTGATGCAATTCCATAGTCCCTGGCATCAGCTGGGTGACCTAGCATCAGGTTAGCCTCCATGGTGTCTGCTCCTCGGTCTTGGAGGTTGTAAGCCTGTATCTTAGCATGTAGGCCAATACCACGACCTTCTTGCCTGAGGTATACCAGGCAGCCCCACCCGACCTCATGGATTCTCCTCAAGGCAGAATCGAGTTGAGGCCCACAATCGCATCGAAGACTTCCGAAAGCATCTCCAGTTAGGCACTCTGAGTGCACTCTGACAAGAACTGGGTCTGGGCCCCCCATGTCACCTAGTAGTAATGCCACGTGATCTAGCCCTGTTTCCTCGTCATGGAAGACTCTAATTCGGAATTCCCCGTTCTCCGTGGGCAGTCGAGCATCTGCAGGAACGTCCTGCAATTCGTGCACCCTAGGGGTATTCACACCTGTTCCAGATGCAAGAGTCATTTGAATGCTACAGGTCATCATTTACCTTTGCGATGATGAATCTGAACTCTCCTGCCTCTTCTTCTACAACTTTCAGTAATACCCCCATCCTGTCGCATAGTGCTGGGATATCGTGTAGCGTCTCTGGGTCGTCGCATACTACCTCTATTACTTCCCCATCATCGCACTCCTCTAGCACCCTCCTAGTCTCGTGAACCGGGATTGGACATAGGAATCCTAGAAGATCTAGGTACCGGGACGCAGCATCGTCCATGGTACCTGAAAGAGCCCCCGCGCTTCAAGTATGGCTCATCAAAGCTAGTCCTATTTGGAAAAGTCGAACTCGTCGTCTTCATGGGCCCTCATGTAGTTGATTGCCGTAATTTCGTCGTCATCTAACTCCTCCCCTCTGTTGGCTCCCTTCTTCGCATTCGCCCATCTCTCCGTGAAAATCCCATCCTCCCAGTCATTCATGAACATGGGTCGAATGTACGATGATCTGCACACTGTCCGTGTATTCCCCAAGTCTGCTGCTACCGTGTCAATTACTGCTAGCATTGTAGCACTTCTCTCCTTCTCTGTCTCTCCTGGGAGTTTTCCGGATTCTGCCAACTTCGCTAATCCTTCTGCACCCTTGAGCGTCCGACCGGACCATGTGATATACGGGGGGAATCCGCTTTCCTCTGATCTCTTTACTGCTTTCTTGTATTTTCCAGGCAGCTTGCTGATTTCAGACTCGCTAGCTTCGGAAACCATAGATAGCCTGGCTGCAGTCTTCCAAGAAGCGGCCCATGTGCGAAAGTCCTTGGCCGTGTATCTGTGCTTCATGTGCCTCTCGAGGTAGTCGTTAATGTGCTCAGCCTTTATGTCGAAGTCGTTTCCTTTCTCGTCCAGATATCTGAACAAATCCTGAGTCTTTTCTTTACCCCCAATCTTGCCGGACTCCTCCATAAGTTTGGCTATATTGTCGTCTTTAATCAGCAGCTTCCACTCCTTCCCAGATTTTCCCGTGAAAACAAGAACTGCATCTATATCCCCTTCAATCGCCTTCTTTCCTTTCCAGAATTTTACGTGCCCTTCTTGTAGTGTAGTTAGGCCGTATGATTCGTTTTCCTGCGCGTATTGGTCCGACCCCACTCTGATGTGGTACCTGTCAATGAGCCACACAACTATTGCAACCGACTTGTCCCTGAGCATTTTGTTTGCTCCAAGATCCGCCCTAACTTCCCTTCTTAGCTCGTTTAGTGCAATTGCGAACTCATCGACGTTCTGGTACTTCAATATCGACTTGTACTCGTTCCACTTCGGGTGGTATCGGTATTGCAGCCTTCCGTTGGAGTCCTTTCCGGTAGCCTGTATGTGGCCATTTTCTTCAACGCAGAACCATACATCGGTCCATGCTGGAGGTACGGCCAGTGAATTCAGGAATTCGACCCTGTCATCGCTTGACAACTTCTTCCCGTCCGGCATGGAGTATTTCCATGAAATCGTCGCCCCCCCTCCTTCTTCCTTCGGCGCTGACTCCACCTTTTCTCGTGTTATTCCTGGCTTGCTCCTGTCACTCAATATTAGTCCTGCCTTCTGTGCGGAGGTCCCAGAGTCTTCTGCCTTCATGGTAAACAATTGGCCACTAGGCTTGAAGAAGTTTCGCACAATCACTCGGTGAACTGAGCAAGTAGGCTTTCTAAAGCCCTAATGTCGTTCTCTAGGATCTCTCTCTCCGCCTTCTTCAGGTCGCCCTCTGCCAGTCTGGCTTGTAGGACTTCTAGTTCTGTTCTGGCGGAGTCCCTCTCCTCTTCCATCTCCGCCTCGTCTCGAAGCATCTTGATTCTCGAGACGTGCTGCCTAGTTGCCTTCATCCGCTTCAACCTCTCTCCAGCTTCACCCTCTGGGAATGGGCTAGGCTTGTCAGGCAACTCGACAGTTACTGGGTAAGGGATGCTGATACCTTCTCTGTTGAACGCAGTGTCAATTTCCCTTAGTAGCCAGTCTGTGGCGATGAACTCATCCCCGAAGTCGCTGATCCATGCATACAGCCTGTAGTTCTTTGAGAAGTCCGCTAGCTCCCTAAGCAATACCCTGGGAGGGGGGTCCTCCTCGACGTAAGGGCTCTTCTTAGCGACATCCATGATGACTTGCTTGACGTGCGCGGATTTCTCGTCATAGTCCACTCCTATGTCTAGTGTGAGGGTTGCTCTGGAGGCCACTCCGTCCCCACCTCCCCTGGCAAAGTTCGTGATGGTGGAGTCTACTAGCCTGTTGTTTGGAATCACGACCAGTTGCTCCGTAAGAGTCAGTATCTTCGTAGATAGAATTCCGACTGAAATAACTGTTCCAGTCACTCCTTCGACCTCGATCCTGTCACCTACCTCGAAGGGTTGGTCAACTGCGAGCATGAAGGAGTTCAGCATGTTGCCCAGAGTCTGCTGAACTGCAAGTCCAATGATTAGTGAGAAGACGGCTAGTGAGCCCAGGATCCCTAGCATCTCTATTCCGATTTCGTTGAGTGCTAGGTAGAGTCCCATGAACCACACTAGCCCTCTGGAAGAGAAGACCACTAGGGGGTTTCCTCCAGTAACTGTTACGCTCTTGTTCGTGTTGTACTTCTCCATGGCTGCAGGCACGATGAACTTGATTGCTATGCTGATTATCGATGCCGAGAGGACTATGTACGCTCCAGAGAAGTAGGGGGCTAATTCTGTATAAATCGCATCTCTCCTGCCTAGGGTCCACATCATTGAGACCTCTACACCAGCAAGAAGAACGAAGATGTACACCCTGTTCATTATGGGATCGAGAATTTCGTTGTCCCATTCAGCTTCGGTCTTCTTTACAACCCTCCATGCCGCTCTTCTGACTACGTACCTTGAGAAAAGGAGGGCAAATAGAGTCAGGCCCAGGGAAACGCCGATTTGGGCAATTACTCCGATTTCCTCTACCAACTCGAGAATTCTGTTAATCTCCGTTAGCAAGTCCGTCATCGGGTCAGCCATATTGCTCTCTCCAGTAGTCTCCCTATCAAATGCTTATCGTATCATCTTCTTGGCCTGAAGGATCCACTCGTCCCTCTCTATTCTTCCCGGTCCTAGGCCTATCTCATCATTCACTCTGTTAGCGATCTCGGGCGTCATCCTTGCTATTTGGGAAATCTTGTAGATGCCAATAGCGTTGAGCTTCTCTTCTACGAATCTCCCAATTCCGTCTATCTCTTTCAGGTCGTCCATGTCTTCTTCGGATCCGTATCCTATCACCCCGAAGTCCAACCAAGACTCCCCCTCATCACGCTTTCTCGAGCGCGGATCCTTGGGCACGCTCTTCAGGAGCTCCTGGGCTCGCTCTCTTCTCTTCGCCATCTCTAGCTCCCTCTCATCCTCCATCTCCTTTCTCTTCATCTCCTCTTTTGCCGTTCTAAGGAGTTCTGCGTTGTTTTCTCCAGGCCTTTCGGCATCCCCCTCATTTTCTCGCCGCACACCTCCAGACCGACTTCCGGTTAGTTTGCTCGCCTTCTTTGCCCAATCGTCCCTCTTTATCCTCCCCGGGAAGAACTCTAACGCGTCATT
Source organism: uncultured Candidatus Poseidoniales archaeon (assembly GCA_964414525.1). Taxonomy (GTDB): domain Archaea; phylum Thermoplasmatota; class Poseidoniia; order Poseidoniales; family Thalassarchaeaceae; genus UBA36. The sequence continues at coordinate 7,226 of CAYPWN010000027.1, read as the reverse complement.
TACCTGGTCTTCTAGCTCTGAGCTCATCCTAGAGATCTGCATGAAAGTGAAGATTCCAAGGGCGTTAAGCTTCTCTTCAATGAACTCCCCGATCCCCTCGATTCGTTGGAGGTCGTCACTTTCCTTTTCAGTGGCGAAACCAATCACTCCGAAGTCTATCTCGTCCGACTTCTCGGATATCCTGAGGAGTGAAATCTCCTTCTTCCTCTCGTCATCGTCCAGATCATCCAGCCTCCCCCTCCTCTCTTCGATTTCTTTCTGCATCTGGGAGATTCTCTCTGAAGCCCTTGCGCGGGACTCATCGCTCTCCAACTCCTCTCTTTCTTTCTCGCGCCTTCTCTCAACGGCCCTCTTTCTGAGCTTCTCCTTTGCCTCCATTGCCTTCATCTGGGCACCCCTTTCTCTCTCTGCTGACTCTCTTGCGAACTCCTTTTCCAACCTAGAGGCCTCTTCCCTCGCCTCTCTCTCTTTACTAGCTGCCTCCTCCTCGACCTCCATTTCGATTCTCTTTGCCTCCTCCTCGGCCTCCCTCTTTGCAGCCTCCTCCTCTGCCTTCTGAGCCTCCTCCTCTGCCTTCCTCTCCTCTGCCTTTTTCCTTAGCATGGCCCGTAGCTCAGCCGCCTCCTCCTCTGCCTTCCTCTCCCTCTCTGCTGCTTCCTCAGCTTCCCGTCGGGCTTCTTCCTCGGCGGCCAACTTCGCTTCCATCTCCTCTTTCTCAAGTCTTTCCTTCTCATCCCTCCTTGCCTCACTCTCTAGCTCTGCGGCCCTCTCCAAAGCTTCCTTCTCCATCTCTGCGGCCCTCTTCTCGGCCTCCAATGCCTTCAACTCGGCAGTAGCGGCCCTCTCCTCGGCATCCTTCTCGATCTTCTCGATCTTACTCTTGACTTCCCTCTCCATCTCGGCAGCCTTCTTCTTGGCTTCGATCTCCGCCACTGCTGCTTTGTCAGCCGCCTCCTTCTCCGTCTCGGCAGCCTTCTTCTTGGCCTCCCTCTCGATCCTCTTCGCCTTCTTCTTGGCCAACTCCTCTTCCGGGGTGTCCTTGATTATCTCGACCTCCACTCCCCACTGGAAGTAAACCGTCGCCTTTCCTAGTCTGATGAGTCCAGTGTACTCCGTAGTTGCCGGGGTATCGCTGTCGTCCCTGAAGTTAAGTCGGAACTCTATCTCGCCTCGTGAGTTCGATTTCATCGGCCTCATGCTGAATCGACTACCATTCTCTTCCGCTGACATGTCGGTGAAGCCGCACTTCAGTCTCGGAGTGATATTTGTCACCTTGATCAACTCGTGGCTCTGGGCGAAAGAACCCTTCTTCACCCCTTTAACGGGCTTCAGGACGAACGGGTCATCGTACTCCCCACTACCTCCCTGCCAGTCGTTTTCTGTGTAGGTGTACTCCGGTTCCGGACCGATTACATCCTCTTCCTTTACGGTGAACGGGTTCATCAGCCAGAGAAGCATTAGTAGAATCAGTAGCAGGGGGAAGCAGCAAATCCAGAGTATCCTCACTGCATCTGGAACGTATACTTCCAGGAGGTTGCAGACTCCGTCGCCATCGTCGTCTTCCGGGACTGATAGGTTGTCCTTCGAGTCAGTTCCACAACTCGTCTCGTTCAGGTCGGGCCAACCGTCGTTGTCGTCGTCCAGGTCCTCTTCCAGGGTGAAACTGCAGTTCGCTGAGTCAGTGAGGTAGACACAAGTCATCTCATCGGGCATTGAGTCGTTGTCCGTGTCGTACCATGCAGTCGGATTCTTCGGGAACCTGTCGATTTCGTCTCCTATGTTGTCCCCGTCGTCGTCCTCGTCGATATAACTGCACACGCCGTCCAGATCTATGTCTTCGGGGAATGATGACGCGTTCTCTGGGTCAGTGGCGCACTCCAGTTCCTTTTCGTCACTCCACCCGTCGTCGTCGCCGTCTGTGTTGTTATCTACTGGGTGGAAGATGTCGAAGTCTACCCTGTAAGAGAACTGCCACTGTGAGTTAGAAGCCGTGAAGGTATGGGAGTATTCGATCAGAATGTGCCTGTAGGCCTCCTCGGGAATCCCCGAAATGACTCCGGTAGTGCTGTTGAGAATTACGCCTGCCGGTAGGTCCGGAATCACCGTAAATTGCATTATGTCCCCGCTTGTGGGGGCGATCATTGGATCTAGGGGTTCCATTTCTACGCCAACGGTTAGTACTAGCTTGTCGATTGGGTAGAAGAACACTACTGGGGAGTCGTCGAACTCGTCCAAGGGGTCGCAGAGGAAGTCCCCATCGTAGTCGTCCGGCCAGCTCACTATGTCAATAGGATCGGTTCCGCAGTCCAGCTCCAGGGTGTCGTTCCACCCGTCACCGTCGTCGTCCGGGTCAAACAGGTCCGGGATCCCGTCCCTATCTGTGTCAAGATAGCTAGCTATGATTCGTATCTGGAAGGTGTTCATGTAAAGGGAGTTGCTACCTGTTACCGTGTATGTAGTCTCATTTATCTCCACCAGCGAAGCTCCTGTGATCACCCCATTGCTCTGGTTGAACTCTAGTCCTTCGGGGAGATCGGGTGAGATGGACCAGGAGGATATGTTCCCACCGAAGATTTGCGGCTCTAGGTAAACCTCGTCGAAGAAGGTCGTCAGATTGAGGAAGTCTTCCAGGTATATCAGGTCGAAGTCGTCGTCGTCGGGGTCAGGAATGACTGATTGCAGGGTAATCTCTACGGAGCTTTGGAACTGAGAGTTGTTCGCCCAGATGGTGAATATCTGCAACTCGAACTCAAAGGAAGGTATGCCGGTTATTGTCCCGTCTTCGGTATTGGAGCGAGTGCTCTCCCCGTTCAGGGTTAGCCCTGCGGGTAGTGGTGGCCAGACCTCCCAGGTCCTCACATCCCCGCCGTATGTGGTCGCAATGATTGGGGTGATCGGCAGGTCTACGAATAGAAGCTGAGAGCTCTCGCTATACACGAGGAAAACGGGGGAGTCGTCAATACTGTCTGTTCCGTCGCATTCTCCGTCCAAGTCGCTGTCCGTCGGGTATGATGTGGGGTCTAGTACATCTGTTAGGCAGACCGTCTCGTCTTCGTCGTTCCATCCGTCGTTGTCGTCATCAGGATCGGTTTCGTCAGGCATCCCGTCGCCGTCTGTGTCAAGCAGCGAGGATGTTATGTTTACAGCGAAGCTCGAGCTGTACTGGCTGTTGTTGGCCCATATTGTGAACTCCGATGGTCCGAAGGGGACAGTGGGAATTCCTAGAATGCTCCCTGAGTTGGTATTGAAGGTTAAACCTGCGGGGGTTTCGGGGAGTATTTCCCAGGTCCTGACGTCCCCTCCGAACACTATTGGGTACAGTTGGGCCTGAGTAATGTTAACGATTAGCTCGACAGAGCTGAGCGGGAATGCTAGGCTAATTGGAGAGTCGTCGAACTGGTCCAACGGGTCGCAGACCCCATCTCCGTCGGAATCTGCCGGGGAACTGGTGTTGTCTAGTTGATCCGTTGAGCAGGACTGTTCTTCTTGGTCGCTCCAACCGTCATTGTCGTCGTCAGTATCTGTCTCGTCGGGCGTGCCGTCCCCGTCCGTGTCAATCCTCCACGAGGACATGTTGATGACGAAGCTCGAGCTGTGCTGGCTGTTGTTGGCCCAGATAGTGAAGTTTGTAGGGTTGAAAGAGGTGTTTGAAACTCCAGCCAACTCACCCGTGCTGATGTTGAAGAACAGCCCATGGGGTATGCTGGGAGACATTTCCCACGTACGTACTTCACCACCCCAAACTACCGGAGCCATAGAAATGTTAGTGACGTTTGTTGTCATGTTCACCATCGATTCGGAGTAGATTATGTACACGTCTGAGTCATCGACATAGTCAATCGCGTCACATACCCCATCTCCGTCGTAGTCCGAGGGGAAGTCGTCTTCGTCAAGTGGGTTTGTGGAGCACGCAGTCTCGTTATTGTCAGACCACCCGTCGTTGTCATCGTCCTCGTCAGTCACGTCAGGATCGCCGTCTCCGTCAGTATCCAGTAGGGAGGATGACATGCTCAGGTTGAATGACGAGGTGTATGCGGAGTTGTTGGCCCAGATCACATAATTGGTGGTGTTGAAGGTTATAGAGGGGGTTCCTGAGATCTCCCCCGTGGTGTTGTTGAGGCTAATCCCTTCCGGCATTTGGGGGGAAGACTCCCACGAAGTTACTTCCCCTCCCGAGGTGATGGGGACGAGAGAAACAACTGATATGTTGACTATCAGGTCCAGGTTCGAAACCTCGTAAGCCATAGCTATCGCTCTGTCGTCCGTTTCGTCCAGGGCATCGCAGATTCCGTCGTTGTCAACGTCCGATGGCGTGCTGGATGAGTTGAGAGGGTCAGTTCCGCAACTAGCCTCTGCCGTGTCGTTCCAACCGTCGTTGTCGTCATCAGAGTCATAGATGTCTGCGATACCGTCACCGTCGGTGTCCGCCAGGACTGTGATCGAGATAGTTGCCGAGCTGGTCTGCCCCCCTGATGCGTTGGCCCAAATCGTGAAGTTGGTCTGGTTGAAAACCTGGGTCGGGGTCCCCCATATCGATCCGTTCGAGGTGCCGAACACCATTCCCGTTGGTAGTGTGGGGGAAATCTCCCAGCTTTCGGGGGTCGATCCGGAGGTCTGTCCGGAAATCGGTTGCATTTGGATTCCCTCCACTAGCTCGATGCTGCTAGTGGGGAAGGACAGCGTGATCCCGTTCCCGACTATCCACAAGGAGACCTCTGTGCTGGCCGATCCCCCGGAGTTGTTCGCCCAAACAGTGTAGGTCGCGTTGTCTGTTATCAGTAGCGGGATTCCCTCGAACCTGCCGTTGGTAGTGTTGAAGCTCAGCCCCAGTGGCAAGGCGGTGGAGTTGATCTCGAAGGTTTCCACGACTCCTCCTCCCAAGGTGGGTTGGATGCTAACAATCGAGTCTCTAGGGATGATGTAGGAGCCGTTTCCGTACGAGATTGTCGCCAGAGGCTCGTTGATAGTGAAGTTGAACTCGACTCCCAGAGTTGCCCCTTCGCTACTTATCCTTAGTTGGAATGTCGTACTTGTTAGGTTGGTTGTGGGCGTTCCGAAGATGGTCCCGTTGGTGTCTCCTAGTTCCAGTCCGTCCGGTAGGCTAGGCAGGAAGGTCCAGTTCACTATGCTGCCTTCGATTTGGGTTGGGACAATGGGAGTGATTTCAGTACCCCTCTCCAGCACGAATGTTGTTGTGTCGTATACCACTACAGGCTGTCCATGAAGAATCGAGAATGACACGTTGAATTGCTGGCTACCCAGCACAGTGTCGTTCATCCAGATTGTGAAGTTTGTAATTGACATGTTGCTAGATGCACCTCCTGTAATAAGTCCGGTGGTACTGTCCAGGACTAGTCCTGCGGGGAGGTTTTCAATTTCCCACGAATCTAAGTTTTCGCCGCAGTAGGAAGTCCCTTGGTCGCAAGTCGCCCCCATGGCACTCAGTCCCACGACCCCCAGTCTGGTGGTCGCTTCGTTGGCCACCAGTGTAGCTCCGTCGATAGTGTGTCTCGCCGTTTCCATGAAGAAGTGGCTCTGGTAGTTGCAGTTGTAGTCCGACCTTCCAAGCGTGCTACCCATCCATGTCATGCTGCATGAGTTGGTGTAAATGCTGGTGAAGACGTTGCCCAGTGGGTCGAAAGCCACATCCTCCCAATGAATTTGGAAGCTTGTCCCTTGACTCAGGAACTCTTCGAAGTCGGGATTTAGGCTCGAGTCGAGCCTGATTATCCGATTGTGGTTCAAAACGCTGGTGTAGGATGATCCAAGGAATAGCCAGAGCCTGTCTTGTGAGTCGACTCTTAGTTGGCTGGAGTATTCTGCGTTTACTGCCGCATTTTCGGTCAGGCAGTATTCCTTAGATACTTCCAGGGCAGAGCTTTCATCATCCAGCCTCATCACCACGAGGCTGTCCCCAGAGCAAGTCTCGTTGAAAAAGTGCTCAGATCCGGTGACGTTGAGGCGAGTAGCGTCATTTGTCATCCAGATTGCCAGCAGCAGGTCACCGTCAGGGGACCTCCCCATCATTGCAGAGTCGAAGTTGCCATCGAAGCCCGCTGGGTTCTCCGACTCTATTGCGGATGCCCCCGTCCATCCGCCCGATGAGTTCAGGGTCCCTAGGGCGAATCGGTATGAGTCCGAGGAAACGGAGTTGCCGCCTATGGTCGTGCTCCCGTAACCTCGCATCAAAACGTCTACCGACCCATCGTCTTGGACGGCCATTCCCTGCAAGGTAGTGTGGTATGAGGATTCCGGGGTGACGGATGAGACCCAGGAAAACTCTCCAGTGGAGTTGATTCGGGTTACGAACGGCCTGTAGTAGTTGTATTTCGAAGAGGGGATATCCAAGGTGTGGTTTCCGAATGACAAAGCAAGGTCGCTCAACGAGTTGCTCGAGACTTGTCCGGCAAAGGTGAGGTTTCCCGTTTCCGTGTCGACATGCATCCTTGTGAAGCCGTAGTTGTTTATCGAGGAGCCAGACCAAACTTGCCAGTTTGCGCTTGTGCTGCCTGAGGACATGTACGCTTCGTTGACCCATCTGAGGCTGCCATTGGTGTCGACTGAGATTACGAACGCGGCCTCCCTGTTAGGTAAGTCGTACGAGGTGCCAGGGAGGTCGACGGTTCCCCCATCCCGGTGCCCGTTGACATAGGAGTTGCCCTCGCTGTCCACAACGATCTCCCCGGGGTATATGGTGGAGCCGGCGTCTAGGGGGACCACCCAGGCCCAAGTTCCGTTCGACCAGCGCTTAGCAATGTAGGCGTCGTTCGAGTCTAGTCCTGAGACCGTGATTCCGTCAGTTGACCAGGCGGAGTTCGTGTAGTATCTGCCGTAGTAATACAGGTTACCGTGTTCGTCGTATGCGTGATTGGTGTAGCCCTGTCCTTGTAGAGTAGTGAGGTATTGGTGATCATCTATCCTACCGTAGCCAGCCTGAATGGGCGTCGGGGAACGAACGAAGATCGTAATTGTGACGTTGTAAGTGGTGGTGGTGCTGTTCGAGTAGACAGTGTATGTGGTACCTCCTGTGTCGACGGTGGTCGGAACACCCGAGATTACGCCTGTGGTGCTGTTCACTGAGATCCCCTCTGGGAGCGATGGCGCCCACACCTCGACAAGGGCCTGCCCGCTTATCTCAGGAGTATGGGTGGTCTCCTCCCCTTTTGTTAGTACTAGGGAAGAGAAACCGTAGTCGATTACTGAGTATTGTAGGGTGTCGCAAATTC
>CAYPWN010000026.1:0-19629 GCA_964414525.1 uncultured Candidatus Poseidoniales archaeon | reverse complement strand
GCGAACAGCGCTTGAACTGTGCGGCCTCGGCAGGTTCTTGCGCCTCCCTGCAAGTCGCGTAGCGTGGTCGACAAGAGGCTCAGGAGGAGAACTCCGGTCAGACTCAAGCAGATCAGAGGGGTTGCCGAGGAGCTGGGCAGCTGGATCGGGGAAGAAGTGGACCTCTCTGGCTTCCTGGAGCAGGCCCACTACCAGGAGACCGATCTGATACTAGTAGACAAAGTCCCGCTTGCCATGAGGATAGAGGTCTCTGGAAGAATGGGGTGGTACCCTACCCTGCGAGGAATCTCGACTTGGCAGGTCGAGCGGTCCTGGGTGGCAGTAGACGAGGGGGCCATACCCTTCCTCAGGAACGGAGCCGACTGCATGGGGGCCGGGATTCACATCGCAGACCCTTCTCTTTCGTTAGGTGACTTCGTCTGGATCAGGGACCAGGAGACCGGGGAGCCCATCGCCACAGGAACGGCAATGGTGGACGGAGAAGAGATGATGGCTATGACGAAAGGAAAGGCCATCTCGACGATCCACTGGGTCGGTGACGACCTCTGGGAACTTGAAGTCTGAGTGGTCAGCATTCATTTGCGATGAGCGTGACGCTCACTCATGCGAAGTCTCGTGGTGGCGGTTCTGGTATTGATGCTCACAGCATCCCTTGGCGCTGCAGCGGAAAGCGGGGTCAACGAGGAAGTTGCGCTAGAAGGGACGGATATCGATTCCGTTTCGTACCAAAACTTTGCTTCTGCTGGGGAGGATTTCAGTATCTCTGTGCATCTCTCCGGAGAAGCCCGTGAAAATGGTACGACCGTGCGTTGGATCACCCAGATCTGTATCAACTCGGGTGTCTGCTACGCACCGGAGACTCATTCTCTGGATTCCGAAGATGGAGCAATCTGGACGGGGGGGATCGTACCCGATGAAACCGTCACTTACGTCAACTGGAAGTTAGTACTGGACCACGAAGATGGCTCGCAGACGGATGTCCCCGAGACCGGCTTCGGGTGGAAGGTGTGGTCTGACTGCTGGCACGACAACGGGACCTGGGGTGGCTCATCGACAGAATGTCGGGACGGGGATGGGATACTCCCCGGATTCTCAGTCCCGGTCGCTTTAGCCTCAACTGCGATGGCAGCCTTGATGGCGAGGCGCGACTGAGCGCACACATGGGCGATGGCGACGAGGAGCCTGGGTTCGTCTCCCTCGGCTTCTCAGAGCTTGACGAGGACGAGATGCTTGCGAGGGCTAGGTCGTTCTTCGAACAGATGGACGGACGGCGTACCACGCGTCACTTCTCAGAGAGAGAGGTGCCTCGGGAGTTAATCGAATTGGCAATCAGTACCGCGAGCACTGCGCCTTCGGGAGCTCACCTGCAGCCATGGACTTTCGTGGCAATATCTGACAAGGACCTCAAAGAGAGGATTAGGGAGGCAGCTGAGGAGGAGGAGAGGAAATTCTACGAAGAGCGAATCCCCGAGGCGTGGGAGGAGGTCCTAGCACCCCTGGGTACTGACCAAGTCAAGGAGCACATCACCAAAGCCCCGTGGGTTGTCGTCCTCTTCAGGCACTCGCAGAGAAAGAGGAGCAACGGCGAAATGTCCCCCACTTACTACTCCCAGGAGTCCTGTGGGATTGCAGCTGGGCTGTTCATCGCCGCATTGCACAACATGGGGCTAGTAACCCTAACTCACACGCCATCTCCGATGGGTTTCCTCAGGGAAATCCTCCAGAGGCCGGAGCACGAGCACGCCATGCTGCTGCTTCCCGTAGGTTATCCAGACGAGGAAGCCAGAGTTCCAAACCTGAAGCGGAAGAAGTTGGATGAGGTATCATACTTCAGGGACTAGTTGGTTTGCATGTTGCCAGATTAAGTAGCCCGACGCTACTGGGAACCGCATGAAGAGATCTAGAAAGGACGCCTTGGCGATTCTACTAGCACTAATGATGACTGCAACTGCCCTGTCCGGCTGCACAGGAACTGACCAGAGTGAAGATCAGAGTAATAGGGAAGAGTTGGGGGACTGGGACGTATACCTTGCCCAGCACGAATCCGATCTTCCCCACTGTGATTACAATACAGATGGGAGGCTGTACTACCTGTCTTCGGAGTCGGGATTCAGAGCCTGTTCAGGTGGCTATTGGGCTAGCATTGACCTGACGGGTCCAGCTGGTGCGGACGGGGCTACCGGCCCTGCTGGATCCCCTGGTGCGGACGGGGCTACCGGCCCTGCTGGATCCCCTGGTGCGGACGGGGCTACCGGCCCTGCTGGATCCCCTGGTGCGGACGGGACTTCATTCACCATAGTTGGGACCGTCGAGGTAACGTCTGATCTAGGGGACGTGTACATCGGGGACACGGGTGACGCGTTTCTGGTTAACTCTACGGTTCACATCCATGTTTGGAGCGGATCCGAGTGGATCGACCTCGGGAACATTTCCGGTCCAGCCGGGCCCCCCGGACCACCCGGGTCTCAGGGCGACACAGGGGAAGCCGGGCCCGCGGGCCCGCCTGGCGAGTCTGGGACAGCTGGGGAAGACGGCGAAGACGGGTCTGACGGCTCAGACGGTTCGATGCCCACGGTGATGGAAATGACGGTAACAGTCTCTAGCATGAAGTTCTACATTGACGGGTTGCTTCAACCGGAAGTTGGGCTATACAGGGGCTTCACTTACACTTTCGACCAATCTTCTTCCACTAACTCCCCTCATCCGCTAAGACTGTCTACGACCGAAGATGGAACCCACGGGGGCGGGAGCCAGTACACCGACGGGGTGACCTACAGTGGGACACAGGGGAGTACCGGCCTCTTGACATTCACAGTTCCATTGGATGCTCCGGACACCCTGTACTACTACTGCCAGAACCATGCAAACATGGGCGGAACCGTGCAAATCCTTTCCCTAGGATACGTCTCCACTTGAGCTTCCGCTCTCCTCGGGGGGGACGACGAAGACCAGCGCGATTCCTGATCCCACGATCAGGGCCCCTCCGAGCCAATCCATTAGGCTCAGGGACTCGCCGAACAGAGCGAATCCGTACAAGGTGGCCACAAGCACTGTCAGGTATGAGAAGGCACTCACCCAAGCGGCGTTGGCCTTGTGGTAAGCCATGGTAATTCCAACCTGCCCTCCGCCTGCCCCCACCCCAATGCCAACAAGCGCAGCTAGAGTCCTGGTGTCGAGAGTCATAACGACGGGAGCGGATTGGATTATACTGCCAACCACTGAGAAGGCTGCGAACCAGAAGACAACCGTAGCCGGTGAGTCGGTCTTCCTGAGCTCCCTGACGTACATGTATGCTAGAGCTGCGAAGAACCCCGAGCCAAGGGCAAGCAACGCGTCTGGCTCCACCGTCCCGACCTCGGGTGAGACAATGACAACGATACCAGCAAAAGCGGTCAGTACGAGAAGAGCTACTGCCGGGGAAACCCGCTCCGAGAGGATCCGTCCCGAAAGAAGCGCTACGAATAGGGGGCCTGTGTACTGGAGAGTTACGGCCTGCCCGATCGGTATCCTGCCGAGCGCAGTGAAGTAGAGTATCATGGCCAGCAGCCCCACGGAGCACCTAAGAAGCATCGTCCTGGGATCGTTAACCCTCAGGCTAATCCCCCTGGATGCAGCGAATGCTGCAACTGCGAACGCGATCACTGCTGAGCGGACCATAATGATCATCCAAACGTCGGCGTATTCGCTCGTCCACTTCACTAGAGCGTTCATGGTTCCGAAGCAGACGCTCCCGAAAATCATCCACGATACCGCGGCACGGGGGGAGTCGGGCATCTCGGTCTCGGTCACGAAGGAGGACAGATCGGGACCGCCGGTGCTCGAGGATATCTCCCTCAATCCCCTTCCAAGTCCACGCTTTGTCATCTAGGCGAGTCCCCAGCGACGCTCTAGAACTGTTGCTATTGCCTGGTAGTCCTTGCCACCAGAGCTAGAAGGGTCGTGTAGGTGAATGGGTACTCCGTGGCTTGGTGCCTCGGCAAGCCTGACGTTCCTCCTGACCGCGGGCTTGACAACTAGCTCCGGGAAGCTCTCCAGCAACTCCCCGGCGACCTGCTGGTTGAGGAGGGTCTGAGAGTGCATAGTCAGTAGGACACCGTCTACTCCAAGACGGTCGTTCAGCAGGCTTCTGACCTCCCTGATGGTGCCCGCAAGCATGGCTAGGCCCTCTAGAGCGAAGTACTCGGTTTGGACGGGGATTAGAATTCCGTCGGAGGCTACCAGTGAGTTGATTGTAACAAGCCCCAGGGAGGGAGGGGTGTCGATGAGTACGATGTCGTAATGTGAGAGCAGTGGCTCTAGGGCCTCCTTCATCCTCCTCTCTCTGCCGAGCTGTCTGAGCATCTCCTGCTCCAGACCTATCAAGCTCCTGTCCCCTACGATGATGTGCAGGTTATCCACGGCAGTGGCATGCCTCGAGTCAATCGCGGTCTCCGGGCTAAGGATTAGGTCCCTTGTCGTGGTCCTAACCCTGCTCTTGTCCACTCCGAGTCCTGTAGCGCAGTTTCCCTGTGAGTCTGAGTCCACGACGAGAACCCTGTGCCCCCTCAGAGCTAGCTGGGAAGCGATGTTGATCACGGTCGTGGTCTTGCCTACGCCGCCCTTCTGGTTGGTCACAGTCACTACTCTGGCTCTCCCCTCCTGGGTTGGCAATGAGTGTGGCAGATCCATAGGGCTTCGAGGCCTAGCGACGCTGATCTCCTCTGCAGCATCCAGCGGACGGGCCAGACTCTCGTCGTCCTCCTCGACGAAATCAACGTCGATGATCAGAGGGGCCTCAGAGACTTCGGGCAGCCCATCGTCACCCTCCGCAGGTGTCATCAGGGCCAACGGCGATCGAAGCGGTGTTGAACATGACGCTTTGATCGAGGGGTCAGGAGTGGTTTTGAATCAGTTACTCGGCCGGTCGATTAGGTACCAAAGGACCATTTCGCCAGTCTCTGCGTCCATCGCCATTTCCAGCGAGTTGCTCCTCCCTCCACTGTCCCAGTCCCTGCTCGCGGTCATGGTAACCTTACCATCGCCTAGATCCCCGGGCAGCAGAGTTAGCAAGTCGTTGTCCTCCGTGACTGACAGCCTGTAGCCAACCTCGGCCTCCAAGTGCCAGGAGTCTCCAGAGCTAATGTACTCACCCAGGTCGGGGTACTTGCCTGGGCTCAGTATCCTACCCTCGAGGAGTGACATGGTCTGGGTGTCAGGAATTGAGTCGCGGTTCCATTTTACCTCCCCCCCGTCGTTGGAGCCGGAGGAGACTATGTCACACCCCTCGGATGACTTGCGGAGGACCAGCCACCCGGAGTCGTCCGCCTCATCTACCCAAGAGAGGTTCCACTCGGCTTCTCCGGTTGGCTTGGACCACAGGGAATGCCAGATGTACCCCCCTGACTCCAGAGCTTGGGTGGCTTGGTTTGTCGGGTAGCTAGCCTTCAGGCATGAGACGGCATCCTCCAGGTCGAAGGGCCTGATGTCAGACTCGTCCCACATCGCGTCAACCCAATTCCTCTTTGTCGAAGTTCCGGGCCTGTCCTCACCGTCTGTGGGGCTCCCTAGGTAGCTTCTGCCCCAGTCTATTGCATTGCTTCCGCTGTACGAGCTGGACTTGGAGAAGTCCATGACTATCGAGAGCCTGCCCTCTGGCAGGATCTCTTCAGACAGCGCGCTAACCAGGAAGTCGCAGTCCCCCGTCTGCTCGTCCTTGTCCAAAAGGATGTTGGATTGCTGGCTTACTGGCCATGGGCTTCCCTCCTTTACCAGTAGAGAGATCCTTGCGTGGCCATAGCATCTCCCTATGTCCTCCTGCTCCATTTCAACAATGTAGACGAGTCCGTGGGCATCGTCTCTGATCTCGTTCTTCACTTCCCACTTCCAGTCTGAGTTCCAGTTTAGGTCCGGATCCGATGATCTGGCCCCTTCCTTGATTACGGCATCCCCGAAGAAGTCGTGAAGCTCTATAGGGGTGAGTGGAAAGGAGAGGGTTGGCAACAACGCCCCTAGCCCCCCAAGACCTTCGCCGTCGTAAGTGACTGTCCTTAGGTTGGTTGTTACAGAGTCGACGTCTCTGAATGAAATAGATGTGTCTGTCCTCTTTACCTCGCTTTTCTCCAGCTCAACCCAGCTTGTGGAGTCTATCCTGAGTTCGTTGTCCGGAACCAGCCACATTATGTTCCCACAGTCCGTTTTTGCGTCATCCCTCCAGGTCTTGCCCTCGAAGTCCATGTCCAGGTTCATGACGAGATTCTTCTCAGCTGTCAGGAATCCGCTCCTTCCCAAGCTGTCTGTAGACTCCCTCGCTCCCGACTCGGGTCCGTCGGAGACTGAAACGGAGCCCGAGCCCTGATTAATCTGAACAGAGAGCTGGTCGCAAGCGTCTTCCAGTATGTCCCCCGTCGAGTCTCTGGCTAGTCCGAGCATTTCCTCTCCAACTATGCTCACGCTTGAGTCGATCACTTGGAATTCCATGCTATCACCAAATTTGAGCTCGGCAACAGTGAACCCGGAGCTTCTCTGAAGGAACATCGTGGCTCCGGCACCTACAAGAATTACGACAACTAGTACAGCAGCCGTGGCCTTCCACCTATCGCCTAGAGACGAGAGCGTGGGCATGGAAATTACGAGGGAAGGCTGGTCGTCCTCTCCGAGAATAACTGGCTCAATTGTCTCAGAGGGCTCCTCTGGCTCTTCTGATACCAATTCTGCCTCTACGACCTCTGCCTCTACGACCTCACCGCTCAGTCTGGACAGGGCCTCGTCAACCATGTCCCTAGTATCCTTCTCGGGCTCATCATCCAGAACCAGTGCCTCATCCTCAACCTCATTCTCTGGCTCTTCCTCGATCCCTGAGTCCTCGAGTATCCTGTCAACGAGCTCCGATTTCTTCCCCGATACCATCAACCCCCTGTCCTTACACAACTCCCTGAGCTGCGCAACCGTGTTCGAGGTTAGGGACTCACGGTCCATCTGGTCGTCTGGGGGCATGCTATGGGACGTAATCCCACGCCGATGCTTTCAACCTCTTCGGCGTCCTGAGCACCTATGCACCCACTCCTAGTATGTTGCAATATTTTCTGAGCAAAGGGTTGAAGGGTGAATCTTGGGCGGCGCAGACCATGGAGCCGAGGCTCGTTCTTCTGTCGAGGGGGCCCGAGCTGTACAGCACAAGGAGGCTAGCAACTGAGGCCGAAAGGGGCGGGTGGATGGTGGACATTGTCGACCCGCTAGCCCTTACCATCGTCGTAGACGAAGACGGTGGCAGGATTTTCCACAAGGGATGGCCAGTTGAGTGCGAAGCGGTTCTACCCAGGATCGGATACTCGATCACTAGGAGGGGGGTTGCCATTGTAAGGCAGTTCGAACAGTCAGGAGTAGTGATCCTCAACTCGAGCCAGGGCATCATAAGGAGTCGTGACAAACTGGTCGCCTGCCAGATGATGGTAGAGAAGCGGGTTCCTGTCCCAATTACTGCCCACGTGGGAGCGTGGGAGGACACCGATAGAGCAGTCAAGAGGGTGGGTGGAACGCCCTGCGTGGTGAAGTCCACAGAGGGAACCCACGGCACCGGGGTTTTCCTTGTCAAGTCTTTCCAGCAGGCAAGGCAGCTGGTCTACCAAATGCTTGAGAGGGGGATGAGGCCATTGGTTCAGGAGTACATCGAGGAGTCGCACGGCAGCGATGTTAGAGCACTCGTGGTGGGTGGCGAGGTGGTTGCCTCAATGCGCAGGAAGGCGCATGGAAGCGAGTTCCGTTCTAACTTTCACCTGGGGGGGTCAGTAAGCGGCGTAGAGCTTACGGACGAGCAGAAGGAGATAGCTGTAAGAGCCACCCAAACACTTGACCTGGAGCTGGCGGGAGTGGACATGCTCGAGTCTGGAAGGGGGCCCCTGGTGCTAGAGGTCAACTCGAGCCCTGGTCTGGAAGGTATAGAGAAGGCGACCAGGATCAACGTGGCCGGCAAGGTTGCGGAGAGGCTAAGCTCCCTTTATGAATCGGTATCAGACGTGCAAATCGAGCCCAAAGATAGCTTGCAAAGCACAGACTCCGAAGGGAAGGGTACCGTCTACTAGCTGTTCGGCGAATAATGAGTCAGTTCCTAACACTGCCCTCAGTCTAATAGTTCAGAGAAGCATTCAAGTCTCCACCCGCCTCCTTCCGACCGTCCAATAGGACAGGGATGCACACGCCGTTCGCGGCGGGAGGCGAGAAGTAGTGAACGAAGGGAATAGGGAAGCGGGGTTCGGCACCCATCTGGCTGGAAGGATGGGTCGGAGGTTCGATCACGAAGAGATAGGTATGGACAAATCGGTCCCCTCTAGACTCAACAGGGTATCGGATCTTCCATGGCACGACTGCTGGATTCAGCAACTGAGGTCAGAGAAAAAGAGCTCACACACCGTCAGGGCCTACGACGTAGCTGCTAGGTCATTCTCCACAACCGCGTTACCCGGTGAGAAAGCCAATAGTTGGGAAGAGGCAGCTTCGATACCAGTACGGGACTTCCACGGCCTAGCAGACCCAAACAACGGCAGGATGGATGCTTGGATGAACGGCCTTGGAGAGCTTAAGCCCTCAACCATCAATGCGAAGATTGCAGCACTTACTCACCTGTTGAAATGGCTTGGTCACACGATTCCAGATTGGATCCAGCGACCCTCCAGAAGCAGGTCCCTTCCCAAGACTCTCGGCAAGAGGGAGCTCTCTAGGCTTAGGCAGGCGATCAGGGACTCAGAGGACCCGTTGGCAATGCCAATCTCCACCCTGCTTCTCGACACCGGGCTCAGAGTGTCAGAGCTATGCGCCCTGGACATCGACGACGTCGACAAGGAGGACATGTCTGCACTGGTGATAGGGGGCAAGGGAGAGAAGGATAGGACAGTTCTGTTCACTGGGGCGACAGTTGAGGTTCTCGAGTCTTGGGAGCCAATCAGGGAGAGTAGGGTGAGCTCAGGACCGGACACCTCACTAAGAGCGATATTCGTATCCAGCAGGGGAAGGAGGATTAATCCACGATCGATCCAGAAGATGATGGACAGGCTCGCCGACGAAGCGGACATACCCAGAAGCCGACTGAGCCCTCACACACTGAGGCACACCTTCGCAACGGGTCTTCTCCAAAGAGGGGCCGACCTAGTGACCATCCAGAGACTCCTAGGGCACTCCAGCATTGCAACCACCAGAGTCTACCTGGAGATCGGGGACCAGACTCTTAGGGAGATATACCACAGGGCCCAGAGGAGCCCTGAGAAGACGGAGGATGAGGAGCAGGAGGACGTCAACGAGGCTGACGCCGATCCTATTCAAAGCGTACCTTCCACCCATACTCATCCAAGTGGAACCAGTTCACGATAAACTCATCCCCCTTGTGGCCGAACCAAGCACGAGTGGGCACGGCGCTCGTGTATCTCTCGTGCTGAACTCTCTTTATGTTCCCGGGAGAATCTGGGTCCAGGTGAGTGAATCCCTCCCATAGCCTACCCTTCCTGATCAGGAACTTGTCCGAATTTGGCTGTTCTTTGAAGTGCGCTCCCCTCCACAGGAAGTAGGGCCATGCGTCGGGGTCTTCCAGTTCCGCTATCCTCCCGAAGGTCCTGCGCCTTGTCTGCCTGCTGTCAACCAAGTGTCCCACCACGGGGAACTCGTTTTCCTCGCTACCGAGTCTCAGTATAATGTACGAGTATGAGTGGTAAGGGGCGTTAGGGAATCCTTCTTTCGGGAGAATAAGCGGTTTCAATGCGCTGAAGTCGACCTCGCGAAACTCCTCGCTGAGTTCGGTGGAGACCCTAGGCCCTTCCTTTCCGCCGCCGCTCAGAACCTCTATCTTTCCCGAGTGCTCCAACCAGGTCTCGTTGGCCTTGAGCTCTAGACGGGCGTTCTCGAGGGGCCAATCCCAGAAGGTCATTGCAAGCTCCGAGCGAAGCCGAGAGTTGACCCCGGAGAGGTCGGAGCTCACGCTTCCCTCGAATTTTGTGGGGAGCCCGGAGTGTATCCTAGCGACAATCGGAGTGCCTGCATGGCGAACCTCGACCTCCGCCTCCAACTGGAGGGGCGACTGGAGTTTCTCGCTGTCGAATCCGAAGACTATGGAGAACTTGCAGGGCTTGGAGAAAAGCTCCTCGCTGGTGACCCTCAATGCGTCGTACCTCTCCCCCCTTCTATTGGAAACTATGTCCACCTTGATCAAAGGGGGGTTTGTCTGGTCCAAACCGATTATCTGTGCAGTGCATTTCATGTCCGGGTACATCCCAGACAGGAATACAGGCTCGAAGAAGAAATCGACTACGTAGGGGTCGATCTCGATTGAGTTCTCACCAACGTCGACGACGCATTTGATCCTCCCCAGGTTCTCCATGAGTGTGCTACGAGGAGGCCGGCATCAATCAAGGCTACCTTCTGGCGGGGTTCTTCTTGTTCGGGCGCTTATCGACTGACTCCGGGCCCTTCCACTCCCTTCTTGCACCCTCCTGATTTCCTGGGTGGCCCGGAATCGGGCAGTGCTTGCCAGCACGGCACCTGCTACAGTTGTCCGAAGGCGGCCTTTCGACTACCTTCTGCAGCTTACCGTACTTCCTACGAGGCATGCACGGGTCTGGAGCAGGAGGGACTTAGCGGTTACCACGACGCGCAACGTTCAACCATCCGGGCTCCGGCTGGGCGTCATGGTAGATGGTCGGGGTACGAATGGTGGTCCCTTGGGGGTGGACCCCCAGCGTTCGGTACTCTATGCTCAGGTCGTGAATGCGGAGCCCAGGATGTCGTTCGACGAGGATGGTGTCATGCAGCAGGTCGGGGCAAGAGGGTCTGTTGGGAAGGTGTACCTTGGGGACATTGCCCGCGCCGCGCTCAGATCCCTGGGAACCCACGACCCCCCGAAGTTCTCCCGAGAGCCGGGATTCGACGAGCAGACCTGGGAGCTGGTCTGCTCGACCGACGAGATCTCAATGAGGATTTCAAGCAGGCACTACTGGGGGTTCGGCCTGTTTTCCAGGTGCTTTCTGAACGAGATTGTGATGGAAGGTGCACTTCAGACGAGGGCCAGGTGTGCTATGGACATCGTCGCTTCACTAGGGAGGAACCCCTGGGAGCCGGTGCGCGTAAAGGCCTTCGAGAGGGCGACTGCCGGGACTATGTCGTCGCACACCTCCAGCTGGGAGGGTCTGGTCTCTGTTGCTAGGGAGAGCATGTCCGACGACATAGGCAGGCTACAGGACTCGGTGAATGGCATGAGGGGGGTCGACGAGTCCTCTGACACCCTACTCGACTCTGCTGAGGAGGCTCTCGACAGAGCCCGCGAGGCTTTGGCAGACAAGAACGCCCCAGCGGTAGATAGGGCACTAAGCAGAGCATCCAGCGCGATAGTCAGGGCTGACGCCAATACAGATGCTGGTAGCATCGAGAGGGAGTTACTCGGAGACTAGAGGCCGAGGGTGTCCCACATCCACTTCCAGACGTTGTCCTCTGGTGTCGGCTCGTTGGCCAGATACACTACCAGGCTGAACACGACGCAGACGAAGTAGACGGCTCCCTTGGAGATCTGAATGGCATCCTCGGACTCCTCGTCGAAGTACCTAATCAGGCCTGCAGCCTGCTGGATTCCACTGCCCTTCTTCTCCTTGGCCATCGAAGCACCGCACCTGCAGTCCCTATTTCAACTCCACGAGGGGGGAATTCTATGGCTCTAGGGTCTCAATAAGCACGCATCCGCCATCCAGCTCCACGATCATGGAGGCTGCTCCCATCGCGGTCTCCAGACCCTCGGTCATCAGTATCTCTCGCCTGAGTCCTGCGTCGGATTGAAACACCAGCCTGTGGCTAAGCTTGTTCAGGACTTCCCGGTCTACTACCTGCCAAGTCCACTCATTCTGGCCCACCGTCATCAGTGCTTCTATTGGTTTCAGAGGACCAGTGGCTGCTCCGTAATCCCTCGCTCTCTTGACCAGGTCACCGAGCTTGACCTTCGTCCCTATGTCGTCTGTCTTTGTTGGTTCTGAGGTCCTGTTGGAAATCCTCCTCCTGAATCCGAATCCTACCATGTGCATCCCTTGCAGCAAATGCCGCAGTGCCCGAGCGAATCGAGGGGGGTTTAACCGTTGTTGGTATTGAAGGTGGTTGGAGAGGGAAAACTAGGGTTCTAGTATCGAACGGATTTCCTGCGAGAACTTGATGTCGGAAGCTCCCGACGCAGAAGCGTGGGAAGCAGGGAGTCGGACTGGAGGAAAGAGGCCGAGAGAAGCGTGCTTCTGGAGGCGGTCTCTCATTGGAGAAATGACCCTTCTTCTTGGTTCGAAGGTTCCTACTCCAGGCTACCCGAGACTCTTAGAGTGAACCCACTAAGCCCGGAGGCGGGATGGATTGAATCGTGGCTGGAAGGCATCGGCGCAACGCGGATCCAATGGTTCAACGGCCCCGGAAGCGCATGGGAGATGTCCTTCGAAAGAGGGAGGGCTGAGGGCGAGGTTAGGGCCGTAATGAATGCGCTTCACGAGACTGGTAGGGTCACTCGTCAGGAGGCAGTTTCGATGCTGCCCGTACTAGCCTTAGACCCCAAGCCGGGGGACGTGGTGCTGGACCTGTGCGCATCCCCCGGATCGAAGACTACCCAGATCTGCGAGCACCTCGGTGACTCTGGGGCAGTCATAGCTAACGAGGTGATCAGTGGGAGGGTTAACACCCTGGTATCCAACGTCCAGCGCCACGCTTCCAGGTCAGCTGTTGTGGTGCAGCACGACGGCAGGCACATTCCGATGGTCCCAGGTGACGGTTTCGACGGGGTCCTTGTGGACGTACCGTGCACCGGATCGGCTACCACTAGGAAGAACCCCGACGTATGGAGCAAGTGGCTCCCCTCCTCTGGACGCTCTCTGCACAATCTCCAGCACGACCTGCTTAGACGGGCAATTGCTGTCACAAAGCCCGGAGGGAGGGTTGTTTACTCGACCTGCTCGCTTGACCCGGTTGAGAACGAGGCCGTTGTGGCCAGAATTCTATCTGCTGGGGGAGTCAGTGCTATCTCTGCGGGGGGCCTTCTCCAGAATGTCCCGTCCCACCCCGGAATGGACCATTGGCCTACTCTGGACGACCATGGGCGACCAAGCGATAAGGAGCCAGTGCCCCAGTTCATGGAGCCACCGATCGATGAGGCTTTGTCTTCCCAGGTGAGGAAGTGCCTGAGGGTCTGGAACGACTCGATAGGTGGGGGTGGTTTCTTCCTCGCAGTTCTCGAGAAGGACTCGGATACTAAGATCAAGAAGAATGCAAGCGAGTTGTCCGAAAGGCCCAATGACCCGATGCGGGATCCTGACTCGTTCCCCCAACCAATCGGGGACGATTGGTCGGAACGAATCGAGGAGTCGTGGGGTTCCGTGCCCAGCAGCATGTGGGCAAGGGGGAAGAGCCTCCTTTGGTCAACGGAACAGGTCAGGAGAGTCTGGGAATCTGAACGCAGCCGGAAAGGGGGCAAGGTACTGGTCCCGGGTGGACGGTGGAGGCCCCTGAAGGTGATCCACCTGGGCCTGATTGCTGCTAGGATTAGGCATGGTGAACTGGAAAGGGTCGTGTCCAGAGCAGCCCGAAAGCTTCGAGGCGAAGTGTCCGGACCATTCGTTGAAGTGGGGCGAGACACGCTAGAGTCGATTCTGCTTGGAAACGAGCCAGTCCCGGAATCTGTTGACGAGGGCCTCGCTGGCGTGAGAGGGGGAAGGGTTCTGGTCGACCAGGATGGATCCTGCCTCGCCGTCTGGGTTGGAGCCCGAATAACCCCGATGGTCAGCGAGTCCGAGAAGACTGTGATGAGAGCAGTGAGGGGGTTGCCAATCGCACTAGAGGAAGAGGAGTAGTGCCTGTAATTTGTTCATTCGCCCAGGCATTTGCTGAAATGCTTAGCATATGTTCAAGAGCCTTGTAGGTAAACCGGGGTCCTCGGTGTCAGTATGGATGATGTGGACCGTCGTATACTCAAGGTTCTGGAGGCGGATGCCAGGACCTCACTGAGGAAGATAGCGGAAGAAGTCGGGGTCGCCCTAGGGACGGTGAGCAATCGCGTGAGGAGGTTGGAAAGCCTCGGGGTAATACGAGGTTACACAGTACTCCTCGACCCAGACAAGGCGGGTTGGGGGCTGAGCGTTGTAATCGGCCTGAGGATAGAGAAAGGCAGACTGATAGAGGTTCAGGAGAAGATCGCCAAGGACAACCGCGTATACGGCGTCTACGACGTGACGGGGGATTACGACTCGATGGTGCTTGCCAGAGCGAAGGATCGTGGAGACCTTGACAACCTATCCAAGAGCGTGATGAGCGTTTCGGGGATAGAAAGGTCAGTCACCCACCTGGTACTGAACACCGTGAAAGAGATGCCCCCGTCCCTGCCAGAGTGAGTCAGCCCATCCCAGCCAAGAAGTGCTGTATTACTGGCTCCAGAGCGGGCGCATGAGATAGGAGCGACTCGACTGTCCTTCCCTCGGGCTTCATGGCCCTGAGAAGCGTTTTTCTGAGATCCTCGTCAACCAGCGAGTCCATTGCCATTAGGCGATCCCGGATCGAGGACTGTAGCTTCCCCCCCGTACGGTCCCAGTCCATCAGCAGGATAATCGGTGGGCCGCCATCTGGACACGGCTCGATGCAGTAACTAGAGTGGAGGTGAGCAATTAGCCTGGCCCTGTCCCAACCCCTGTTCACCTTCTCCACGGGTCCAGTGAACCCCAGGGCCCTAACTGCCTGCACGTCTCTGAGACCCTCTACTACGACGGGCCTTCCCGAGCCTCCTTGGTCAATTGGCCTGTTCCTAACTATAGAGGCCGCAATCGCCTTGGCGGCCTTCTCGAACCTGACCTGCCTGTCCGGGGGCCCTGCTTCCCTAGCTCGTTTCCCAACCCAATCAGGCAGTCCCTCTCGCTCGGACACGGCTCTCCCCGAGAACAAAATTCGGTTGTCTCGCTTGTAGTGTTTTTCGGGACACGATAAGGCTTGCAACAGAAAGTCAACCCGCGACCCTTATGAGGGGATTTTCCTCCCACAGAGGTAGAGATAGCCATGAGTGTTATGACACCCATCTTCGAATACCTCTGGGACCATTACATCTTTTGGTCCGTAATCGTCGCAGTAATCGCGTTCGGATGGCTATACCACCACTCGTTCTGGTTCACCTCCAGCGATGGGGAGAAAGTGCCCAACAGGGACAATCTACAGGTTGGTGTCTTCCCCAAGCATAACGACGACATGCGCCTAGAAATCACATGGACGGTGATCCCGTTCATCCTGATAGTCTGGCTCACTTACTTCTCCTGGGCCCCTCTAGATGCAGTTTGGACTTCAACCGAAGGCGGAGTCCACGGGTCCGAGTGCGGGGAAGGGGAGTTTTCGAATAACGTGATGGACTCGGACGGCATAATAACCTCAGACTGCTACCACGTGATAGAGATCACAGGTCAGCAGTGGTTCTGGAGCTTCGACTGCCTGGAATTGGATGCCACCCTATGCGATACTGGTACCGAGTCGATGGAGGTTTACGGTAGCGTACCCGTACTTAGCCTGAAGAAGGGGGAGACTTACTTGGCAGAGATGACCTCCATAGACGTCACTCACGCCCCGTGGTTCCAGCACCTCGGAACCAAGGAGGACACCCTGCCCGGGCAGGTGACCACTCTTTGGATGCCAATCGCGGACTCGATGACTGAGGAGTCGATGGTGCTCTGCGCGGAGTACTGCGGGGACGCGCACTCGATCATGGCAGCTAAGCTGGTGGCACACGAGTGAGGTGAGATGGTTGGCTAGACAGAGAGCAAAGGGCGCTGTCGTAATCCTGTTCTTGGCTGCTGCCATGCTTGCATTGCCCTCTGCACAGTCACTACCCGGGGGGATTTCCGGCGTCCAGGAGTCTGGCTGCAACTGCCACGGAGCAGTGGCCTCCGACTCAGTGGCGGCTTCGATAGAGGGGCTCCCTAGCAGCTACAACTACTCACAGTCTTACGAGCTTACGGTCTCCTTCCAGGGAGGCCCAGCAGAAGCCGGTAATGTCAACCAAGGAGGATTCCACCTCTGGGCCAGCGAGGGGGCACTCACGGTTAACGACGCGACAGCGCAGGAGTTCAACGCAAACGAGGTCGGTCACACCGAGGCGGGCAACGACCAGACGTCATGGACTGTCACATGGACTGCTCCGGCGACTGACCGGAACGTCGAGTTCGTCCTACACGTCAACTCGGTCAACGGCAACGCGGACGGAGCAGGGGGAGGCACCTCCGGGGACGTCTGGAGCAAGGCCACGGCGTCGCTCGGGGGCCCGATAGAGGTCCTAGAGGCGGCAGACCCGTTCGTAGTCCTAGGGGTTCTGATTATCGTCTCCGCTACCCTGCTCGCCCTGACCTTGGCATACGTGTTCTACAGGAAGGACCCTGACTCGTTCGACTGGGACAACTTCGCCCCCTGGCTGGCAGACTGGCTAACCAGCACGGACCACAAGAAGATCGGGACGCTCTACTTCGTAGCCGGTCTGTTCTTCCTAGGAGTTGGCGGCATCATGGCGATGATCATCAGAATCCAACTAGCGGTTCCAGGAAACGACTTCCTCACCCAGGAGCAGTACAACCAGTTCTTCACCCTGCACGGTACAACGATGATCTTCCTGGCTGCGATGCCGATGATAAACGGGTTCGCTAACTGGATGGTCCCACTCCAACTGGGGGCTGCTGACCTCGCGCTACCGAGAATCAACGCCATGTCCTTCTGGCTGCAGCCTTTCGCGGCCCTGCTAATCTTCACTGGAGTCTTCTCGGGCCACGGTGCAGACACGGGGTGGACTGGTTACGCGCCGTACGTGGTCAGCGAAACCGCGCATTACGGAACGACGATGTGGGCTGCGGGGCAGATACTCCTAGTTGCGTCTTCGACCCTAACAGGCATAAACTTCCTGACCACTATGGCAGTGATGAGAGCAGAGGGGATGGGCTGGATGCAGATGCCTCTGTTCAGCTGGTCTATACTGGTGGCGAACGTAATGCTCTTCCTTTCCATTCCGGCCTTCGGAGTAGGGCTCATCCAGGTCTACCTTGACCGAGTTGTCGGAACCGCCTTCTACGACATAGCGGCAGGGGGCGACCCGCTGCTGTGGAGCCACCTGTTCTGGTACTTCGGCCACCCCGAGGTCTACGTGGTGGTGGTCCCTTCGTTCGGAATCATCTCCGAAGTCATAGCGACTAGCTCCAGGAGGTCGGTGTTCGGCTACAGGTCCATGGTCTACGCCATGGCGGGAATAGGCATAGTCGCATTCATCGTCTACGGGCACCATATGTTCACCAGCGGGATGAGCCCGACGCTGAGGTTCGTGACCATGCTGACCACCATGCTGGTAGCGGTCCCCACAGGGATCAAGGTGTTCAACTGGCTGATGACCATGCATGGGGGATCCCTCGTCTACAGGACGCACACCCTGTGGGCCCTGGGCTTCCTGGTGACCTTCACCCTGGGTGGCATCTCTGGGATGTTCTTCCCGTCGATAGCAATGGACACCCACCTCCACGAGTCGTACTTCGTAGTGGCGCACTTCCACTACGTGCTGGTCGGGGGCACTGTGTTCGGATTCTTTGCTGGAATCTACTACTGGTGGCCCAAGGCTACTGGCAAGATGCTCAGCGAGAAGCTCGGCGTCCTGCACTTCCTGACGGCTTTCGTGTCCTACAACGCCCTCTTCTGGCCAATGCACAGGCTCGGCGTCTGGGGTATGACGCGCAGGCACCACACGTATTTCGTCACCACAGAGGAGGCGCTCGGCTCGCTGCCCATGGAGGCAGCGGGCTGGAACATGTTCATCACCGTCTCCGGCTTCCTTTTCTTCTTGTCAAACTTCATCCTGGTGTTCAACATGATAGTGACCTCATTCAGGGGCGAGGACGCCCCTGACGACCCCTGGGGCGGTTGGTCCTTCGAGTGGATGACGAGCTCGCCCCCGCCCGCCCACACCCAGTACAAGATAGGCGACGGACAGTGGGGTCTGCCGACCCTGCAGGACGCTAACGAGCACGTGGCAAACGAACCAGGAGTTCTGGGACGCTGGTTCCAGAGGCTGATGGTGAGCGACGACGAGTCAGAGGAGGTGACCCATTGAGCAGCGACGACTACCACCACCACCCCAGCGCTTGGGGACCGCACGACTGGAACCACGGGGCTCCGCACAACTCCTGGGCACCCATCATCATGAGCGGTGGTTTCGCCCTCTTCCTGTTCTCCCTAGCAGGCGCATTCCAGTGGGGCGATTTCCTGGGCTGGATCAACGTCCCGCTGGTATTCGCGTCCCTAGGCGTGATTGGGTTCGGGCTGCTGGTCTGGTGGAGACAGGACTGGAGCTACGGGGTCGACGGCAAGGAGTCCAAGCACCTATGGGAGCCGAAGTCCACCGGGACCCCGTTCCAGAACATCGACATCCGCAAGGTCGCCCTCTGGGTGTTCCTAATGTCGGAGATGATGGTGTTCACATCGCTGTTCAGCACCTACATGAGGTACCGCTTCGGGATCCCCAACTGCCAGACGGTGTTCGACTCGGGCGAGTGGGTGGAGGGCACCGCAGTGACCTGCTTCGAGCCAGCAGGCCACCTGATTGCATCTAGCTGGTTCCACCTGGCCCCTGGAGCCATCAACACGTTCGCCCTCATCATCTCCTCCTTCACGGTCGTCCAGGCGCTCCGCTACGCGAAGATGAAGGGCATAGAAGAAGACGTGAGGAGGAGGAAGGTTACGCGCTACCTGGGGACCACGTGGTTCTTGGCAGTACTATTCCTGACCCTGAAGATGATCGAGTGGTTCCTGGGCTTCCCCCTGCCGGAGTTCATGCACGAGTACAACCACGGAGACTCCACCATCAAGTCCCTCTACGCAGAGGGGTACCTGATCAACGCCGACCACTACCAGCACCACTCATACGACACCCACTACGTGGAGAGCCACGGTGGCCTTGACCAGGACACGGCGCTCTACGCCATGATGCAGGACGGGACGCACCCAGGAGGTCACATGATGGCCAACATCCAGGTCAGTGCGACGACTTTCTACGTAACCACGGGGACCCATGGTGCCCACGTGCTCGGCGGCATAGTCGGGCTGACCTACATGACCCTGAAGGCAGCAAGAGGCGGATACACCCCCGACAACGCCGTATCGATTGAGTACTTCGGGCTCTACTGGCACTTCGTGGACCTTGTGTGGGTCCTGGTCTTCCCGTTCTTCTATCTGTACTGAGGTGAAATAAAAATGGCGCACTACAAGATTCTGGGGCAGGACCCCTACTGGATGAACTTCTTCGGGCTGATGGTGCTGACCGTGATCGAGGTCGCCGCAGTAGGCGTGGAGCTCAGCACTACCGTCACGCTGACTATACTGACCGTGATAGCCATACCCAAGTTCATCATGATAGCTGCGATCTTCATGCACCTCTACGGGGACGAGGACTCGGGGATACTTACCCTGACTGCCCTGTTCCCCGCCTTCTTCATCATCATCATGGTCCTGTTCGTGGGCCTTACCCACCCGGACGCGGCGTCTGGCCTGCCAGCCTGGTGCAGGCCCGGTACATACGGCCTATGAGGCTGCAAGGTTCATCCGTGTGACTGCGCACGGGAACCTGCTGCAGACGTCGCATAGCCTGGTATTGCGCCG
>CAYPWN010000025.1:0-20040 GCA_964414525.1 uncultured Candidatus Poseidoniales archaeon | reverse complement strand
GGTTAGCAGCCTTTACCGCCCTAGCTATTTCTCTGAACCACATTTGCCCGGACACTACAAGGTACCTACCCGCCTCTTTTCCTTGCGTGAGTGCTCTCACATGGGCCTCGGCTACATCTCGGACATCGACTATGCTGATGTGCATGGGCACTACGAAGGGAATTTCCCTGTTTAGTAGAGTCATTACGAATGATGGGCTACCCCTTAGGTGTCTTTCGGACATAGGGGGCCCAAGGACCACGCACGGATTGATTGTAGTCATCTTAGGCCCACCATCGCCCTTGGACTCGTGCCATTCCCTAACCAACCTCTCTGAGCTGAACTTGGCGAGACCGTACGGGTTGTTGTCAATGTTGGAGTCGTCGGCCCATGTCTCTGTAGTGAGTACCTGTCCATCCTCCCACTTCTGCGGTCTGATGGCCGCTGTTGAAGAAGTGTGGACTAGGCACTCGACGGTTCCTGCAGAGTCTATTGCGTCCAGCACATTCCTCGTCCCTATCACGCTCGGGTCAACTATCTTCTTCTGGGGGTTCTTGGCCTTCAGTACGACAACTGCGGCCGTGTGGATAACCTCTCTACATCCTGAAATGGCTCTGTTGACAGATTCAGCTTCTAGGAGATCCATCTCCACAATCTCCAGACTCCCCCCCTCCCCTATTGGAAGCCCCCTGAGGTGGTCTACCCTTCCTGGGTCTGTCGCGTCTCTTACTGTCGCCCTGACTTCCCTTCCTCTGTTCAGGAGGTTGGCAACTATGTGGCTACCGATGAATCCGCTCGCACCGGTGACAACCACCACTCCACCGGCTTCGTGACCCTCGGGCATACCCGTTGTTACCTACGAGTTGCCTTTGTCTTTACGGGAGGACGAGAGAGTTGGTGACCACCAATTGGCCCTCCCCATAAGACGCATTGCAGACGGGACAACTACAGCTCTAACTATGGTGGCATCGACGAATACAGCCACGGCGAGGGCGAACCCTATCGATTTGATGATCATCACATCTGCGAAGATGAAGCCAGAGAAGACGGCAATCATGATTGCAGCCGCTCCGGTTATCAGCCTCCCCGATGCTTGGAGACCTTCTGAGACGGCTCGAGTATTGTCGCCTGTCTCGAGCCAAGACTCGTGAATCCTGGAGAGCATCAAGACTTCGTAGTCCATGGATAGGCCGAAGGCGATTCCGAAAACTAACGGGGGAACCATCAGGTCCAGAGGCTGGGGTGTGAAGTTCAGCGCCTCAGAAAGGAGGCCTTCTTGGAATACTACCACTATCAGCCCGAAGGAGGCGGAAATAGACAGGATATTCATGAGGACGGCTTTGACCGGTACTAGGACGGACCTAACCTGGAACCACACAAGAACCATAGTCACAATCAATACGAAAGCAAGGGCGGCTGGGATCCTTTCCACAAGGTGTTCCTTCATGTCGACCTCGTAGGATGTCCAGCTGCCTACGAGAACCTCCTGGTTGCTTGATTTCGTGAATACTCGCATGTCCTTGATCAATTGTTCTGCCTCATCGCTTCCTGAAGCGTACTGGATCGGAATGCTGATCATTGCTACCGACTCTGAAACCGTGGTCAACCACGTGGTACGCGCTTCTTGCGGCCACTGTTCTAATTCCAAGTCGAATAAGTCAGGAGAGCACAGCGGGTGGTCTACGCCGACCACTCCCTGAACACCTGAGATTTCATTGCATAATTCTGCGATTTCCGTCGCTAGGGGCTTGGAAAAAGGCTCCTGCCCGTCTTCAAAAACAACTACCAATGGCACAAAAGATGCAGTGAATGCAGGAAACTCCTCTTCTAATATCTCGTAGGCCTGCCTGGACTCAAGATCAGGAGGGAGGGTATCCAGGCCACCAGCGGTTAGCTGCACATTTAGGAAAGGAGCACCTAGGAGGAGGAGGATGGCCATAGCGGGAACCAACCATCGTACTGGATTCCTCATTACCTTTGTAGAGAAACGCTCCCAGAACCGCGAGTCGCTGTTTGCACCGGGTATTCTTACAGGGAGCCTGTAAACTCCGTGCCCTATTAGTGAGAGCAAGGCGGGAAGTAGAGTGAGTGAGTACAGGAGAGCTCCGAGGACAGCTAGAAATGCCCCCATTCCCATCGATGGCATGTGTGTTGCTGAGAAGTAGAACAGACTACAGAGGCCTACGGCCACAGTAGCTCCTGAGAACAGGATTGCCCTACCTGCAGTGGCCATCATGGTTGCCACTGCGTCCTCCACCCCCTCCCCCTTGTCCAGCTCTTCACGGAACCTGCTAATCATGAACAGGCTGTAGTCGATGGAAACCGCAATTCCGATCAATGTAATCATAGAGACCGAGTACTGCGTCATCGTAAACCACCTCGAGATGTAGAATGAGAGCCCGGTGGCTAGGGGGAACATGCATCCTGCAACTGCCATGGGAAGTAGTGATGCTACCACCGTCCTGAATACGAAGAGGAGGATGATTAAGGACAAGGGGATGCCAATTATTTCTGCTCTTTTCTCGTCCGCCTCGAGAAGCCGGTCAAAGTCTGAGTCGATAATCAGGCTGCCAGTTACTAGGACACTCAAATCTTCGCTCTCTACAGCCGATTTGATTTCTCCTACTTCCTCCTCAATATCTTCCTCGTCCCCGTTGAACTTCACGAAAGCAGCAGCCCTGTGACCATCCATCGAGACGTGTTGAGATAGGTGGATTGGGTCATTTGGACTATCGTAAGGGAGGCTTATCTCGAGAACTTCAAGCGAAACGGAATCCAGACCCTCAAGAGCGGTCCTTAACGCGTCTTCGAACTCTGGGTCGCTCCAGGCTAGCGAATCGTGAGTGAAGATGTAGGTTACGCTGTTCGTGGAGGTAACCTGCAACTCCTCGCTTACAAGCTCCAAGGCTCTTCCCGACTCCATCGCAGTAGGCGGCGAGTTTCCGTCTTCGAACTCGTTGCCTTGAAGGACAAGCACACCTGAAAATGCCACCGTTGCAAGTGAGAATGCAATTACAAAGCTCCTGCGACGATGGATGGCTCTTCCGGACCTCGAGAGAAGGCTCTCCATGACCGTGGCGCAATAGACCACTTTATTTATTTCACCGGGTGCTATTTTCGCATTATTCTATAGTGCGAGTACCGATACAGAATCGACCACAAGAGAGGGACTCAACCCACTTTCCACAACGTCCTCTCTGGTGGCTTCCCCTGATAATACCAGGATTCCGTGAACTTTGGCTCGGAATGCCATTTCCATGTCGGTGTACAGACGGTCACCAATCATGGCACAATTGGATGGGCTCATGCCCATCTCCTCGATTTTGTGGAGGATCATCCCTTTGTTCGGCTTTCCACAGACATGAACCGGCCTCGCTCCAGTCGTTGCTTCGAACAGTGCCATGTATGCACCTGTATCCGGAAGCCCCCCATCTGGTGACGGGCAGACGATGTCGGGGTGGCTAGAGACCATTGGGACGCCCCTATGCAGATGAACGGAAGCCGTTGCAAGCTTCTCGTAGCTTACTTCTGTGTCATAACCAAGGACGACATACTCTGGATCGGAGGAGTTTGTCTCGAACCCCTTCTCCTCTAGCATCTCTCTCATTCCCTTTGTTCCCACCAAGTATGTTCTCCTGACACCCTCTTTAGAGAGCCAAGAAAGAAGGTCATGCGTCGATAGCAGAACCTCATCTTCGCTAGCTTCTATCCCCAGACCTCCTAGCTTGTCTAGGTATTGTCCTACCGACTTGCTCGAGTTGTTAGAAAGAAAGAACCTCCTAACTCCCTTCCTTTCCAGGCGACCAAGAAAGTCAAGCGCCCCCTCTATCAGGTCGTCCCCAAGGTAAATGGTCCCGTCTAGGTCAAGAAATACAGACTCTATACCTTCTAGCGACTCTTCGATAACTTCGCCCACGTCGTAACCACCTCATGGTAGCAATATAGTCTTGAACAGGAACCAGGGGCTCCAGAGAGACTTCTGCGCCTCCTTATCGGCTATCATGCCAGTAAGCATGTCCCCCATCTCCTTTTTCTTGGATGCCCTTCCTACAAACCAGTTCATCAGCTTCTTCCACTTGACTACCCTTTGGAGCCTGTTGGAGTTCGTTAGCTCCTTGCCAAGTGTACTCCAAAGGTCTTCCATGTATTCAACCGCAGCCTCTTCGGGGAACCCCTGAGCGTGTGCCTCTCTGTCGAAGTGCTTGGCGGTCATCTTTGCTGAGACCAGACCGTTCCCAATTCCCTCCCCGCTGAAGGGGTCAACAAGGCTAGCAGCATCTCCTACACACATCACCCCTGCACCTGCCGACCTTCTAGGCTGGTATGACGGGGGGTTCTTCCTCGGGGAACCGAATGGGAGTTGCCATCCCTTCTGGGATCCCTCTACTATCTTGGCCTTCTTGAAGCGCTCCTTGAAAACAGGGTGGTTCTCTATGACCCACCGCTGCTTCTTCTTCAGAGATTTGTCGGCACCTTTCTGTTTTCTCTGCTCTGAAATCACCATTCCTATCCCCACATTCACTAGGCCCTCTTGCACAGGGAAAAGCCAGAAGTAACCTGGAATCACCTCTTCAATGAAGTGAATCTCGATTGGTCCCTGGCTTCCTTCGAAACCCCCCACATCTTCCCAGTACTCCCGGTAACCTCCGCAGTAGTGGTCGTCGTCTCTCATTGGCTCTCCATGGACTCCTTCGACTAGTTTGGTAGAGACAGGGCACCTGTAGCCACCAGCCCCGATCGTTAGTGGAGCAGAGAAACTCAACGATGGGCCGCCCCCGGTCTTCTTGCCGAATTTACCAGAGACCCCCGTAATCCTGCTTTCGTCGTCGTGCACGTCGTGCACGTTGAAACCCTGAATCACAGACCCCCCATTTTGGATCACAATTTTTGTTGCCCTCTTGAACATCATGTAGTCGAACTGCATTCGAGGCAGTGAATATCCTGCCATCTTCTTCTCGAACTCATCCTGCGGAAGCATGACCTTGACAGTGTTTCCATTAGCGCTTCCGAATACAATTGAGTCAACCATGAAGTGAGGGGTCTTTTCCACCATCTCCTTCACCCCTAGCTCCTTTACGTGAGATAGGGACTTCCCGCCCACTGCATCCCCGCAGACCTTGTCCCGTGGCCAGACTTCCTTCTCTATCAGTAGTACCCTGCAGCCATTGAGAGCGTTGTATGCAGCAGCCGCGGAACCGCTGGGCCCCCCTCCTACGACAATCACGTCGAACGAAGACCCGTCTTCGGGAACCTCACCGGTGTCAATAGGGCCGTCCCATGATTCCATTCTATCTGGTATCGCATAGGCACCCATCATTCAAACTATGCCATGGGGTTCTTCTGCTACCGGTTACACGCGCGCCCATGGAGGGAGAAGTAGGAATCATTCAGACGACTCTCCCAGGTGAGTGGGACGAGCCTCTTGTCGGGGAGTGGTCCTCCAAATTGGTTGCAGACAATTTAGCCGCTTGCGTCCAGAGGAGCAGAGTTTCCTCGGTTTTCAGATGGGAGGGAAACTTGGAGAGCACGGAGGAATGGAGGGTGCAGTTGAAGACTTCAGTAGAAAAAATGGACGAACTGGTCGCGGAAATCCTGTCCAGACACCCTTACGACACGCCCCAGATCGTGTCTTGGGTAGCCGACTCGACTACGGAATACGCCAGTTGGGTTGAAGGGTGAACCCCATTCGTGAGTCATGGGTCTAGTGGACTTCCTTAGGCCTGCAAAGAAGGTCCCAACAGTCTGGTGGAGCTCCCCAGACCCAATGTCGGTTAGGCCAAGACCCGCCACTATTGCCATCTTGCTAGTTGGAGAGTTCCTTTTTGGGCTCGGGGACTCACTCCTGATTGCAGCAGGCATTGGAAATACTCCCTGGACGGTTCTGGCCGAGGGGATTTCGTACTCGATAGATTGGACGATCGGAGAGGCGACATTCCTAGTCAGCGCGGCTGTGCTCCTACTTTGGATCCCAATCAAGGAGATACCCGGAATCGGCACAATTCTCAACGCGATTATTATCGCTTTAACCATCCACATTATGGTTCCGATACTGCCCACGCCCGAGAGTCAGACATTGGCGATACTGATGGCTTGTGCGGGAATAATCCTTGTCGGGGTTGGAAGCGGAATGTATCTCACAGCAAATCTTGGCCCAGGTCCTAGAGACGGATGGATGACAGGGCTCCAGAGAGTTACGGGAATATCCATAGGAAGAGTCAGGATTTCCATCGAACTCGCGGTTTTGGTCGTCGGCATTGCTCTTGGAGGCAAGTTCGGTCTCGGAACGGTTCTGTTCGCACTGAGCATAGGTCCTGTGGTAGCTTCATGCTTGGCGGTCGCCGAAAGAATCGGCTCAAATGAGGGGCCCGATCTCGATGCCCACCAGTAGAACTGCGGTCGCGAACACCGTGATCAGTATGTTGTCGTCTATCGGTCCGAACTCATAGCGCTCGACGAAAGTTGCTACTGAGGCGGAAATGAGCCCCCAGACAGGAATAGAGGGCTCGCCCATTCCTGCTACTACCCAGCCAAGGGGGGCGCTCACCACGAACATGAACACGTTACCGATAGCGCTCTTTGATCTCTTCTTGATTACTGCATTCCGAACCACACCGGTAACCCCGTCCCCGAATGCCATGAACAGAGATGGAATTATGGCTAGCCAAGGATCTCCGACAAGAACCCAGATTAGGGTTATGGATGCCCACCACATAAGAGTGAACTTCACATCGTTCTGGTTCTGTTCGGTTTGAAACCAGAACATTCGCTTCCCGCTCTTGTGAGCAGCGAATGTGAACACTGTAAGGATAACACCACACACCATGGGGTACCAGTAGTCTACGAAGAGCAAGGGTACGCACAACGAACCTACACCCCCGGCCATCATGTGCACGATCTTTCTGTTGTAGTAAACCGCCCTGATGTCTTCCATCCCCTTAGCCACCATCATGTCATACGGGATTTTTGTCGCGAACAGGACCACCATTACGTAGAACCCCATCCCAGAAGCGTAGAATACCTGGGTGTCCATAATTTGAGGGCAGCGCATTCCGTCCTTAACGACAACCTCGCATCGGGCAGGTTCATGGAGGATTGTGACCTAGGACTGGCTATGGGAGGCCTCGGAGTCATACACCGATACAAGCAGTTTCTTCCAGTGACAGACGAGACCTGCATTATCTCTCTAAACGAGGGTAACACACCACTAATCGAGTCCTACAACCTAGTTCAGTCTCTGGGTGGGGGCTTCAGGATGTTCGTCAAGTACGAGGGGCTCAACCCAACCGCCTCATTCAAGGACAGGGGAATGACGCTGGCAGTTACCAAGGCGGTGGAGAGGGGGGCTCAAGCCATCGTTTGCGCCAGTACTGGGAACACAAGCGCCTCTGCAGCAGCCTATGCTGCACGTGCTGGCCTGACATGCCTAGTTCTAATCCCCGAGGGAAAGATATCCTACGGGAAGATGGCACAGGCTCTGATTCATGGGGCCAAGACGATAGAGATAAGAGGTAACTTTGACGACGCCTTGGAACTTGTAAGGGACCTCGGAAAAAGGGACGATTTCGAGATCGTCAACAGCATTAACCCGTTTAGGATACAAGGTCAGAAGACCGCCTCCTTCGAGGTTTGCGACGCTCTTGGAGTCGCACCCGACATGCACTTCCTGCCGGTAGGAAACGCGGGAAACATCACCTCATACTGGATGGGTTACAATGAGTACAGAGACTCTGGAGCCTCCTCCTCTCTTCCTAGGATGATGGGTTGGCAGGCAGAGGGTGCTGCACCAATAGTAAAGGGGAAGATCGTCCATTCGCCAGAAACCGTGGCTACGGCAATCAGGATAGGTAATCCTGCCAGCTGGGACAAGGCGGTAAGGGCATCCGAGGAATCTTCGGGAGCCATTGATTGCGTCACTGATGACGAGATATTGGACGCGCAAAGGATGCTCGCTCGGACTGAGGGACTCTTCGTCGAGCCCGCCTCTGCTGCTGGCATTGCTGGTATCGTAAAGAGCAAAGCTCGCGGCGATATCCCAGAGGGCTCAACCGTGGTTGTGACTGTGACCGGACACGGGCTGAAGGATCCAGGAATAGCCATAGAGAACTCAAAGGTCAGGTCAGAAGTGGTCGAGCCTGACATCGAGTCTGTACTTGGCGCCATTGGCATGGGATGAGCACCATTATTGCCAGCGCGCCATCCGGCGCCATGGATGACAGGTTCTCCGAGAGGGAGTTCGCGACAAAGGTGGTCTGGTCCGGAACGAACAACATCGAGGGTTCCGCAATCACCCCTATTTTCACAACATCAACCTACCAACTGACCGATGAGAGGTACAGAAAGTGGATGGAGACGGGAGGTCAGCACACACTACTCTACAGTCGCTACTCCAGCGTGAACTCCGAGGCAGTATCCGCCAAGGTCGCGGCTCTGGAGGGAGCGGAAGACGGTGAGACCTTCGCCAGTGGGATGTCGGCGATTTCCTCGACCCTCCTATCTCTCCTATCACAGGGAGACCACGTTGTGACTTCCGCTGACATTTACGGAGGCACCTATGGGCTGATGACGTCCGACCTACCAAGGTACGGAATCGATGTGACGATGGCAGATCTGAGAGAACCCTCTTCCTTCGAGGCCGCGATAAACGAGAATACCAAGGTTCTCTACGTAGAGACGATCACCAATCCCGTTCTGAAGGTCTGCGATCTGGAGGCAATGGCCGCTATAGCAAAGGATCACGGGCTGATTTCCGTGGTGGACAACACCTTCGCAACTCCTTGGGCGTGCCGCCCAATTTCGATGGGATTCGATCTGGTAATACACTCTGGAACCAAGTTCCTGAACGGACATACGGACCTCACAGCTGGAATCGTGGTCGGCAGAGAGGATCTGATCAAGGGGGTATTCCATGCCAAGTCGAGATTCGGAGGTGCAGCAGACCCGCACATGTGCTACTTACTGGAGAGGGGGATGAGAACCCTTCATGCGAGGATGCCAATTCACGCCTCCAATTCCTCGGAACTGGCGAAGAGGCTCGAGGGACATCGGTCCATAGAGAGTGTGAACCACCCCTCCCTTACGAGC
The DNA here is from genome assembly GCA_964414525.1 of uncultured Candidatus Poseidoniales archaeon. Lineage (GTDB taxonomy): Archaea > Thermoplasmatota > Poseidoniia > Poseidoniales > Thalassarchaeaceae > UBA36. Next base: position 10,980 of record CAYPWN010000025.1, on the reverse strand, counting down.
TTCCCGGATCACGAGGTAGCCTCTAGGATTGCTCCTAGAGGGACCGGCATGCTTTCTTTTGCGGTCAAGGGGGGTGACGATGCTGCACTTAGGTTCGTCAGGGCACTAGAGATAATCTTCGAGGCCACTAGTCTGGGAGGTATCGAGAGCCTTGTGGAATGCCCCTTCAACACAAGCCACTCGTTCGTTCCCGAGGACGTGAGGTTAGAGGCTGGGATAGTCCCAGGATTTGTTCGGATGAGTGTCGGAATAGAGGATTTAGAGGATCTCTGGAATGACATTGACCAGGCCCTTTTGTCCAGCCAATCCTGACGAGAGTGATATATTGGATACCGACATGCTAGTTGCCACACTGGTGTTCCTTCTTCCGATGTGCTTCTCACCGGGCCCAAACAACGTACTCTGCGCAGCCCACGGCTCGCAACATGGGTTCAGGGGCTCACTGAAACTGATTTCTGGCATGGCAGTGGGTTGGTCAACACTGGGGCTTCTCGTGGCTGGGGCAACAGGAATCCTCGAGGACAACGAGGACGCATTCAACCTGATTACCTACGTTGGGGTGGCGTACATTGCCTACCTTTCATACAAGATTGCTACATCGAAGCCCCTTGAGGCGGGCGAGCAGAGTGAGGAAAGGCTCGGCTTCTCTACCGGCGTCGTCATCCAGTTCGTAAACGGCAAGGCGTACGTGCACTTCGGTGTGCTTATGACCAGTTTCGGGACTCTGTTCGGAACGGGCTTCTCAGCCAAGGTTTTGCTGGTTATGTTGAATCTTGCTTGCGGGCTGCCTGCCGTAATGACCTGGGCTGCTTCGGGATCAGTTCTTCGTAGGGCATTCACTACACCCGAGTCCGCGAGAATGCTCAATATGGGCATGGGTGCACTGCTCTTCGCAGTCGCCGTCTGGCTGGTGATGCCGCAATAGTAACTCAGTGGTGCAGAGGGCAGGATTCGAACCTGCGAAGCACTACGCACTGGGACCTCATCCCAGCCCCTTTGACCGCTCGGGTACCTCTGCTCGGTCCCAGTTGGAACGCCCGTCGTATTTCACGGTGGCGAAATCGCCTCTCAGAAGCGTATTCCCGCCTTGGCCGCCATTGGAGGCGTATAACCAGTCTTGGCGTAGTAGAACAGCGATGCTCTGTTCACCGCATCGACTGTAGAGAAGAACAGGATTGTGAAAACCAGTCCAACTGCCAGAATTACCAGTCCTAGCGCGACACCCAAGTCACCTAGCATCATCAGTGGGACGGAAACCCCGAAGAGAAGGAATACCGAGATGGTCATTAGCAACTCAACTCCGACGTACGATGCGATGTTCTCCCCCCAGGTTTTCTTGAACAGGTCACTGCTCTTACTCATGCTATCAATCACACCCGCTCTTTCGAGGACAATCATCGGGACCACGAAAAATGTAGCAACCCACCAGGCAATCCCGAGGATGAACGATGCAATGCCTGCGATCGCCCTAATTGGGATTGGGGCTTCGTGGTCCTTTGAGATCCCCTCTAGAATCTTCAGTACCAGTCCTACCGTTCCTGAAATGACTCCCCATACCAAAATCTGTGGAAGGCATTTCATTGCTTGGCTGATTCCATATGAGAAGCTGGGATTCGAGCCCGAGCTCAGGCGCTCGTAGGCGCTGGCAACTATTGCGGCATTCCAGAAAACGATGATCACCGAGATTACCAGATAGAAAAAGAACCAAATTGTCAAGTGAGCAATCCAGAAGCCGTCCCCTGGCTCACAGTCAACGCAGTCAGTGGCGAAAATCGCAGAAAAGCCAAATGAGCCGGAAATAGCACCACCAATGGCCACAATCGAGAACACAGCCGAAAGGAAGGTGTACACCATCAGCTCTGGGTCGGCCCTTACGACTGCCATCCCGAGCCTGGTCATCTTCCACCCTCTCGAAATTCTCTCGAAAAATCCCAGACCGGTTCCATGACTGCGCATTACCATGTAAAACCATACTAGCCCGAAGTAATAATCATGTTCACAGCATCTCCAACCGATACATCGCCATCTTCAACCACCCTTGCGAGCCATCTAGACCAACCCGCCTCAATTTCGTGGTCTATTCTCGAGAATCTTCGTTCAACGAAGGACTCCCCAATTTTACCGCAGGGGGCGCACGGCTCGCTCAGCTCAAGTGTGGCTCCACCTATTGCAAACCTCATCCCAACTTCCAGAGAGGGCCAGTCGACGCCACTTATCGTGAGGTTCTCACCCGTTGAACCGACTTCTATGGGATGCCCTTCTCTCTGAAGATCCTCTATCCTTTCGAAAGAGAATAGGCATATCGCCCGATCGGGGGTGCCTTCCATTTTCTCGCTTCGGAACCGGTTGAAGTCCCCCTCCACCCCTTTGGCCCCGATCTTCGCGTCTTTGACCGGGTACTTCGGGACTCCACCGGGGCTGATATTGATTGAGTGCACGACCCCGTTCATCCGAAAGCCTCCCCCAAGTCTAGTTCAACTCCCAGCCTGTCAACCATTTCGAGGTACCTGTCGCATAGGGTTTCGTCAGGTATGCTGATATTGTGCTTCCAATACCTCCAGCAGGCTATCGATAGGGTGGCGTATCTGTATAGGTGTGGCAGGGCCGTCACCTCATCTTGGCTGAGCTCCCTGACGCTTTGGTATCCTTCCACCAGAGCTGACCATCTTCTTTGGACTGGTCTGCCTTCGTCCCACCCGAACCCAACAAATGACATCACCAGATCGAAGGCCTTAGGGCCGATCCAACCCTCTTCCAGATCCAGAATTGCAGTTACTGAACCATTGCTTCCGATGACATTATCCGGGAACAAATCACCATGCAGGACACCAGTCGGTAGGTCCGTTGAGATTTGACTCCTCAGATTCGAAGCCTCAGACCTTAGCATGCTTAGGAAAGGAGGCAACTCTCCCTCAAACATCCCAAACACCTCTTCGAAGAACTCGAAGCCCATGGTGAACGTGTTGGGAAAGAACTCCGCAGTGGGAACTTCGTGCATCCTAGCTTGTACTTCCCCCAGACTCCTCAGAGACGCCTCGTCGAAGCCCAGTAGGCCTCCATCGAAGTAGGGCAGCAGGGTCCAAGCAACTCCCCCCCTTTCAACCAAGAGGCTGCCGTCATGCAACTTTATCGGGACAGGAGTAGGGATTCCGAACGAATCCAGATGACAGTGCCTAGCAATTACTCTCTTAACCTCCTCAACTGTGTTGGCGTGCCAGGCTTTGAGGACTACTCTAGATCTGTCTTCAAGGGTAAGAAGTACGCTTGTATTGTCCCAACCCCCCTCAAGAGGAACAAAATCTACTAAATCCGCTAATCCAGAAAGAGTAACTATACTTCGGACCTCATCAGTACTGATGTCGAAGCCACCTACTTGTCCCTCGGTCTGACCCATAACGACTCTCCCTTCCAGTTAGAACTTAACATTAACACACCCACGCGGATAGCATGAGGGCCATTACGCCTCAGCCAAACTTGCTGATAGTCGGCGCGCCCAAGTCAGGCACCACTTCACTTCTGATGTGGCTAAGAATGCATCCAGAAGTATACCATCCGTGGAAGGGTGCAGGCGACGAGGCAATAGAGAGCGGGTTTCTGATTGCCGGCCCATCTGACATCCCAATCTCTCCCCTTAGGCCGAAGGGTACACTATTGCTGCCGCACGAAACCGATGTTGATCGCTATAGGGGCGAGGCCTGGGTAATCGACAAGTCCCCTCAACACCTGTATTCTAGTAGGGCTTTGGATTCCGTTCGAGACCTGATGCCAGGGGCTAGGGTCATCATCACACTAAGGGACCCCTTCGACCTGCTAATCAGCCTCTACACCCAGATGTGGAAAACCGTAGATTACCAAACCTCACTCGAGGAACTGTTTGAATTGATGGAATCCCAGGACTGGATTCCAGATCCCGAAATCCCAGAAACATGGTCATTCCTTACGTACCCAAGGTACTCTCAGTTTGTCCTAGATTGGGCATCCCAACTAGATCCGGATAGGGTGAGGGTAATCACACTAGGCTCTATTGCGGGAAATCCTACGGGTGTTCTAGGAGAACTGTCGAGTTGGTTGGGGATTAGCGAATCAGGCATGCCAAGAAACCCCTCAGTAAAGAACTCAAGAGGCAAACTTTCCAACGCCCCAATCAGGAAGTTCCTTCGCAATCCCCCCAAATGGGCCTTTTCTACTGCTAGGCTGTTTTTGCCAAGCAGGGCCGTCAGAAGAAGAATACTGGATCCAATAAGGAGAGTAGGGTGGAAGCATGTTCCTGCAGAAAAACCTGAGATTAGCTCAGATATGGAGAACACAATCAGGGACAAGCTAAGGGAGGACACTGAGTTCTTCCAAAACCTATCTGCGGCCCTTCCGGATGGGATTATAGTCGATTAGAGCCCAAACCCCTCTAGCCAGTGGCCTGTTGAGAAGCCAGTGATTTCTTCAAACCGTGCTAAATCGGGGACAACCTCTCCTTCGCAAACCCGGTAGTGCTCTCTTCCCAACTTAGCACTCTCTCCTGCCCTGCTAATTATTGGTAGGTTGTAGATATTGAGCCCGCGTCTACGCAGAGGAGAGGACAACCTTCTCCTGATTGGCTCCGGAATTAGCCGAATAATTGTCTTCAAAGATCTCCCAAGCAGGGTCTGGCTCCTTCTATTTCGAGACAGGTTCGCATTTACCGACATTGTGAAATCGTAATCGAACGGATCCAGTGAAAGGTGGGATGTCACCGCAGCTAGCACTTCTTCTGGCTCTTCCCTCATCCTCGCGCTGTCAACAAATAGGAACCTGTCAATTTCGAAAACCTGAAGCCAGCGAGACATTGATCCGGACCAAATCGAGTCGTCTCTCAAACGCTGATCTTCCCATGCCCTAACGAAGTCAGACCAGTTTGAACCGTGTCGCCTGTCTGCACCATTGTCACGAACCATCTTCCAGTGGCTGAAAGCCCTCTCTACGGGTTCCCTGAGGCAAATCACAAATCGAGCTTCAGGATTTACCTCCAGAACACGCTTAGGAGCTTCTGGGCAGGAAAAGGCATGAACTGAACCGTCAACACGCAAACCATCCCCCTTGAAGACCCGATTGTATTCTCCAAAATCTGGCTCGTCGTCATACCTCCCGAATGTTCCGCGGTGACTAGCCAGTATGTTCGGCTCTTTGGGGTCCGAAAACGAAATTGATGGGTTCTGGGAAAGGATATCGGAAAGCCAGGTTGTCCCGCACTTTGGCAGACCGAGAAGGAAGCCATCAACCAGGGGCCTATCCGCCACGCTTGCAAGCTCTAATCGGGCTTTATGACTCAATCGGAGACCTCTGCAATCATGATAGTGAAATACGATAGGCCAAACACGCCGTTCGAGGAACATGTACAGGCTCATTTGGTTCCAACATGTTCACAAGGCAGCCGGGAGCACAATTGTCAACCAAGCAATAGCGAACGGGGAAACCCTATTCCCCACTCACGAAAACGGAAATCCTTACTCTGATGATGGGGAAGTTATCCCCATTTGGGACTTCGACGAGTCCAAACTCAGGGCTTTCGTTGACGAATGCGAATCCATAGGCATCACTTTCGTAGCAACTGAGTGGGGTGCGCCCGACTATCGAGTGCTTCACAGCGACCCCCGAGTATTGCTTTTGACCAGCATCAGGGATCCATGGAGTAGGGTGGTATCGAATTACAACTATGACTTCTACTTAGGACACTCGAGATCAAACTCTCTTTCGAATTACCTAGAAGAGAATCACAGGATAATGATGGACAACTACCTTGTACGCGTATTTTCTAACGAATTTACTTCAGATCCCGACTCCTTGGATGAGCAATCGGTTTCCACGGCGTTGGAGAACATCAGATTATTCGACCTAGTCTTGGTTATCGAGAGGGAAAAAGACCTCAGCAACCATCTCTTCGAAGCCCTAGGTTGGAGGAAGGAGCAAGTCGACCCCCACTCCACTTTCGGGAATCTCTGGACGCTCTCAACCTTGATATGCCAGTTTAGAATCCTATCCGCTGTGAGGTACATGTTTGGAAGGAAACTCATAATTTCGGAAGAAGAGAGGACCCAATTCATTACTGAATCAGAGATGGATTTATCATTCTATTCAAGTATAGTCGACGAGAAGATTCTCGGCCCCAATCACCCCCTGTTCATGGAGTAGGACTACTGGAATTTGCCGGATGTGGTTAGTTGGAAATTTCAAGAACAGAGTCTGACATTATTGCTCAAAAACTCAACAATGAGGGAGTATTCTCAGGCGGTGGTTACGATGACTTCCACGAGGCAGGGGAGAACCAATTCAGTACCCTCTTACACTTTGGTCTCAAAGATTCCTCTAGGGTTCTGGATATCGGATGCGGCTGTTTGAGAGGAGGGAGATGGGTCATACCTTTTCTGAATAGAAACCGTTACTTCGGGATAGAGCCAAATAAGGAAATGCTTGATGCAGGGAAGAGGATTGTAATAGGCGAGGAAACCCTATCAGAGAAAGCACCCACCTTCGATACAAACTCAGAATTCGACTTCAGTGTTTTTGACGTGATTTTTGACTATGTTATCGCAAGGTCGGTTTGGACACACTCATCAAAGGAACAGATAGAAAAGATGCTTGACCAATTTCTTCTTCACTCAAACGAGAAAAGCATTTTCCTCACTTCTTTCTTGAAGCCTAGAATCCCAATAATTGACGATTACAGGGGTAAAGGTTGGGTTGGGAAGAGTCACGAATCCGACCAACCTGGAATAGCTAGGCACAGCCTAAGTTGGATTAGGAAGGCCTGCAGAAAACGGGACCTCCGGGTGACAAGGATCGATGACCTCGATTTGAACTACAGGGCTCAAGTTTGGCTCAAGATAAACAGACAACTATCTACAACCTGAGATCTCTAGGGGGAAGTTTTGGGAACCCAATGATGGACCCTCTCATTTTCCAGTATATCGCCAATATCCATGCCCTGGACCAAAGACCTAGAGATTGCGAGAAGGTCAGCGGCAGGACCCCTGCTGGATCATGAGCCCTTCGCAGACTTCTTCGGAACTTTCGTAGGCTACCGTCCAACACCCTCCTTGCAGAAATCACTCCAGCCGCGCATTCGACATACTTGCTAGGGTTACAGTGGAATAGCAGCTGCTCAGACCGAGGATAAGCTCCGTATACCGCAGATCCCACAACTCCATCCTCGTGCCCCCCCAAGGGCTCAGGGTGGTGAACAATGCACTGCGGAGCCCAAGCCATCTTGAATCCAGCATCTATCACCCTCCACGCCAAGTCCGTGTCTTCTCGATGAAGGAAATACCTCTCGTCAAACCCCCCGATTTCTTCCAACACTTCTCGGCGCACAGCCATATTGGCGGTCTTGAATCGATCCCACTTGAACTGGTTGGGGGGGTTGAAGTCAACCACATCCCCAGAGCTGTTTGTGGTAGTAATACCTCCTTCAACTCCTCCTATATCGTACTCATCAAAGACTGATTGGATTTGCTCTATCCACTCATCGTCTGCCAAGCAATCGTCATCGATGAATGCAACCACCTTTCCAGTACCTCTACGCCAGCCAATATTTCTTGAGATTCCCGGACCGTGATTGGTCTCCGAGTCATCAACGACCTCTATCGAGAGAGGCTGAATTGTCTGTCTGTCTAGAGACTTCAAACAAGCTGCCAAAGCATCAGGCCTCCTGAAAGTTGGAATTACCACGTCGACCTCCGATTCCACGTTACTTCGGGAAGGAAAGCCGTAATTAGTGTCGCGTACATTCAAGAGTCGCTTACCTCTGGATATTCACGTGATTGACATCGCATCCATTGTACTGGGGGGATTTCAGGAGGACTTGGTTTCAGCTTTCGGTAATTCCATGGGTTGGGCTGTCGGTCACTTGATTCTTCTTGTTACCATCGGCCTCTTGGTTTTGGGTCTGAGGGAGAGGGACCATATCATCAATCACTCTGGCTTTGGACAGAAACAAGCAAGAGACGGCATTGCAACATTATCGTTGACCATTATACTGTACTACGTATACACCTCGACATTCGATTTCGATCCCACTGCCTCTGTGGCTATCTCTGTAGCCTCCTCTCTCTCCCTCAGATGGATGGTCACGGTTTTGGGCTAGCCTCGTCTACTGCGAATTAACACTATTCCGAGTATCAGCACCACAAATGATACCCCGCCGGCTAAGATGTAAGTCTGATTTTCCTCGGTTACACCCAGTTCCTCGAGCAACGTCCCGTTCACCTCAATTCCTACCGATGGAACACCCCCCTCTTTCTGGTTCACGGTGAGTGGAAAAGCGAAACTGCTGGAGCAAGACCACACAGGATCGGTCCATTCATCTACGATTATCAGGCACCCCTCCCACTTGCTCTCTAGATTGGGAGGCGTTGTTAGGGTGAATTGACACTCCACTGACCCCATCGGATTCTTCACCGAACACATCCCGTCTGACATGTCATTGAAACCAGAAGGCCACATCTCCTCCTGCGTGTCACCAATCTCCAGAAGATGAAGGCCAATATCCAACTCTCTTTCCTCATTACTTTCGCAATCGTATCTCGCCGAGAAAGACACGTCATCCCCTGCATCTGCAAACAGCGCAGATGGAGGTGAGAGAGAGCAGGAGGTGTAGGGCACTATCTCAACATCAATCGCGTCCTCGTCTGAGAATCCGAAAATTGTGACTGGAATCCCATTCCACTCAGTGACCACCACACTCACATTGACTAGATATGACTCTGCACTTTGCCCCTCTTCGGAATCCACTGAGACTTGGAAAGTTGCAGACTCGCCTCCTTCTACAGTTACCGACTCGGGGCCAGAAGCAGTCAGAATCTCGGATTCGTAACCTATCTCTATAGTTTCTGCGCCCGAAGTAGGGTTGGTGACCTCGCAATTTACCAGAACCACCCTTGACCCTGAAGATGGATCGATCTCCACTAAGTCATCGCACTCAAGATCCGCTTCAGGTAGCAATTGAGATGAGGCGGGCGGGGAAAGGACGCTAATTGAAACCAGAGCAGACAACATAATTGCCATCAAAGAATGCCTTCGCACGAATTTCGCTTGCTTCTGACCATCATAGATATTCGCACGATTCGGTAGAGGAACCCATGAATTGCTTGCTCAAAGCATTCATGTCAGCCGCTCCCGCCGAAAGAAACCATGGGAGAGGGGACCGATAGGCCGAAAGTAGTCATAAGCCCCGAGAGCACTAAGGTGACGAGTGGAACCGAGGTCCAAGAGAAGCTCATAGTAGCAGCTAGGGTTTTCTCCGATCTCCTGAAGCCTACCTACGGCCCCAGGGGGCTGGATAAGATGCTCTACAAGACTGACGGGAGCACCTCCGTCACCAATGACGGAGCCAAAATCGTCGCAGAGCTACTGGTCAAGCACCCAGCAGCTAAGATGATGGTTTCGATGGCCGAGTCGCAAGAGGAGGATTGCGGAGACGGCGTAACAACCACGATGCTTCTTTGCGGCTCTTTGCTCATAGAGGCAAACAGCCTACTGAGGAAGGGACTCCACCCACTAACTCTGGTCGACGGATACGCTATTGCACTGGAGGCAAGCAGATCACAGATTCAATCTGACGCTACAGAAACCGATCAGGACCAGCTGCTGGCCGTGGCAGAGACGGCCCTCCGCGGAAAGGTCGCAGAGACAGCGATCAGCGACTTATCCCCGATGATTGTTGAGGCACTAACCACAGTCTCTGAGAACAGAGGAGAGGCCCGAGCAGAGCACGTGTCTATGTTCAAGACTGGAACAGGAGGAATCCGCGACTCGCGGCTTGTCAGAGGAATCATCCTAAGACGAAGAGTGCTGATGGACGACTTGCCGAACAACTTGCATGAAGCACGTGTGGTCTGTTTGGAAGGAGACGTCAAGATTAGAGAAATGACCAGGGATGCGGAACTAAAAATCACCAATGCCGACGAATTAGACTCATTCATAGAGGCGGAGAGAGAACGAAAGAAAGCGATATTCCACTCTATTTCTCATTCTGGCGCAGATGTGGTTCTTTGCTCTGGTGAGGTAGACAGGGACATTCTGCACTTATTGGGCGATAGTGGGATCCTAGCAGTAGAGGGGTTGGATTCGAGCGAGCTAAGAAACGCCTCGGATGCAACGGGATCCAGAATTGTCGACACCCCGTTAGACATCGAAGAAACGGATATAGGACGAGCCGGCAAAGTCTCTTGGGAGAGGAGGCAAGATTCTGACGAGGTGGAGGACGTCTTGAGAATAGAGGACTGCCCTACTCCGTCCGTTGTAACAATAGAGGTCGGTGGAGCTGGTGAGACCGGAACAGACGAGGTCATTAGGGGGCTTTACGACTCCCTTAGGGCAGCCTCATTGGCCCTGAACGAAGAGGTTCTTCCGGGGGCCGGTTCCATACATTGCCGAATGGCCCAAGCCGTGAGGACGGCTTCAGAGAAACAAGGAGGACGTGAGAGGCTAGCAATGGAGGCATTCTCGAGAGCACTTGAGACAATCCCTGCAGCCCTAGCAGAGAATGGGGGCGGAGAACCGCTGGACAGGGTTCTGGAGCTAAGAGCATCATCTCTCGGTGAAAGCCCAATGGGAATCTCTCAGGAAGGAAAGACTTGGCGGGTAGACGGAGTCTGGCATCCTAGATCAGTCATAGAGAACTCACTTGAGTCGGCAACAGAGACGGCGATGGGCATGCTCAGGATTGATCAGGTCATTTCCGCTAGGGGCGAGTAGCATACCACGAACCTTCAAGCCCCTCGCACTCACGCATCACCATGGAACGTCCCCGAGCACTGATTAGCGTCTGGGACAAGACCGGAGTGGAAGAATTCGCATCATCACTATGCTCGATGGGTTGGAGGGTTGTCTCCACAGGAGGAACAGCTACGAAACTAAGGGAAGCAGGAATCGAAGTCATGGAGGTATCCGAAGTGACAGGACACCCCGAGATTTTCGACGGACGAGTCAAGACTCTCCACCCTGCAGTAC
>CAYPWN010000024.1:0-20056 GCA_964414525.1 uncultured Candidatus Poseidoniales archaeon | reverse complement strand
ATCATCTCGTATGGCCGACCGACTAGCATGCCTTCCTCCTCTGCCAGAGTCTCTCCTATCACCTTGAATGACCACGGGTTCCTAGGGGCCCTAATAGAATACCAGCGCTTGGCCTTCCACTTGTCCTTCTGCCTTCTGGCCGCCGCTCTAGCTGATGCTCCCTTTGCCATTGAAACGACTCCATATTCCGGGGGCTGCCCCGTTTGCGAGCCGTGCGAACTACAACCAGTATTTGAACGGAATGCCACGAATAGCATCATGGGAAGGGTCGGATTCAAGGTCCGAATGCAATAGGGGCAGTCATGGGACTACATGGTGGGTCATGGAGAGTACATGCAAGTGCTGTAGATGATATGGAATTAATCACGGAGTCGGTAAAATGGCTGTGTGGGTTGAAAGAAGGTGTGTCGGTAAACAAAGTAAAATCTGCTCTGGGTGCGACAATGTACACAATTGAGTGCAAGATGGGGGCAAAGCATGCAAGGAATTCACTTGGCAGGATAAATGGCGACTCTCTCTCTTCAATATTAGTCGGGATAGACTCTCTTATCGACGAAGACAAAATTCTGCACATTAGGCTAGACCTTGGGAGATTAGTTATGGGAGAGGGGGTTGTAATCGGGGATGATATTGGTACTGTGGCTAAAGGCAGGTTCAAACTCGAAGTTTACCCTGGTCAGGACCCCAGCTCGGTAGCAATGGAACTAATCGAAGATCTCGTGGAATAGCCTAACCCGACACAAGCGTTGATATGCTATTCGCATGCACGAATGCACAATATGACACACGTAGTAACTAGTGCTTGTGTAAGTTGCAAATACCAAGACTGCGTACATGTCTGCCCAGTAGAAGCCTTTAGGGAAGCCGAAGAATACCTGGTCATAGACCCCGATGAGTGCATAGACTGCGCGGCATGCATTCCAGAGTGTCCGACCGAGGCGATTTACGCAGACAGCGACTTGCCAGAAGAGGAGATGCACTGGCTCGAGAAGAACGAGGTGGAGTCCCCCGACCTACCTCTTGCCGAGGGCGACTCACCGGTACTTGCCGACTAGCATTTTCACAACACTTGTCTCTGACATAGGTTCATGAATGCAAACCCCGAGCGATTGCTGTGCCAAATAGGGTAGATCTCGAATCAATGCGTCATGGCACCGAGCTTCTGAAGCGTGGATTCGCTAAGATGCAGGAAGGCGGTGTAGTAATGGATGTAGTTACTGCAGAGCAGGCACACATTGCAGAGGATGCTGGGGCGGTCTCAGTGATGGCCTTAGAGAGGGTGCCAGCAGATATCCGTACCTCGGGAGGTGTGGCCAGAATGAGCCATCCGAAATTAATCAAGGAGATAATCGACACCACAAGCATCCCTGTCATGGCCAAAGCTAGGATCGGGCATGATGAGGAGGCACGCGTTCTGGAGACCCTAGGAGTAGACATGATAGACGAATCAGAGGTCCTAACTCCCGCAGACCCCTTTTACCATATTGCCAAGGGGAAATTCACAATTCCGTTCGTCTGCGGGTGTACTAGCCTAGGGGAAGCGGTTAGGAGAGTAGCAGAAGGGGCTGCAATGATCAGGACGAAAGGGGAAGCGGGCACGGGTAATGTGGTAAGCGCTGTAAAGCACGCACGACTTCTGGAAACCGAGATAGAAACTGCCGGATTAGCTAATGCCAAAGACAAGGAAGATATTGTGGACTCGATTATGGGGAGTTACTACAGATTAGAGGAATTATCAGACATTGGGGGCAAGGTTAGGAGTACTCCATTCGGGGAGTTAGATTTCATCAAAGGAGAAGTTGAGTCGGTACTGGAAGAGGTTGCCAGAATTGGGAGGCTTCCGGTGGTAACTTTCTCTGCTGGAGGAATTGCTACTCCTGCAGATGCAGCACTGATGATGAGTCATGGAATGGATGGGATCTTTGTGGGTTCTGGAATCTTCAAGAGTTCTGATCCTAAGGTAACCGCTGAGGCTATCGTACTTGCAACTCATCACTTTGAAGACCCCAACGTGGTTGCTGAGGCTAGTGAAATGGTAGGAGAGGCTATGCCGGGTCTTGAGATGGAAAATCTAGATGTGAGGTTGGATGAAAGGGGATGGTGATTACCGCTTTCTTCCTCTTGAGGTCCCAAGTTTTCTAGTCTGCCTCTTGGTGCTCCTATTCTCGTTTTGGCCCTCAGAATTTGGTTCAGCGACAGTTCCCCCGAATGTAATCGAGCCTCCCTCAAGAAGCCGCTCGGTTAGGGATTCTGCAAGATTCTCATCTTCATCGGGGCCACGAAGGGCCTCCCTGACCGATTTGTTGTGATCTCGGATTAGCCTCTCCCTCTCCTGGTGCTGTGACTTAATCTCGTCTCGGATCTCGTTGACCTTGGAGAGAAGTTCTACCCCTCCCTTGTGGGCCTCGTCGGCTTTGCCCCTCTCATCTATGAAAAGTGAGTGAAGCCTATCACTCTCGCCCCTCAAGAAGTCCCTCTCTTCCAACATTGGCTTGATTTCTTCCCAAATCTCGTCAGCCAGCTTGTTCTGCTCGATCATCAGCGTATGCTCATTGTCTGCTTCGGCTCTTAATTTGTTGATTGACTCATCCATGTCACTAAGATCGATTGAGATAATATTCTGCTGTTCCACCTCGGGAATGAGTTCATCCCTTCGAGCAATCAGCGACCTGAGCTTCTTTATGAGCGAGTTCTCCTTCTCCAATGATAGAGAGCCGTCTGTCATAATCCTGTTCTCTATTCTCTCTATCTCCCCAACAGTCTCAGAGAGTTGGATAACAACTGATCTACCGGGCCCATCGCCCCTCCTTCCCTTCTTATTGGAGATTAGTTCTCTGATGCTCTTCTGAATCTCATCTCTTCTTGCCTGGTGCAGCTTAGCTTGTGATCTAACGTCCTTCTGTTCCCCCATCCTAGACTTAATTGATTCGCGGAGTTCTGAGCCCTGTTCGTTTACTGAGTTACGTGAGTCTGCAGCCCTTTTCGCTGACTCGTTATGTGCATCCCTCTGACCCCATATCCTCCTAAGCTTGGACTCCATTGCGTGGAGTCTTGTACGAAGGTCATCACTAGGCCCTTCTTCAGCTTGCATGGGCCGCGGAAGAGTGACTACTTATTGAAGAGAACTAAAGTCCTAGAATCCTAGCTGCGAATGGTAGGATTGGGGATATTACAGCAAGCGCTGCACCGATCATGAATATGGCACCTGTAGTCATCCTCAGACGAGTGAATAGATCAGACTTTACCTGAGCTGTTAGGACCTTGCCCGAAATCAGGTTTCCAGAACTGTCCTCGAGCCTAACCGTTACTGTGGCTTCGCCCATGGACGAGGGGATTAGGGTCTGCCAGATTATTCTTGAGGAGGTCATCGATTTTGACATCTTTTCGTAGACCGGACTACCGGAGAGGGATGCTGAGTCGTGAGGATCTGCCCGAAGCCTGTATTCACACTCGTTCGGCCTGAAGTCAGGAGTTTGGACTCTTAGAATCAAGTCTTGACTTTCCTCGGAGTTGTTCAGAACGAATGCGAACAGGTTCGCCTGACCCAAGGTTAGGTTTTCCATGTCAACGTCGAACCATATGCCTGAATTTGATTGGGAGGATAGTTGCATCCGCATTCGATCATTCAATCTGAAGAATGGGGCGCATCTATCCCTTGCATGCATCAGGAGCCTGTCAAGTGTCTCCTCTCCAAGTTCAGGATGGTTGATAATCTGGTCAATTGTCTTCGAATCTACCACAGAGGAAAGAGCTAGGTGGAAATCGTCCTCCCCAATGACTCCCGACCTGAACATGTCCAACATCTGAAGTAGGTATTCCTGCAGGTCTGGAAGTGTGACTCCTCGCTTTAGATCGGCATTGAATGATGAGACGTACTTGGAGAACCTCACTGCTAGCATGGGATCTACATGTGCTCTGATTACATCCGTGAATGGTTTGTTAAGCAGTGCAGGGTGAATCGGGGGTGAAAATGAGTCTAGCAGACCCCAGGGGTTTACTGTATTGAATCTCGGCCTTTCTGAAACCATGTATACGCTATGACTGGAAAGGAGAGAAGCAGTGGACAGAGCGATAAGAACTGGGACTCCTTCGGAGCTGTTCGAACCGCCGGTAGATGGGAATATAAGGGCCGATCCTAGAAGAATTGTTGCCAGAACCATCAACGTGGTAGTCAGGTTTAGTTGGTTTGAGGCGCCCTCAATAACTGCCCTCATCTCGCTGTATCCGTGGGCGCTTCGGAATGTGACTCCCGATGAAGTAATCTCTTCGGTCTCGATCTGGAAAATCCTCTTCGTGACCCATAGCAGGTAGTGGAGAACGAATAGAAGAAGCAGATCTGCCACCATTATTGCTAGCGAGAGCAGGTATATCGACTTCGAGAACGTGAGGCCAAAGAAAAGCTCCCTAACGCTCCCATCCCACCACTCTGGGTCGGACACTCGGTATGACTGAGCTAGGCCGTACAGGAAGACTACGATTATTGGCAGGAATAGTATCAGCCTAGCACCCCTGCTGATGAGCAGGTCATCTAGGCCAGAGAGAACCACCTCCCTCCCCTTCAGCTTAGTCTTGTATGACTTCTCATCAACTAATTCCTCATCCTTAACCAATTTGTTAATCTCGGGAGCAGGGGGTGTTTCTGATTCCAGAGCTGCGACCATTGAGTCAATGTCGGATTCCAAATCTACCAATGACCGAGGGTCGCTCTTTTCTTCCATTATTTTGCCCCCAATCCAGTAACCCTGGCCAGTATCCTCATCGACATATGGGGGGACATGGAAATCTGGTTTTGTCCGGATGAAAATGAGCCCTCGGTTTTGGTAATTATTGATCCCAACTTAACTCCGGCTTCTCTGATTGTAATCATCTCATCTCCGCTAGATACAATCATCTCTACTGAAGCAGAAGCGCCATCTGGAAGACTAGACAATGGAAGCAGAGTACCTATTCCCAATGTTTCGAATGATCTGTCTACGCTTGGAATTCTTGAGCCGCCAGAGGTCTTCTCAGGGTAGCCTAGCAGTTTGTCAAGAGTTGCTTCCAGATCGGCACCCACGGCATGTTCCATCTTGCAGGCCACTTCCTTGACATCACCACTGAATCCGATAATGTCGGTCAAGAGTATCTGGAGCAAGCCCTCTCTCCTTTTGACTCTGGCAGCTAGCTGGAACCCCTTTGGCGTTAGCCTGCAACCCCGGTAAGGTACGTGAGTGACCATGTCCCTTTCAGATAATCGTTGTATCATTTCAGTAACTGATGCCGGGCTAATTTTCATGGCTTCGGCAAGCTGAGTGGTCTTCACTATTGCCTCTGGGGTATCACTGTGAATCTCGAAGATTCTCTTAAGGTACATCTCCTCAATTTCGCTAAATTCAGCCATCTCATCGCTCTCCTGTTTCGGCCATGAATTCTGTTTTGCAGACAGGGCACCTAGACATAACCGGCCTTTTATCGATTGGGACACGCAAAGCCTGATTGCATTCTGGGCAGCTTAGATTATCCTCATTTGACCTAGATATGGGTGCCTTGAGGGGCTTTTCCTCTTCACCAACTCTGAACTCCATTGAGCACGATGGGCACCTTACTCCGCCCGAGTGGCCAGCTGGGACCATCAGCCTTTGCTCGCAGAATGTACAGGAAATTTCCGTTTTCTTGATTCTGGAGCGTGCCTCTGTAGACTCCTTAGTTTCCCTCAACCCTACCTCTGATGTTGAGGGAGTCCTAGTGGATACTGCCCTCCATGCCAATGTTCCAATGAGAATGACAAGAATACCCGCCAATACGCCGTATGATGCAGATGTAATGTCGAATGGAACACCAAGACCATCTTCTGGGACATCCGACTCAATTGAGAAAAAGCTCGTCGATTTGACCTGACCTGCTGACCACTCGACCTCTATTTCCACCCTCTCCCCCAGAGGCCATGATGGGATTGATACATCGCTAGATATTACTCCCCCTGGCATAACTGACTGCACTGAGGACTCGGCGAGGATCTTCCTATCCGAAGAAAGTATTACTCTGATGTTTCCCTCTTGCGTCTGGAAACGATCTTCATTTGTGAGTGAAATTGTGGCAATTACCTTGGTTCCTGGTTCGGGGGCTGATGGACTGAACTGACACTGGACAATTAGTGATGAGGGGTTTACGGATGGCATATCGATAGATATCTGTGAAGAATTCTGAGATTCTGCCCCCAATTCCCAACCCAAGGGAATTGCCTCGATGAAAATGAAGTCAGCAATTGGCTGGCCAAGATGGAAATCAAGTGCCCTCCTGCCGGGATCTGACTCAATAATAATACTCTGAAGGGTGGTGATTGAGCCTTGGTGTGCCACTGACACCTTCACTTGCAGACTCCTTGGCAATCCGGGCGATAGAGACACAGAAGCGTCTATTTCGAGGCCGTCTCCATTGCTCCATTCGTAAGATTCTATGGCCACATCAACCATTTGCTTTGGCGAGGCTTGAACTGAAAACTCACCATCTAAGGAGTCTGTATCTGAACCATCGGAGGAAATAACCCACCATCTGTAGGAATTAGAGCCGTTGGAGGTAGGTGAAAAAATGATGCTCACCTCCCTAGTTGACCCCGGGGAAATCTCTACCGGTTCGCCTTCGAAAGTCTCTTCGATTTGTAGATTCTCCAGATGAAGTGTCGCTGACCCGGATGAGTTGCCAGAATTACTGACTAAGACAGAGGCTCGCAATGAGTCACCGATGTGAGCGGGTTCGCCGGAAATGGCAACTCCTGATCCTCCGGAAGAGCTGAAATTTACCGAATTATTAGATTCGGAGGAAAACATAGGGGGTTTTTCTATCTGGAATTCGTCATCGATTATGCTCGATTGGATGGCTAGTGGGAGGAGAATCATCGCTAGCGAGAAGCAGATTGTTTTCCCCAAAGCACTGTTCATTGGGCAATCCTCGTAACGACATCGTATCAATCAAACGCAAAAATCCAGTCCGCATAGGGCTATAATGGATGTATTGCCCCGTGACGAAACGAAATGGACACCGTGGCTCTGCTCAAACTCAAGCCGGAAGAGCTGGCGAACTCGCTTCTCCAACGGAGACTGATGCTGAAGGAAAGTCTACCCGGGGTAATTAGGAATCTCGAAGCCGAGGAAGAGTCCCTCTCGCCCAAGGTAGAACGCCTAGCGAGATCATTCGAGGATGCTAATTCTAAGGTTGCAGAACTAAAGAAGGCCAGAGATAGTGGGCAATCTGAAGCTGGTGTCCTTATTTCCGAGGTAAAGGAAATCAGAGAGGATCTGATTGAATCTGGTGGAATGGTCAACCTGGATCCCAAGTGGAAAAAGGAAAAGATGCTCGAAAAAATCGAAGAAATAGAGCACAAGATACAGACTTCTGCACTTGATCACAGGTCAGAGAGGAAGCTCTTGGACGAAAGAAGAGCGCTAATTTCCCAGAACGATAAGTGGCTTAAAGACAGAAAGGACTCGAATCCGGAGATGTCAGAATACCTAAAAAAGAGCAGAAAAATGTCTAGCCTATACAAAAAGGCGGACAAGGCGCATGCCAAGATGCTGGATGCAGTCGAGAAGGCCCAGCCAATCTACGAAAAGACAACTGCGGCCACAGAAGAATTGAGGGAAATAAGGAGTCAGTTGGACAGGGCAAGGGAGTTACTTTCCCAAAGTGACCGCGCCATAGGGCATTGGGAAAGGAGATTGAAGGATGGTTTCGGGGACATTGGTCCCGGATTCCCCGATCTCCTAAGGGGGCATGAGATTGTCAAAGGCGGTGGTTTGTCATCGTTCGCCAAGGCCCCCGCTTCCAATTCTAACCCCAAAAAGAAGTCCGTGAGGGAAGAAGAATGACTGAGCCCTCAGAAAACAAATGGGAAGATCTGGATGAGCTTGACAGTGAGGAAATTAAACAGATAATTGGGCAGAAAAAGAGTGTTCTTAGAACTCTCGATAACGAGGTCAGAGAACTACGATCAGAGAGGAAAGACCAGATCCACATAGTCAAGTCCCTGAGGTCTGCGATAGGGGGATTTGAAGCATCCGACACCGGTAGAAAAACGCTGCTAGGAGAATTCCACAGATCAAGGAAAGAAGCTCAGAAGCAAAGAAGGGTACGTGACTCAATCAACAAAAGCATCCCTCCTCCATCGAAAATTCTTGAAGATTGGCTGAGGGAAACATACTCGGGCTTGACGAAAATTGACAATGACCTGACTGCAGTTCCTATGCTGAACCCCGAACTATCAGGATTCAGAAGATTCTTTGAAATTCAAGCGTCGATAGTGAGGAAAAGACAGGCCGAGGAAGCTCACGCAAAGTATGTGTCGAAAGTCTCAGAGATGCGTAAAATTTCCGAAAAACTAGATGAAAACAAAGATGAGGCTAGGAAGTCGGTTTCTGAACTGAAAAATAGCGCGGACATTGGTGAAGATAAGATTAGCAGGAAGGAGATTAACAGAATTAGCAAGAGGATTTCACAAATTGACGATAGGCTTGACGAGATAAAGGTCGGGCTTAGGGGGGGTCGTAAGGAGCTAAAGAGGGTCGAGGATTATGCGAGGATATCTGCAAGAAGACCCGGTAGGGTGAAGATTTCAGATATTCGCGACATTGCAGCAAAGGGAGGAGCCCTCAGTGCCGAGGAGATGGGGGCTCTTTTGGAATCAGGAGGGCTCTCTTCGATTAAAGACCCAGAGAAAGTTGACGAAGAGGCCCCCCGTGGGACTAAGTCACGAAAGAAGGGTCGAAAGTTAGGGGTCTCAAGAAGAGGCAGTAGGAGGGGAAGTTTTGCCAGTCGAAGGGAGTAGGGGGCTAGAAATTCGGTATTCCTTAAATGGAAACCCAAATTAGCGGCGTCCGAGGGTTGCCATTGGAGCTCAATCAATCGAATATAGGCGGAGTATTCGAATCCAAGACTGCAGATGTCAGCGAGAAGCTGTCAGACTTCAAGACTAGGAGAGATGAGCTCAACATGAAGGTTAGAGGTCAGCTAGACAAAAGAAATGAGATTAACAGGCAGGTGAAGGAGCTAATCACAGAGGTTCAGAAGCAGAAAGCGCTGCGAAATGAGGCAAACAGCAAAGTTGCCGAATTGAGAAAGGTTAGGCTGGAGAAGACCAACCAACTAAAGGATCTCAGATCCAAGCTTAGGAGTTCTTCGGAGAAAGACTCTAGAGAACAGGGTAGGAAGAAGAATGGGAAGACTTCTAGGAGGATCAGGGAGCAGATGAATAAGCTAGAATGGAGGCACCAGACGGGCCAGATTAGTCCAAAAAAGGAGAAGGAGTTCTTTTCCACTATGAAGAGATTGCAGAGCGAATACAAATCTCTGAAGGAGGAGGAAGACGCAAGTAGTTCTAGTATGCTTAGAGAGGTGAAGCATGCTGAGAAATCTCAGCAAAAGGCCCATGATGCAGTAACAAATGCTTCTGAGAAATCCGAAGAGGCTCATTCGTTAATGATGGAGCTTTCTAACGAAGTGGATAAGTTGAGGGGAATGGCAAACAGCGAACACGTCGAGCTAACAACTACGAAAAATGACGCAGACGATATGCACAACAAATACATCATATCCCTCAGGTGCATACACTCGATGCAAGACATCTTGAAGCTGTCAGGCTCTAAGAAGCAGCGGGATGATGAGGAGAGAGTCGAAGTAACCGATCTGATGTCTAAACTTATGTCT
The DNA here is from genome assembly GCA_964414525.1 of uncultured Candidatus Poseidoniales archaeon. Taxonomy (GTDB): domain Archaea; phylum Thermoplasmatota; class Poseidoniia; order Poseidoniales; family Thalassarchaeaceae; genus UBA36. The sequence continues at coordinate 10,378 of CAYPWN010000024.1, read as the reverse complement.
GGAGACACCCTATCTACCGAGGAGCTAATGCTTCTCCAGAGGAACTAGAATTCGTAAAGTCGACCGTTTCTGCCATGTAGAATCTTATTTGTCTCGAAGTGAATTATCCATCCTGGAATATTGAGTGGAGAGAAATCTATGTCAGCATCATCAGAACCAAATGTCCACCTTTGTAGTAGGATGCTCCTAACCGAGCCAGAAATATTGGATTCCTCGTAACTCCCCTTTCTTCTCACTTCTAGCAGCTTACCTACCTCCTCAGAAAATCTTCCTTCGGAAATCCACTTGTGTCTCTTTGGCTCCAATTTTCTGAGATCCGGTGCCAGGGGGAGTGTGTCGATATCTTCCAAAACACTGAGGCTTGGAGACCACGGGTCCTCTACCAGAGACCAGGTTCCACTTTCCAACTCCCCATTTGGTCCCTTGAGGTGGCCAGTTACGGTCCAGATTCTTGCTTCTAAGAGTACGGGGGAATATCCAATCCCTTCCATGCCACGCTGGGACAACCAAGATGAGGGGTCTATTAGTGGCGAGAGGGCCCTGAGCATTGGAGCGTCATCGAAGATTGATTCATCTGGAGTTTGTTTGGGGCTCCCCTCTTCGGGGGCCTTTGCTACAAGCTCACCCGAGAGCACTGCCTCTCCGAGCCAGTGAGAAACCTCCTCCGGCCCCCAAATGATTAATTCCATTGATTCAACCTTCTCCACTTCACCTTCTACAGGTCTCTCGCTTAGGATCCAATGTAACCCCCTCGGAGCATCCAAGGCCCATCTTGTGAGCTCGCTACCCGTAATGGGGAGTATTCCATTCGATGCGTGCCAAATAAAAACCTCTTGATCGATAGGAGCTAGGTCGGGTACCGAATCTGCAACTCCGAGACACGAAAAACCATGTATCTCGCTATGGGATTTTGATGGTCTGAGGTTGACCGCACGTAACCCTAACAAATCCCTTAGAGTTTCGTCCACGGAAGATAGGGGGGCATTCATGACTTTGAAGAGAACCCAAGAAAACAACTCTACCTGCCCAGTTTGCAATCAAAGGTTTGGAGCGAGTTGGAGCAGGTCACTCTGACCTGCGTCCAGTATGCAGAGTGAGCTCACTGGAAATGGCTTCCCGCATGCAGCCCCTAGTTGCCTGTTTACCATTGTAACTTGGTGAACTGGTATTGAAGGGTGTGAGTTTCTCAATTCGTCGATGAATGAGTCCGGGCAGTTAGCCGCAACTAGCACCATCTTTGCATCTCCCTTCGAGCACTCGGAAGATGTCTGACGTTGTCCGAAAACGATTCGGCCTGTGTTTATCCCCTGCTTGAGCTGTCTTGCAATATCCATATTCTCACCTCAGTTGCTTTCCTCTGGGATGTAGAATAGCTCGACGCTGCCGGTGCCGAGTGCTACTGGCTGCCCCACTATGATGTTCTCGGTAACACCCGATAGCATGTCCCTTTCCCCTATCACCCCTGCCTTGAGCAAGTGCGTTACTGTAACCTCGAAGGCAGATCTAGCCAGTATGGAGTGTTTAGTCCCACTGACCCCGTGCCTACCGATCGCTCTTACCTCACCCCCCGTGGTCATCACATCAGAAACCATGATCAAGTGGCGTACGTCGACGTCCAATCCGGCGCCTTCCAAAGTGTCCCACATTTCGTTGATTATGGCTTGTCTTGCAGCTTCTATTCCGAGGTAGTCGTGTATTTCGTTGATGTTGTTGGTGTATGTTCTAGACCTGTCCACACCATCAAACTCGCTGACCTTGGCCAGGTTTGACCCGATAGTCGAAATGTAGTACTCTCCTGTCTCTGTTGTTGGACCTTGCACTGTGGCCCTTGAAATTCCGGGTAGGCCCTTCAATCGGAGCTTCTTGATTTTGTCCTCTAGTTGGAGAAGTGCCGTGTATGTTGGTGGGTCAGAAGCTAGGCTAGCCAGATCATCCTCCTTAGAAACTCCGGGAATGATCCTGAGGGACTTCGGCCTATCGTCGTTGTCTGCCTGTACGTAGAGCCTAAGTGCACGAGAAAGTTTGTCCCTGACCTCTGCACCTGTCATCTTCTTCAGCTTCATGTTGGCATTGTTTAGCTGCAGGCTTATGTTCCTCTGAGCGACGTCCACATCTATGGCAGCTATGTCCATTGCTGTTGTGGTTTCTATTGCCGCAGCGATGTCTCTAACGAGCTTCTCGTTTGTTCTCAGGGGTTTACCCTTGGAGTTCGTCTCCTCCATGTAAATTATCATAGTGGGCGTCTTCGGGACCTTCCGGGCGTCGACTATCTCTATGATTCTAGGAAGTCCCTGAGTGACGTTGACCGTAGCCACACCAGCGTAGTGGAATGTTCGCATCGTCATCTGAGTTCCCGGCTCCCCTATCGACTGGGCGGTTGTGATCCCTACTGCCTCGTGAGGCACGGCTCTTGCTTCATCGTAGAACGACATGGCTGATTTGATGATTTTCTTTGCTGCGGCGTCGGTAATCTTCTTCTCGCCCCTCTTTTGCAAGCCTTTGACGAGCTCGTCAATCATCTTTGGAGTCATGTTGGAGTCGGTCGCGGCCTTGGAAAGCTGCACAAACATCTCGTCTTCATTGTCTATGTCCCTCACTAGCTGCAGTTGTTTGGATTCGTAGTCGTACGACTCCAAAGGAAGGGATCGCTTCATCCTCCTGGTTCTAGACACTGTCCTCCTACGGATTATGGTCTTCTCGGTGCTTGCTGAGGATGCCCTAGAAGACTTCGCAGAGGTTGACATAACCTCGTGTATCTTCTGGGATGTTCCGGAATCGATACCGCAAATCTGGGCAATCTGACCAGGTGAGAGGCCCTTAACATCGTCCCACTTCCTGTCGTCAGCTAGTTTGTGAGCGTACTCCTCCTCGATCCCGAGGTCCATCAGCTTCTTCTTGGTCGCGCTCTTGACTACCATCAATTACCACCCCCCAGGGCGTCGTTAAGCACTTGGTTCACATCGAACGGGCTGCCCTTACGGCTCCTTGCTGGGTCAGTTCCGTCCTCCCCGTACTCAAATTGGATGATTCGGTTGGCTGTGTTCCTGACCGAGGCCATGTCGTCGTTTGCGACCTTTAGATCGTCCATCGCGTTGATTAGTCTTCGCTGCATGTATCCAGACTTGCTCGTCCTGACTGCAGTGTCAACCAGGGACTCCCTTCCCGAAACTGAGAGCATGAAGAACTCTGTCGGCTCCAACCCCTTCTTGAATGAGGATGATACGAATCCCTTCTCCTTTGCCCCCTTGACCTTTCGTGGGAAGTGAGATAGGACCCTTTCCTGGTATCCCCTCTCAAGACGCTTTCCCCTCACCTTTGGCTGGCCTATAGATCCGGCCATCATTGCTAGGTTGTCCATCGACCCCCTTGCCCCTGAGGTCGCCATCAGAACAGCGGAGTTGAGGTCATCGAGTTGGGCTTTGGCTACGTTCCCCGTCTCGGCCTTTGCCGCGTCTAGGATTGTCAGTATGTTCTCCTCTAGGGTCTCGAGCGGCGTCCTACCGGGTCTTGGATCGTATTTCCTTCCGTCCTTGCCGAACTTGTCAAGCTCGGCGTCCACATCTTTACCGGCTTGGGAGTTTATTCTGTCGATTTCTTCCTTTGCCTCGATAGGCAGGTCCTCGTCGTCGATTCCCGTAGTGAATCCCAAAGCAGTGCATATTGCAATAGTCATCTTGGTCATCTTATTGATGAAATCGGCACCTGTGTCTGTACCGTGTGTCTGAACTACAGCGTCTAGTAGCCTACCATCTTCAGCCCCTATTCCCCTCTTATCAATAGAGCCTGAAACGTCACCTTCGGAGACTTGGACTTCCTCTCCGGCCCTGTTCTTGAAGTTCAGACTGAACCCTCCGCTAACCAGTAGACTGAATATCTCGTTTCCTAGGTAACCTTGTTTGCCGTCTCTCTCTACTAACTGGGGGAGATCTCCCTCCCATCCGATGGAGCTGAGCACGTCCATTGCAGCCTGCTGGGGCAGGAATGCTTCCCCGTGAGTTAGCAGATAAGCTCCTGTGATGTGGTCGTGAATTCCTCCAATGACGCTTCCCCCGTATCTAGGGGAAATGATGTGCTCCTGTACCCTCATCAGGATTCTAGCCTCAGCACGAGCTTCCTCGCTCTGAATTACGTGGAGGTTCATCTCGTCTCCATCGAAATCAGCGTTGTAGGGTGTGCAATCAGCTAGGTTGAATCTGAAAGTCTTGCCAGCCATTACTCGAATCTCGTGAACGAGCATAGACATCCTGTGGAGCGATGGCTGCCTGTTGAAAATAGCCACATCCCCATCTATGAGATGCCGTTCTACCACGACACCGGGCCTTGGGTTTCCGTCTCTGTCGAACGTGCTCAACCTGTCTTCAACTTCTGTCGGGTAGACGTTCCCGTGCTCGTCCTCAATCTCGGGACTTCCGCAATGAGGACAGCGTACCTCCAGGTGTTCTGGTAGATACTCGTCTGGGTTGTCCACCTCCCACTTCCAGCGATGATGGATCACGGCTTCTGGATCATCTTCGGGCAATGATTTCCCCTTTGCGTTCTCCCCCCTAAGATTGGATAGGGTGGATTCTAGGTTAACACTCCATTCTGGTACTAGATCGTCCGTAATTGGGTCCCTCCTCATCTGCTCCTTGAGAACTAGCCCCGGTAGGAAGTTTGGTGCAGGCAAGACCTCGTTCAGATCGGGCCTGTACCCCATGTATGGCTCCTCTTCTGTACCGGAGTGACAGTCTGGGTTCAGGCACCTGAAGCCCGCCCAGATGAACTTGGTTCGGTCAGTGATTCTGACTCTGAACCTGTCTCCCCTGATTATATAGTTCACACCAGGGTGAACGTCAGGTCCACGCAAAATCATCTGCCTAAGCTGCTCTCTGTTTCTGCTTGTTGCCCTAATCGGGACAGTCAGTTCCTTGGCTGTATGTACTGGGACGCCTACTTCGTTAATTCCAAGATTCGGGTCTGGGCTTATCACAGTCCTGGCACAGAAGTTTACCCTCTTCCCTGAAAGATTGCTCCTGAATCTTCCCTCCTTGCCCTTGAGTCGCTGAGAGAGGGTCTTCAGTGGCCTTCCAGATCTGTGCCTTGCTGGTGGGATGCCGCTAGTCTGGTTATCGAAATAGGTTGTGCAGTGGTACTGGAGTAGCTCCCAGAGATCCTCCACTATGAGTTGTGGTGCTCCAGAGTCTCTGTTCTCTCTTAGCCTTTGGTTGATTCTTAGTACGTCTACTAGCTTGTGAGTAAGGTCGTCCTCTGACCTATCTCCACTCTCCAGGGTGATTGATGGCCTGACGGTTATTGGGGGTACTGGAAGGACCTTCATTATGGTCCACTCTGGTCGGCTAACGTCCTTCTCCATCCCGACGAAAATCAGGTGCTCGTCTGGAATCTTCTCGAGCCACTCGCGTATGTCTCTCGCATTGAGCTTGTGCTCGCCCTTGTCTGCCTTCTTTTCTTTGAATGTAGTTGGTTTGTCAAGGATAATCTTGCCCTGTTCTGAGCCACAGTGCATGCATATGGTCCTCTTGGCGCCTGCACAAATGTTCTCTATGTCCTTGATGATCTTCTTGAACTCCCGACCTCCAACACCATGTTTCAGGATAATGTCATTCACTTTGTCCCTGTAGTAGTCTTGCTCGGACTTTTCGGGATCGGTTGGGTGGGTTTCAGGTGCGTCTAGCAAGAGCACCTTGCTACATGAGTTGCAGGTTGACTTAAGGCATGTTTTGATAAGCCCAGAGAAACCTATGTGCATTACTGGAAGCTCTAGTGCGATGTGCCCGAAATGACTAGGGCACTCTTCGTGCTTATTCCCACATGTCTCGCATCGAATGCCAGGGTCAATGACGCCCATCTTTGGATCCATCAGACCCTGCTTGAAGGCATGGCCATCGTCCTTGTACGTGTCGGCAGTCTTTACCTCTACTGAAGACATCTTCCTAATCTCGTTTGGATCCATAAGGGTGAATCTAATCGAGTCGATCCTCTTGGGAATCTTAGCTGCATCACGAGTGCTCATCTTCGGTCCTCCAGTTCTAGCCTCATTGCTACACCAAGGCTCTTCATCTCGTCTAGGAGCAATTTGAATGCGTAAGAGGTCTGGACTGAGTGAACATCGGCCCGATCCCCGCAAACAGGGCAAACGCTAGTTCTCCTCTTCCAGTCATAGTAAGCAATGTGGCCGCAACGTGGTGTATTGCAGACCATAAGGTTCCAGCCGTCGGATTCGTCGAGTAATCTATCTTTGATGACCATAGATGCGCCGTGTGAAATAAGGCAGTCCCTCTCCATCTCACCGAATCTGAGGCCGCCTTGTCTTGCCCTTCCCTCGGTGGGCTGCCTAGTCAGAATCTGCACCCTCCCCCTGCTCCGGGCGTGAAGCTTGCTGCTAACGAGGTGGTGTAGTCTCTGGTAGTAGATGACTCCAACAAACGTGTCCACCGGGAAGGACTCCCCAGTCTCACCGTTTACCATAGTCTCTCTCCCAGTATGCCTAAGACCATTCCTTAGGAGGCCGGATCGGAGGGATTCCTCCTTCTCTCCGGTGAATGCGGTGCCGTCAATCCTTCGACCCTCCATTGATCCTACCTTTGCACCTATCATCTCCAGTACGTGTGCTACGGTCATTCTAGATGGGATAGCGTGAGGATTAATCAGTAAGTCTGGGATTACACCGTCCTCCGTGAAGGGCATGTCCTCCTGTTCCACCAATCTGCCGATGATGCCCTTCTGTCCATGCCTACTGGCGAACTTGTCGCCAAGCTCTGGAATCTTGTTTGTGCGAAGAGTGAGTCGAACGAGCCTCCCTGAGTCCAGAGATTCTGTAACATACACATTGTCTACCCAGCCCTTCTCACCGTGTCGGACTAGCATCGAAGACTCTCTTCTTTCCTGGGCCTGAAGGAATGCGCCGTGCGCTTCCTCGAGGAATCTCGGAGGGCTGGTCTTGCCAACCAGAATGGACCTCCCCCCCTCCTCACTAGTTAGCTCCTCCTCTGGAACAGGAAGCCCGTCCCTCTCCAAGTGGGAGTAGGAGTCCCAGGATTTCAGACCCTTTATTTCATCGAGTCCGGTGCCGGGGACCTCGATTCTTTCTTCCTGACCACCCGGGAATCTCTTGTTTTCGGCATTGTAGGTCCTAATGAATGCGGATCTTCCCAGGGCCCGCTCTACAGAAGCCCTGTTCATTATCACTGCATCTTGCATGTTGTAGCCGTGGTGGCTAACAATGGCCACTACGAAATTCTGGCCCCCTGGCCTCTGGTCGAAATTGGTAGACTTCATGGCCCTGGTCCCTACAATGGACCTCTGAGGGTAGTGCATAACGTGAGCCCTAGTGTCTGGCCTTAGTCGGAAGTTAGCGCTAGCCACTCCAAGGCTTTGCTTCACCATTGCTGTTCCACCTGTGACTCTGGGAGTAGAGTTATGCTCAGGGTACGGTACCAAGGAGGCGCAGACTCCTAGGATCAGCTGAGGGTCGATCTCTACGTGCGTGTAAACGAGTACTGTGTTGTTCTTCTTCTCCTTCCTCTTCAGAGCATCGATGTTCTCCTGATAGTAATTCAGTGGAACTTTGAACTTCTCAGTCATGGTCTCACCGTTTGGCATCTTTACATCGGCAACTAATTTTGCATGAGATATTCCGTGCTCCCCCATATTGGCCCACTGCACCATTGACGGGTTAATCGGCCTCTTGTGTTTGGGTGAGAGAGCAGGAAGGTCGAATGGCCTGGGTGCGATTAGTAGGTCCTCCTCCTCTTCAGCGTCAACCCACTCAACCACGCCACCAGAAACGAGATCGGAGAATGATATCTCGCCGGATTCTAGGCCGTCAAGGTGCATCTTTGTGATCTGCAAGCTTCCGTGATCAATAATCAGAAGTGGCCTTAGCATCCTTCCTCTGTCTGTGTTGATGAAGACGTCACGATTCTCCAGATCGTGCCTGATACTTACCTCTGGCCTTATCCTTCCCGATCTGCGCCTTCTCTTGAATTGGCTAACCAACTTGTGTGGCCTCTTGTGCAAGCCGAAAATATCCCCATTGACATGTATCCTCGAGCCGTCAGCCCACCCATCAGGGTCGTCATCAACTCCTGCCTCCTTTAGTAGATCCTTGACGTCGTTCTCTGGAACCTCCTCGGAGATGTCTATCATCTGTGCACCGTTCTTTACCAGACCGCAATTCTGTCCCTCTGGAGTTTCGTTCGGACATAGTCTTCCCCATTGAGTTGGGTGAAGGTCCCTAGCCTCGAAGTGTGGTTGACTTCTGACCAGCGGGCTCGTTACCCTCCTGAGGTGAGATAGAGCGGAGAGGTAGGTTGTCCTATCCAGAAGTTGGCTTACACCGGACCTCCCCCCTACCCAGTTTCCGGTTGCTAACGCGTGCATGATCTTAGTAGTAAGAACGTCGGGCCTGAGGCAGGATGATATTCGCAGCTCTCTTTTGCGGTTGTGATGCCGCTCCAACTGGTACTTCAGATCCCTGGCTAGCTGCTGGAGGCTGACTCTGAATAGGTCTTCAACCAGATCTCCTGCGAGCCTGACGCGCTTGTTGGCGTAGTGATCTTTGTCGTTTGGATCCTTATCCTTGATCGCCATCTCCAGAACTTGCCTAGCTATCCTTCCAAGGAATATGGCCTTCTTTTCACGGTTGTCGGTAAGGGACCCCAGATGTGGTAGAAGTTCGTTATCAAGAAGGTTCTGTATTCGAGACTCCCTGTACTCCTTCTGCTGTCCTGCGGCGAACTTCTTCTCGAGCCATGCGAGTGCCTCTTCGGAAGTGTCTACACCGTACTCTTCATTGTCCCTGACATCGTTCAGGTTTGCTACTGTGAACTTCATGGCCTCTGGGGGACCTGCGATGGATGCGAAAATTTCCCTGTCATTCTCCACCCCTAGTGCCCTCATAAGCAGTACCAAGGGAACTGGGGTGGTGCCCGCGCTGGGTATCTTTACCATGAGCATGCCATCCCTCCTCTTCTCCACGTTCAGTGGCTTCCTTACTCCGTCCTTTTGGGAGAAAATCTTGGCCACTTGAGTCTCGTGCGCGTACTTCTTGTTCTTCTCGACTGTCACGCGATTTGGAGCTAGGTCCTCCATGGAAATTAGGACTCGCTCGGTTCCATTAATGATGAAGTAACCACCGGGGTCTAGGGGGTCTTCTCCAGACTTTCTAAGCAGTTGAGTGTACCTCTCAGTATCTTCGCCGGAAGTCTCAGGGGATAGTCGCCTATTCTCGTCAATGTGGTTGTGGTGGAGATTGCACCTAGAGGACCTGACCATGATCGGCAGGTTGCCAATGTGCACCCCTTGCTCCTCTTGGAACCCCATTTCAGCACCGGGAGAGGGTGGTAAGTCGTCCCGGAAAATTTTGAAATCGAGGTACACCGGTGAGAAATACGTAAGCTTTCTGAGCCTGCACTCGAGTGGTGTGGCCGGATGCTCTGCGCCATTCGCCTCCTTGATCGTAGGTCTGCCGAGTCTGAGATTTTTCAGACGGACTATGATTTCCTTATCTAGGAGGTCTAGCTTTACCATACCCCCTTCATCGTCATCGATCTGCTCGTCGCTACCGATTCTGATATTTCTAACGATTCTCTCCATCCTGCTTTCCTTTCCGTCCCCAACGGGAATGCAGTCATTGTAAGAAGCGAGTTGGTGATTTACCAGGCTTCTTTGCTTGAAGTAACTCTCTACTATCTCTTTCATGATTTCACTTCCTTACCTACGTTGTCTCCACTATCAATCGAAATGCTACTGAGCTACCTGCCGATCTGCTGTAACGGACGATCTTGACTACCCGGTTTGCTAGCCATCCCGCAGGGAGTTCCTCATTGTCGATCTCCTCCATTTCCTTTATGGCTTGAATCGCGGGGTCCGTGATTAGTATCTTAGGAAGCAGTTCCTTTGCTAGTCTGTTTGTACCGAATGCATCATCGGTGGTTAGGCCCCAAGGTTCGAGCACGGACGCTTCGGAATCAATTGGAACAAGTTCGTGGTGGGGGACAAGAACGTGGTTCAGGACGTTGAACCTGTAGTCCCCCATGGGTATGTCTTCTTCGAGTAGCGCCTTCCTCGAAATAGTGATCCTGTTACTCTTGCTCCTCTTGCGAGTACCGACATGCTCGCTGATTACACTCATGATGTGTTCATGCTCAGATGATCCTTCTTCGACTCCTACTTTCTTTGCTACCTGCTCCCTAGACATTCGCTTGATTGTATCCAGGTTTGCATCGTCGGCGAGCCTGTGTGCGTGATCCTCTGGTATGCCTAGCTCGATGAGCCTCTTTTTGGTTGAACTCTTGACCGCCAATTTGCTTCCCCCTCTTCCAGAAAAGCGTAGGCCTGAGAAGCTGTCAGGTGGGCCTGAGGGGATTCGAACCCC
>CAYPWN010000023.1:0-20302 GCA_964414525.1 uncultured Candidatus Poseidoniales archaeon | reverse complement strand
AAGTCGTCTCCGAGCTCTGCTTCGTTCACTTTTGGCATTACGGTTCCCCCGTGTTCACCTTTCGGTGGCCTTTCGGCATCCCCGCGAACTACAGTTCCTATTTGAACCGATTGGAGGCATAGAATTGGGTCTGAAAACTACTCTTTGCAAACAATGTACAATTTTCTATCCCCGGATGGCCTCTGCACATCCATATCCGCCATGAACGCACTTTCTCCCTCAACACCCTTCAGCTCTTTAGTAATCCTTCTCTGAAGTGTTGGATGTATTTCGGGGTCTAGGCTGCATCGAAGAGTCAACTTCCCTATTCCTTTCTTCGCAACAGATGAAGCCACTTGGTCGATAGTGTGCAATTCAGGTGGTGAGAGTCTATGCTGGACAATCTTCCCCGTTGCAACAACGAAACCCCTTACGTCATCTTCTTCTGAGATCTCGTCCGTGTGGATGAGCAAAGGCCTTCTTCCATCAGTTCTGACCCAAGAAGAGCCAACCCCGCTTGGAAATGCAGAACGGTGCCAGGAGTCCTGAAGACCGCTTTCAATCAGAGCAGGGTCCACGATAGTCAAGTAAGCCCCTCGGGGGACTTCCATGGAACTGCTGAATGAAGTAGTGTTAGCTCCAGATGGCTCACCCTCGATGGTTGCAATGACATTCTTCCTTCCCACTCTAATGCATCTTCTTGCTTTGGTAGATGAAATAGAACCAACCCATACTGACAGCCTGTCAATTCTTCCCCCGCCTCTGCTGAGCCACTCCCAAGTCTTGGCTATCCCCGGAAACGTGGTCTCTAGTATTCCATCAATCATTGCACGTTGTACAGAATCCAATCTTGGAGACAGATCCAGTAGAATTGCCGGCCCCTTTGGACCTACCTGGAGGTGCTTGCTCCATGCTTTCAGAATGGATTTGATATCCGGCCGCATCTCATCAATACTGTGTTTCTGAGCGTCCGTAGGTCTTGCAGGGTCAACGTGCAGCATAGCTATGGGGGGATGGGCCCTTGTCCCAGCCTCTCTAAGGCTGGACCAATAAGTGGAAATCGCAGAGTCCGCATTGCACCCATCGCCAACCAGTACTCGGTCTAGGGAGCGTTGTATCTCGCCATCTGAGTTCAGACTCATGTTGGCCGCGCAATACTTTGCTACCTGCTCGTCTAGCTCCACCCCCAGAGCAGGACGCTTGAGGAACTTAGAGAAAGCAATAAGCTGTAACCCCGAGCCTGCAGCTGCGTCGAGAATAACCCCTGCCGGCAGGGACATCGGATCAATCTGCTTCGCCCTAATCGAAGCTATAGACCAGGGCGTGGAGAGCCTGCTCATTTGATCAGTCATGAAGAACGAGGGCTCCCCCTTCCTGGAAGACACTGGCTTTGCCACCCTCTTCACGCTGGTTGCGATCTTCTTGGAGGGAATTATTGCGGTATGCTCCACTTCTGCCACGACCATCCCGGTTAGAACTTAGTCAAGTCACTTTCGTGATAATCACTCGGAGATTGGCGCTCTCTCTAGCTTCAACTCAAATCTCAGCCAGGTATGCTCAAGCTCGTGACCCTCACTATTTCCGTATGCAATAGGTGGGGGGAGGAGCGTGGTGTGCGTCGTCCCGGTATCGATGAGAGGGAAACCTCCTCCTCGATCGTTGTCAATGTCAAGGCCTATGGCCGACCATCCAAAACCCTCGATTGAAAACCAAGGGTCTCCGGCCGTCTCTACCCAAGTACCATCGTCCAACTCTTCACCAGTATCCGCGTCCCATACCGTATAATGCACCTCCACGGAATCACCATCTTGGATGTGAACGTCCTTGTTCTCTGATCCCTGGAATATATTGACATCCAGCCTTACCTGGGCTTGTAGGACCGAAATATGCGTAGCTGAAATGCTAATCTCTCTCTCAGAAACTGCATCCACCAAATCAATCTCCATTATTACGCTGTCATTGGGAGCTAGGTCGTTGATTATGAGATAAGGCTCGTTACTAATGGCGAAAACAACCCCACCTCCGCTGATCTCCATCACCATATTGAGCGTCTCATTTCCTCTGTTGTAGACGGCGACGCTAGCAGCATCCCCATCTCCTTGGTGTTCCCAGTCGCAACGCAGCTCTCCCGGAAACAGGAAAACCTCGTCTTGATCTGCCAATGAATCTGGCCACGCCCAGTCATCCTCTCTGGGCGAGCAGGTGTCGAATAGCAAACCAACCTCCCAAGACCATCTACCGTCCTCCTTTAGCATCTCGACATCCGTCGAACCGAACGAAGCCTCTAGGTCTTCGAGGAAACTCATAGCCGACAAACCGACCCAGACAGCGGACACTATCAGACCAACAGCTGTAATTGCAGAAAGAACGAGAGCGGCCCTGGGTACTGCCATCTTATTCAGGCCCAATGGGATTGGGGGATGCTCAACCTCATCAGGAGTGTCAGATATCCAAGACCTTGTCACAGATGTCTAGAATTGCCCGACCGTCATCAACGTTGGCACTTCTGGACTAGTCCTTGGCCATATCCTCTTGCTTTGCTAGACCTAGCCAGGCCACAATCCCAAGCTCTGCAGCCAATACAATCATTCCCAAGAATAGCTTTTCAGGCTGAACTATCTCACTCGAAGCGAAGACGAACGAACAAAGCACGGCTGCCACTAGGTCACCAAGGCCCCAAATTCTGAGCGATTTCCTGAGCTGTATAATCCCTACGACCCAAACGACAGTTGACATCAAAACGAGAAGCATTGGCAGGTCTAGGCCACCTATCATCCCCAGATAGATCGCACCGGCGATAGCAAATATGTGGCCGTCGGTGGCCAAAGTAATGGTCCACCTCTCCTGCTCCAGAGGGACCGTAAGCGCACAAGCAACAATTAGGGAAATCCCCAGAACTAGCAGGAACCCTCCGATATAGTCCCACAGGTAATTGTTCCATGCCGCTAGTGCTAGACACGCCAACACCGCTCCGGGAAGAGCAATCCCTAGTCCGCTTGGCTGGGAAGTTTTGATGCTCCTGTAAGATGCATTAGCTGCCGCAAGCAATCCTGCTGGTCCGAATGAGAGCATCACTATCGCCAAGGAGCGAGCACCGATCCCTACCCCATCGGGAGCATCCCTTTCTAACTGCGCGCTCTTCTCGTAGGCCCAATAGTATACGATCACACATAGAACAAGTAGAGACTCCAATAGAACCCACGGAACCGTCGAATCCACGAAGTCTCCTTCAAATGGATCTACTGTGAGTGGGAATGGTATCCCACCCAAAACGACGGCTGCAACCAGACGTGCTGCTAGGATGGGGAAAATGAACCAGTCCACTGCGATTTCAATTCTGTCAAGCAGGTTCTTCTGGTGCAAAAGAGAGATCAATGTAAGAACTAGAATTAGCACCGATGCTACAGCCATATCGAGGAGTTCGTCAGGACTGCTATCCACCGGGATAATGTGAGCGGTGGCAAGAGCTAAGCAGATTCCAGAAATAGTAAGTGCAATTGGCATCTCCATGCCCAGAATGTGTGGCAAATCTATCTCAAGACCCCTAGTTCGGTTCCTTATCATTAGAACCACCAGGCAGCTGAAGCTACCCGCGGCAATTAGTACCAGGACTCCATCGCCCATCGCTGAGACAACAACGGCCGTGGACATCACGATCCCAATTACGAACAACCCTATCACAGGCGTATGGCTTAGATCAGAAGTCAGCAGCTCAGCCATGTCTCCTGTTTCTGATTTCTCCCTGCTGGTCTTCCTTTTTTGCGACATTTCCGCAATTTTCGGATTGTAGGTGGCTAGATTGGAATCTAGCACCTGATTACTGCCGGAGATTCCAAACGACTCCCCACTACTACCGTTTCCTAGAGTGGAACTTACTATCGCATCCCTGAGTGCCACGCTTCTTAGCTCAGATCTTATTTCTCCTCTGGAAATTAGCCAGAAAGAGGAGATTGCGAACATCGCAACTGATAATGATTTAACTAACACAACCTCTGAATCCAGGGCTAGAATATTGGTTACAACCAATAGCAACAACGCCGATCCTGCCGGTTTCAGCATATTGTCCATTTTTTCTGCTCTGGGAAGGTAAACCGACAGAATTGCTGCTGTACAGGCCAAAGCGAAAAACTCCACTTCTGGGCCGAACGAACCAACCCACGATTGAGTATACCAAGATGGCGTGTCTAGTACATCAGCCGTCTTCTTTCTTGCCATTGAGACGATTAATGGCATAGACATGATGCCCAAACCGAGACCGAACTCTTCTTCATCTCCGAAGTATAATAGCGATGTGATGGAGACACAGAGTAGAACTATCATAGCTTCATCGAGCCCATGTCTCCACTGAATCGCCAAGCATGTGAAAGCCAGAATTATGAGCATCCCATTGGATCTCCCCTTCCTATAGCCCAAAATCTTCCCAAAGATATGAACCCCAACTAGGATAGACAAAACCGAGACTATCGAGACTGTCGTGAAACCACCGAATTGAGCCAAGAACAGTATCGTAATCATTGGGAGCCAGAGCCCTATACTCCAGAGATTTAGTGCTCCAGAATCCCTGATTGAAGAAGAAATTTCGGTTATCCCCATGAACCCCGAAGCCAGGTTCACGACGCCTTCTCCTGCCCTAACATTGACTACGAATAGTAGAATTGATGAGAGACTGAGGTAGACTGCTAGAGGAGCCGGAGACAGATCGACATAACCCCCCCAGTCCGATACGTCGTTGGCTAGCATCACCGTCCGAAAAATCTCTTCTAGAAGCCCCTCAATGAGTAGCCAGCCCCATGGGAGGAGCACGGTTATCCCAGAAAGAGACGGAGAGCTCCTTTTGATTGCAAGTGCTGCCGTTCCTAGGTGTAATGCTGACAAAGCCCCCAGCAACACTAGACCCCCATCGTATTCAGAAGAGGACCCAGCAGGAACTAGGAGGACTAGAATAGCTAGCACAACAATCGAACTAGTCCATAGAACCCTATCTGTGACGCTTTCCTGGTCCCTCAGGATTACCAAACCGGTGGAAAATGCTCCTAAAACGGTGAATATCTCGTATGCAGAGATACCTAATGATTCTTCTACAGCCTCAGAAGATAACAAAACAATTGTGAGAATAGACCCAGAAGCAAGAAGAGGCCCAGCAACACGCCATGGATCGACCCCCCTCACTGCTAGATATGAGCCTCCGAATGCCCCTCCAAGAAAAGTTACGATCCCAAGAGCGTACCCTAGGTCTTCCCGATACGAAGCCACCACCATGAATGCCCCAACCATTCCCAGAGAAATCGAAACCCCCCAGAGTCCCGGCTTTCCCAAACCCAATGTTTCGAAGCCTTTGGAGAACCAGTTTTCCTCCTTAGCAAACTTTGCCGCCATAATGGCATTTAGTCCGGTAACAGCCATCAGCAGGAGGAACAATAGTAATGGGGTCTCAAGAGGTAAAACCCGTAACTGACCAATCTCAAAACCCGAAGTTGCAGCGTGCATCCCAATCCACAGGTTCGAGGCAGCGATTCCCAGCGATGCAAGGTTACCCGAATTCCTGTTTATGGCTATTCCATGAAGCATGATTGTAGCAATCAAGATCATCACAGCCACTCCGCTTTCTCCAAATTCCGTCCCAGCTGTGGAACCTATTGCAAGGAGTACTAGAGTAGACTGCGCGGCAATGGCATCGTGGTCGTGCCTGTATGCAACATAGACGTTGACAGCAACTAGGAATAGTAATACAACCCCGAGGTACAGGTCTTCGCCAATTAATCCCCAATGCCTGAGCTCTAGTGCAAGCCCGTAAAGGACCTTCATTGAGATAATCACCCATGTCACCCCCAGCAATGACATTCTTTCTTTGGGAACCCAAATTTCTCCTAATACGAAACCCAAAGAAGCAAGCAAAACAAGAACCAGGGTGCCAGGAATCGGATCGAATGTCCTACCCACCTGGATGCTAATTGCACTGTAGAGTACAATCATCGAACCCATCAGTATCCAGCTAATCCTTCTATCGCCCTCTATGGAAAAATGGGTAACTATGTCATTCTCCGGGGGGGAATCGACTGTCCCGTCAATCCTTACTGAACCCGGTGAATCGGCCCCCCTCTCCGAGAACGGATCGAAGATCTCACCAAGCGCCTCGTCTGCCTCTTCTTTGGTTTGCTCTTTTTCAGCACGACTAGCCTCAATATCTCCAATATCTATGTCAAATGATCTCTTGAACTTTCGTTCGCGGATGATCTTGTCATCCGGCTCATCGGCAGCCATCGTTCCGCCAACTAGGCCAGTATTGCATAATCACATCCCCTTCTGGACCTTTCTAAAATAGGAATGGAATCCAGTTTTCAAGTCTCGAGCCGTAACGCTTGAAATCTCGTGCCCCCTCCCTAGGTGGGGGGGTAAGGGATGCAGAGCTCCTCTCACGGTTCGCCAACTCAGTTATCTGAACACGGCCTGAGCCCTTCAGGAAAGGTTCATTGGAACATGGGTTGGGAAGAACTCCATTCGATTTCTGTAGAGCTTGGGGAGTCTAGGATGACTTCCCATGGAGTTCTGCTAGCGATAACTGGTGAGCGAACGGGGAGATCCCCCAATGACAGATTCATTGTTGATGAAGAAGGAATGGCTGAGGACGTATGGTGGGGAGAGGTGAACAGGCCGACTGCTCCGGCAGTTTTCCAGAGGCTCTTGGCCAAGACACAAGCCCACCTAGATCAGGCAGAGAATCTGTTCGTAAAGGATGCCTTCTGTGGGGCAGACCCCCAATACAGAATGCCTGTGAGGCTGGTAACTGAGAAGGCTTGGCACGCCTCTTTCATGCACAACATGTTTGTCCGTGCAACGGTCGAGGAATTGCAATCCCACGTCCCGGAATTCACGATTCTGCATGCTCCAGATCTCAAGTCCAGCATGAGTGATGGCGTCAACTCGGAAGTCTTCGTAATCATTGCTCTTGACAGGGGTTTGGTGATTATCGGCGGGACCCACTATGCTGGCGAGATCAAGAAGGCCATATTCACGATAATGAACCACATCCTCCCAACAAAGGGATTGCTCCCAATGCACTGCTCAGCGAACACCGATGGGGACAACTCCGCACTTTTCTTCGGGCTTTCCGGAACAGGGAAGACCACCCTTTCTGCAGATCCAAACAGAGCTCTGGTCGGGGACGACGAGCATGGTTGGTCCGAACAAGGAATATTCAACTTCGAGGGCGGATGCTATGCGAAGCTGATCCGCCTTTCAGAAGAAGACGAGCCGGCGATATATGCTACTACGAAGATGCCGGGCTCTATTCTCGAGAACGTAGTTTTGAACGCCGATGGCACTCCAGATTTTGACAACGAATCCCTTACTCAGAACACTAGGGGGTCATACCCGATTGAGTACATCGTTAACCGCACTCCAGACTCCATGGCCGGAAACCCCAGCCACGTTGTGTTCCTGACTTGTGATGCTTTTGGGGTGCTCCCCCCTCTTTCGAAGCTGAGCCCAGAGCAGGCGGCTTACCACTTCATGTCAGGCTACACCGCGAAGGTCGCGGGCACAGAGATTGGAGTTACTGAGCCCCAAGCCACATTCTCCACGTGCTTCGGTGCCCCCTTCATGCCACGCCATCCTAGCGTGTATGCCGACCTGCTTTCCGACAAGATAAGGGATAACGATTCGAAGTGCTGGCTAATCAACACAGGCTGGATTGCAGGAGGGGCCGATGCTAGCAGCCGAATCAAGATAAAGTGGACAAGGAACCTACTGAACGCAGCATTGAATGGGGAACTTGAGGACGTAGTCTTCGTGAAAGACGAGAGGTTTGGATTCGAGGTCCCGACCACCTGCGACGGGGTTCCTGAAGGGATCCTTCAGCCACGTGAGACTTGGGACGATAAGAAGAAGTACGACAACGTGGCCAACCTTCTTGCTCAGATGTTTATCGAGAACTTCGAACAGTACTCGTCTGGATGTACCGAGGAAGTCCGGAACGCTGGACCTAGCCAGATTCTAGTCGATTAGCCTCTGCCTTGACGCCCTCTGAGCATCAACAGCGCAAATAGCCGCCATGTGGACAACGTCCCTCACACTGTCTCTACGCTGGAGGACGTGGGCGGGCCTGGATAGGCCCTCAAGAATGGGACCAGTCATCTCAGCACCTGCTACTCTCTGGAGCAATTTGTACGCGATGTTTGCAGATGCAAGGTTGGGACAAACGAGAACGTTGGCAGGCCCATTGAAAGACATGAATGGGTAGTCTTGCTGTATTTCCGGAACAAGGGCAGTATCTGCTTGCATCGGCCCATCAATCACAAGATCGGGATCAATCTCTCTGACTATCTCGATGGCCTCTTCAATCCTGTCCGTCCTCATCTCAGATGAGGTTCCGAAGTTTGAGAATGAGAGCATCGCTACCTTTGGCTTGACGCCGAATCTTTTGGCAACCTTGGCAGTCTGGATGGCAATCTCTGCAAGTGTTCTGGCATCGGGGTAGATGTTGATAGTCGCGTCTCCTATGAACATCAACTGCCCGTTCACCGTCATCATGTACATGCCGACGATTCTGTGCGATTCAGGATCAGGTCCTATGACCTGCAAGCAGGGCTTTACTATGTCGGGGTATTGGTGAGAAACCCCCCCTAGGTACCCGTCTGCGTCCCCCATCCTGACCATCATTGGAGCGAAGTAGGTGGCTGAGTTTAGTTGCCTGACCGCGTCTTCCCTGGTAAGCCCCCTTCTACCTCTGAGCCGATGCATCTCATCTGCATATTCTCCACGCCTCCTTGGATCGTATCTTACGTCAATCGTCTCGCAGTCGAATTCTAGCCCCAATTCATCCTTGACAGCAAGTATCCTCTTTTCTTGACCGAGTAGAATTGGTTTGCAAATCCCTTCTGCTATACACTGAGATGCTGCCTTGATTATCGTAGGGTCCTCTCCCTCGCAGAACACTACTCTCTTGCTGCCTCTCTTTGCTTGGTTGATAACCCTCCTCATTATCGACCTGGTTAGGCCCAGCCTAGCCTCTAACTGCTCCCGGTAGCTATTGGCGTCGAACTCGTCAGAAGAGACTCTGGAAACGCCCTCTTCGACAGCGGCCTCGGCGACCGCGCTAGCCTCCCAGATTAGCACTCTTGCATCGAAGGGCTTGGGAATCAGGTAATCGGGGCCAAACGACATCTGCTCTCCCTCGTAAGCCGAAATCACGTCGTCAGGAACTGGCTCCTTTGTTAGATCTGCCAAAGCCCTGGTTGCAGCCATCTTCATACCCTCGGTGATTTCTGTAGCCCTAACGTCCAGAGCCCCCCTGAATATGTAGGGAAACCCTAGAACGTTGTTGATTTGGTTAGGATAGTCCGACCGGCCTGTAGCTACTATGGCATCGTCACGGACGCTAGCGACCTGTTCTGGAGTAATTTCGGGGTCCGGGTTAGCAAGAGCGAAAATTAGCGGCCTTTCCGCCATTCCCTTGACCATGTCAGGCGTCACCAATCCTCCTTTTGATAGTCCTAGGAAAACATCGGCGCCCTCCAAGGCCTCAGCAATGCCACCCTCGTCAACCTCTCTGGAAAACAGCGATTTGTACTCGTTCAACTCGCCATTTTCATCGCGCTTTGTGGTGAGGATGCCCTTGGAATCTACCATCAAGAGATTCTCTTCTGATACGCCTAGACTAAGGTAGTGTTTTGCACAGGATATCGCAGAGGCACCTGCTCCCAGTATCGCTACGCGAACGTCCCCGATATTCTTGTCGACTACCTCTAGACCGTTAAGAAGAGCAGCCCCTGAGATTATTGCCGTACCGTGCTGGTCGTCATGCATAACTGGTATGTCCAACTCTTCAACCAGCCTTCGTTCTATCTCGAAGCACTCTGGAGCCCCAATATCTTCGAGATTTATACCCCCGAATGTGGGAGCAATTGCCTTCACAGCCTCTACGAATCCATCAACGTCTGTTCGATCGACTTCGATGTCGAAAACGTCGATGTCCGCGAACGCCTTGAAGAGTAGCCCTTTTCCTTCCATTACCGGCTTGCTGGCCAGGGCGCCGATGTCCCCCAGTCCTAGCACAGCTGTACCGTTGCTTATGACTGCCACAAGATTTCCTTTCGAGGTGTAATTGTAAGCTTCGTCAGCGTTATCCCTTATCTCCTCGCAAGGGTAAGCAACACCCGGAGAATAGGCGAGAGACAACTCCCTCTGCGTTCCATGAGGCTTTGTTGGGACTACCGTGACCTTTCCAGGAGGGTTGGAAGAGTGGTAGTTTAGCGCGTCTTCGCGCAGTTGCTTGCTCCCCACAGGACCACCTCGGATGCTGCCGGACGGACCATCTCCTATGATGCTATCCTATTGCTAATCGGTTGATTATCGGCCAATATAGCCGTGATTCCCGATTTTAGTCTGTTGCAAATCTTCGCCTAGATGAGCAAGTCGTAGTCGGCTACCCATACCCTTCATAAATCGCACATCGAGGGACTCGGTTCGTTCTCATGTACCCCGCTCGCGAGATGATTGGAAAGAGAGGCAGAGCGATCGCTCTAGTTCTGCTCGTAATGCTCCTCCCATGGGGGGGGATTTCTTTCTCAACGACGGACCCAGAATCGCTATCTGATAGCCAGCGAAATAGGGAGGACGTATCTAGCAAGTCCTGGGGCGAAAGCGGGAGTAACGATACTGGTTGGTTTGTGTTGGAGGCCACTGGAGCAGACCCAGAGAATGGGACACCGGCATTGGGGGACCTGATGATGGAATTTGCCCCAGGAGCAGTCATCAACAATCTGAGCATGGAAATTTCCGTAAACGGGAGCGATGGGATCTGGATAAACCAGCCCCAGATCGCAATTATGGACACTCAGACCAGCGTCTTGGACTGGAGCGGTCTAGGGGATCTCGGCCGCCAGAACAACTTCGCTGATAACCCTCCTACTCTGGTTGGCGGAATTCTGGACTCTTCGCTAAAGCCGAATACAATCAGCGACGCTTCATGGCAGATCCCTACGGGGATAGAGATAACCGACTTGGTGATTGAGGCACTCCGTCCGGTAGACCCAAAGCTCTCCCTTAGCCCTCTCGAGGTCTCGATACATGGAAGCTCATTCAATCACATCGACGGGCGCCTCTACCTTTTGGTCGATGACGATCTCTTGCAACTCGATGACAACGCTCACAAGAGGATAGTTGACATCACTCCCGACATCTCGGGACGGTCCATTGTGGCAGACGCGAATAGGGACATGCTGTATGTTGGCGACGAATTTGGGAATGTTACCGCGATGAGGCTATCAGACTCGACCCCCGTCGCAGACTTCCCCGTAGACGCCAACTCAACAGATTACGACCCAATCCTGGCAATGAACGTGGACATCTTCGGTGTTCTCTGGGCCGCTACAGATTGCAAGTTACACTACCTAATGCCTTCAAAGGGGTCCAATTGGAAAACAATAGGATTCTGTTCGGGCCCGGAGACAGAGATCCCGACCGATATAATGGTGGAAGGAAGAGTGCTTTTCCTAGCCACCGAGGAACACGGGGTCCGCGTGATTGAGTACAACGTCTCAACCAGTGACTCCACTGTAATCGAGGTCGAAAGAAACATCGTTTGGGATTCCTCGAACCTTTTGTCAGGAGACTCAATCTCTGACTTGGCTACAGCCAATGACTGCCTATACATAGCCACCAAGGACTCTGGAATAGATAGGTTCGACCTATCCTCAGAATCCTGGCTACCATCTTGGTCATCCTCCAACTGGCTATCATCAGACAACGTTGTCGGACTAGCGGTGACGCCCGGGTGGCTGCACATACTGGGGGGCCAGCAGATACAGCCGTACGACACAGAAGTCCTTCTTTTCGGATCCGACATCGATCTAGAGGACCTGGGACTGACAGAGTCCGGGTCCAGCATCACCCCTTGGCCAGGAGGGATGATCCGCGCACCATCCGATTCCATGGTCCTTGTGGGGGACTCAACTGGAACCATGGGACGGGTCCTGGAGGACAGTCCGGACGGGTCATTTGCGCTAGTCAGCAGCCCCTCCATTGTCGACGCACAGGTAACAGCGATAATTGATGACGGCGAAGCAGGAGAGTTCTGGATTGCCTCTGGAAGCGTAATAGACATGATGGATAAGAGGGACAACCTGTGGAAATCCCCAATCGACCTCCAGGATAGCGTCAACGAACCCGGGGAAATCACTTCCATAGTGCAGGATGAAAACGGCTGGGTCTGGGTGGGGACTACAGGAAGCGGCGCTCACAGGTTGAGCAACGTGGATGGATCATACTTCGAGTCAATTCAGGGCGGCCCTAGCACACAGGGACTACAATCTAACTTCGTCACTAGCTTGGCATTCGACCCAACGACAGACACCCTTGTGATAGGACATCAGGAGTCAGGGGTATCCCTGTATTCAACCGCTTCAAACACCGTCATTGAGACTTATTCAGAGGCGGACGGCCTAGACTCGAATAGGATCCTGGACATCGCCACTAGGTTCGGAATTGCGTACATCGCCACCGAGGAGGCAGGGGTGATGAGGCTCGATCTCAGCACCCCGTCCATCATAGGATCATGGCAGTCTCTGGGAGTGGACAACCTAGACTCTACCCCGATAGCAGTAGATGGGGACACCATCTACCTCGGCCTGCCGGGCCTTGGGATCCTGATCATAGACAGGCTCACCCGCGACATCATCGATCTTTGGACCCCAGACGACCCGAACGGCATTCCTGACGACGACGTAAACACACTCTCGATAGACTTCTACGGGGGCCTGCTTGTTGGGTCGGAGGTGCAGAACTCCGGGGCAAACAGCAATGGAGGCCTCGCCAGATGGGACGGCAACGGCTGGAGCCTTCTTCCTACCAGCATCCCTGGTTGGAACAACGATCCATTCGAGTTCTACGACGTTTCAAGCGACGCTAACGGCGTCTATGCGGGGACAAACAGAGGGGCTTGCATGTGGAGCTGGCCCACAGGAACCCAGTCCCAGTTTACCCTAGAGGACTGCTGGACCTCGGGAGGAGGAGGCGGAGGCGGCGGCCAGGGAGACGGCATGCCCTCGCGATTTGTGATATCTGTTGACCCAATAGGATCGGATCTTCTGTACGCAGGAACCACAGAAGGGGCAGCGGTAATCAACACCTCCAACGGAACGGTGGTGGAAGTCTGGACGGCCGGAGACGACACGGAGAGGGCCAGGGTCGTGAAGTTCGGAGACGTAATTTACCTGGGCTTCGAGAACTTGGGAGTAGCCCGTTACAACCTCAGCTTAGGGGATTGGATGTCCCCTTGGGACGGCTCACAGGGAATATTGGACGACGACGACGTAACCGCACTGATAGAGGGAAGGGAACAGGGAACTATGTGGGCGGGAGGAGACTTCGGACTAACCCTAATCGACCTACAAAACGGGTCTGTTATCACTCAGTGGGACCGTGGCTCTAACCAAGACGGACCCACCCTTCCGAACTACTCCCCAGCCGAGATTCTGATAGTCGACGAAGTCATGTATTACTCGCCCCAGAGGGCCAACCCCTGGAACTCTAGGGACGAGGTGTACAGGATCAACCTAGAAAACAACACCTCCCTATCCGAAATAGACGCTGGGGACCGGCTAGGATTCCAGGGAGTTATCCATGGGATGAACAGGATCGGAGACGAGGTATGGATCAGCGTAGTCCAGACGTCAGGGTGGGGTGGGTCCGGGGACCCTGGAACCATAGTCAGATGGAACACAACTTCGAATGATTGGGAGGATGACCTACAGACCATAGGAGACGTTGGCAGGGTGAACGCCCAGTACTTGGGTGACTGCTACCCACTAAATGGCTCGTGCGAGCTATGGGTGGCCTATGGGGACAACATCTTGAGGAGGTTCTCCGCAGAAAACATGACCCTGCTGAACCAGTGGAACGATGTTGACGGCAGAATCAGGGGGATGGTGGAGTACCAGGGGGAGTACCTTTTCGCCAGCATGAACGGCATCCTTCGGTGGAATCCGGACAACGAGTCATGGCTGCCATCCTGGCTTCCAGGAGACGGACTGCCCTCAGAGTCCGAGCTCGACTTCTACTCGATGAAGGTGGTCGGTGACGACCTGTGGGCAGCTTCTGGATACGGTAACGACGGACACCTGATGCGCCTCTCCGGGAACAACAGCAACTGGACCACGTGGGAGGTAGACGACAACGAGATCCCGGACGGTTACGGTGCAGACATCGTCGTGTGCCACGACATCGTCAACATCGCGATCGGCTTCACCGCTTGGCAGTGGTGGGCTACTGGAGGGGGGATAGCCAGATTCGACCTAGCGGATCACGATGGGGACGGCGTCACGGAGGAGTGGATATCCCCCATCACGGACGACAACTCAAACCTTGCTGACAGGGACGTCAGGGCTCTGGCCTGCGACGAAGAAAACGACATCATGTACGTCGGCTTCGACACCCAGGACGCGGGAATCGACCGCTTCGACTACGGCTCCAACAACTTCCTAGGCAGGCTCACGACCGACATGGGCGTTTCCGAGAATCCGGTATTCCCCGGCGGAATTCTGTACGACGACGGCCTGCTACTCGTGGCACACTACGATGGTAGCGGCGGAATCACACGGGTAATCACCTCCGGGTCAACTGCTTCCCCAGGCCTGGTGATCGGGCTTGGGATGGACGCCTGCTCAATTGTAAGGGCCCCATCTGAGAGTAATAGGGAATACGCAATCGGTAGGTCGGGTGACCTTTCAGGGATCAACAGAGTGGACAGGCTAGACAGCACCGGATTGATCGAGGGAGGGTTCGACGAGCTAGTCGGGCTACCATCGGGGGTTGTTCACGAGATGATTTCGAACGAAACCCATGTTTGGGTTAGCGTGGGGTCATCGGACGAATCTTACCTTGGAACGACCGTTCTACAGGGGGAATTACTCGACAACGGCTCTGTAAACTGGCAGTACGGCTTCGACGCATTCTTCGAGAGCATAAACGAGATCATGCTGGTAGACGAGGAGATTTGGGCTTCTACGGTGGGCGGGGGCCTATTCTCAATCAACCTGAGCCAGAGGTCCTTCCAGCCCACGTCCCCTGCGCTACACAACCAGATGGACGGGCTACTTTTCGAAGATGGCCAGATGTACGTAGGACTGATGGGCTGGGCCGGCAGCTCAGCAGGGTTTCAGGTATTCGACCCGATCAACAGGTCATGGGGGCTGGGGAGCCTGATTGCTGGCCTGCCTAGCAACATCGTGACCGACTTCGTCCAGTATGATGATCACATCCTGGTGGCCACTCACGGCGGCATAGGCCTTTGGAACCTGACCAGGAGCGACTGGGATGACCCGATAACCACCGTCGACGGACTACCCACGCCCATTTCCAACCACCTATTCGTGCCGCCCTCCACCGTGATAGGCAACGGGACCGTACTAATCGGGGGTCCCACGGGGATAATCGCTCTAGACCAAAACCTGTCTGTCGCTGGATCTGTGGGACGGGCCCAAGGCCTAGTCGGCGACTTCGTTTCAGGCATAGTCTACGCAGCACCCGTCTCTAGGGTGGTGAACGACACCTCTACTGGGACATCCATCACAATTCATCACGACGCAGCCCTGTTCATATCGCATAACGGACAGGGGCTAACGAGGCCGGGCGCAACAGCTTGGGACCTAGCCACGGACAGTGCCAACGGGACATACAACATCGACATGATTCCCAGCAACGACGTCAGGGCAGTGGCTGCTGACCAGTGGGGGGTGCACATCGCTACATCTAGCCAACCTCTAGTGCACTGGAACGGATCCTCGATGTCCATGGAGGCGGGACCGGGCGCTCTGGAGCTGCAGGGCTGGCCTATCGTAGATATGACCTCTGACGGCACGAACATAGCAGTTATCTCACCAGGCAGAATCAGCGTGGTCAGGGCCGCTGCAGACCATGAGGTGCTTGCGATAAGCGATCTTCAAGGAGCAATTTCCGGGGATGCGGACTCGTGGATCGGGCTTGCTGCCATCGGTGAGGACGGACTCCACATTTACAGGCCGATGGAGACGCTCAACGAAGTGGAGAGGGAGGCACAGAGAAGGGCGACCCCGCTGACTGCGATATTCGTGGACAGGACAGTGGACATTACCGACAGCACGCTTCCGGGGATGTCAACCGTGCTGGTTGACCACGACTCAATCATCTCCATACCACTCGACCAGAACCAGGCCAACTCATCCGAACTACTCCTATACCCGGGCTCGATTACCTTCTCCTCGCCCCAGAAGGGTGCTTGGGTCTGGGCAAAATCGACCAGCCTAAACTACTCCGGCTCCTGGGACTTGGCAGCTCTTGATCCGGGAATCGAAGAGTCTATCCAGGCTGCGATTTTCAACACGCCCCCTGGCTCCCCCTCCTCCACGGTTCACCTCCAACTCCAATCCCCCTCCGAGGGGAAGATCAAGGTCAGAATAACGTATGACTGGGAGCGCCTAGAGGCTCCCACGCTAATGACGAGCCTGTACGACAGGCCCAACGATGGGGGAGGGGTGCTTCACGCCTCCTGGCTCCCGGCACAGGACTCCGCATGGACGGCCTACAGGGTATACGTCTGGGACTCGACAGACAACCCCGAGTGGAACCCCACCAAGGACGACCTGCAAGGCATGCCATCTTACCAGAGGATAGCCTTCTGGTCGCAGACCACCACCATCTTCACCACGGCAAACAGCAATGGCTCGGAGGCACTACTCTCCGACCAACGACAGTATAGGGCCGCCATCACTATCGAGTACCCAGACGGAACACTGGGGGACCCGCAATCATGGGAGGGTAACGCCACCCCGACCGACGAGGTACCGTATCCGCCCGAGTGGTTCAGCGTGGAACCGGTCTCGGGAGGGACTCCTGGGACAGTCACCGCAGAGTGGTCGGCCTGTCAGGAACTGGACCCACACATGTCAAGGATATGGGCAGTTCAGCAGGAGATAACCAACGCTCTTGCCCTTTCAGACCCTATCGACTTCGCCTTCGCGGCGGGCAACTCGACCTTCCTGGAGTTGGAGGGCAACGTACCCTACTGGTTCGCAATTGCCTGTGTTGACGAGGCCGGGCAATTCGATCCGTCAAACGCGACGGTGGTCGGACCGGTGGTAACTGCTGGGGGCCTCAATGACGGGATAGCACCCTCCCCGATCACGGGAACCACCGCCAGCGACGCCCCCAACGACGAGGGAGGTAGGATTATCGTCACATGGGAGCCCAATCAGGAGGACGACTGCTCCTTCCACGTGATATACATTCTTCCCGCGTCGGGGTGGACTGCTCCTTCATCCGTTGACGGCTGGCCCGTGGCGGCCTTCGTCCCAGACTGCACGACAGACGAACTCACCATAGACTCGATTGGCAACTCCTCCCTGGAGAACGATCTGGTATACTGGATCGGGGTCGTGGCTGTGGACGACTGGGGCAACCAGAACCTCGACGACGTCCTAGTAGTCGAGACAACGACGTACTCCGAGCTCGACTCAATGGAGTGGACTCCACCTGACCCCGTTTCGGGACTCCAGGCCTGGGACCACCCAGAAGACGACGGGACGGCCATCGACGTTAGCTGGGACCGGACCATGGCCGAGGACTTCAGCCACTACACCGTCTGGGTATCCGACTACCCCCTCGACGATCTTACCGAGATATCCTCGGAATGCGAATCTAGCGGCCAGTGCGGGCTGATAACCATCGATCAGAGGCAGATAGGTAACTCCCCGCGCCTCGAGGTAACCATCTCGAGCGCCCTCTACGGAACAGAGGCAGACTCCCTCGCGTCCTACGGGATAACCCCCGAAGTACCTCTCTATGTCACCGTCACAGTGCATGACATCGCCGGCAACGCCGTCCTGACGGGTCTGGGCGACTACCTTGCATTGGTGACCCCAATAGACAACCGAGGCGACCTGTTCCCGCCCGAGAGGGTACCCGCACCGACTCTCGAGGACCGCTCACCGGACTCCGGGGACGGGGTCTTGGTCTCCTTCGCGGCCAGCAATGCACCCGACATAGGAGAGTACCGGATCTACGCAGTTACTGGAGCTCCTTTCGACAGCACCGATGGCCTGGAGCCGGCCCTGGTCCTAGACAGGACGGAGTGGGGGCAGACCCTGCTCGAGGTGGTCTCAGGGGGTGAGAGGATTCGGCCAGACGTACCCATGTGGGTGGCGGTGGTCTCCGTGGATACCTCCGGTAACGCGTGGCTTGACGGCCTTGAGACGTCTATGATCAGCCCTGTGGATGAGGAATCGCAGGATCCGGGAATTCACCTCCCAATAGTCACCGAGGTCATGGTTTACTGGGACGAAGCAGCGTCCTCCATAGAGGTCCTATGGAAGGCCTCGGAGGACCCTCAGGTCATCTCTTACTCGATTTACGCAAGCAACATGGAGTTCACCGACACAAGGGACGCAATGCTCGTAGCCTCCTCGATTACTTCGCCCAACGCCTCGTTCGACTCTATAGGGCCCACGCCCGTGGACCCCTCCTCCCCCTACTGGCTCGTGGTGGTTGCATTCGACGGGGAGGCCCACAGGCTGGCAGTAGATCCAATCCGCGTCTTCCCACTGACAGAATTCTCTCCAGGAGGGGTCGGAGCGGTAGATTCCTCGGAAACCTCGTCCTGGTTCGACCAGCTAGTAGACGGGGACCTCAACATGTTCATCGCCCTGATATCTGCCATGATGGTGCTACTCGGAGCAGTCCTGATAATCAGGCCCAAGGAGAGGACTGCCCCGAAGCCGTGGGAGATGGGGACCCTAGAGGTTGAGATGGAGGAGGAGTTGGCCAGGGAGGCCATGGGAATCTCAGAGGAGGAGGAGTTGGAATCGACCCTCAGGCCCAAGGACGGAGAAGAAGGCCTACCCACCCAAGAGACTGAGGAGACGCCCGTGGAGGAATCAAAGGAGGATTGGTGGGATCCCGACGCCTCCGTAGGTGACCTACTGGAGGACGACTCCCGGGAGATAGGGCTAGAGGACCTCAACGTCCTAGCAGACGACCTCGACGAGGACGAGGGAGAGCCCGACGAGATCGACACCTCATTCATCGACGAGGCCCTCGAGGATTGACCGTAGCCTTGAAGGAGCGGCAATAGGTGGTTCCGCCCGAGCCATATGCCGGCATGCAGGATATGCAAGCAGAACTACCCACAGAGCCAGTTCATCAGCGGAAACGGGCCCCGTTACCAGGTCTGCTCCCGTTGCGGCATAGAGAAGGGCCTGGTGTCCAAGGAGGATGCCCCGCAGTACTACTCCGACGAGATCCTGAATGCCAGACTCTCCCTCTACACTAGGAGGCACCTCCCTTGGGCTACCGTCCTGATCGGGTGGATCCTCTTCATATCCATGGGGACCGGGATAGAGCTCTGGTCGACCCTGTTCTTCGGCGTCCTGGCCATATCGACTCTGGTAGTCCCGGTAATCCATTTCATGGGCTCGACCAAGTTCCGAGCCGAGCTGTCAAGGATAACCCCGTGAAACTCCCACGGGAACCCGTTAAATACGCGCCATGCCTCTCCGGAGCTAGAGGGAACAGTGGGTTCCCTGAGAAAGCCCGTGAGATTGGATGATGAAAAAAGGAGGAGTCAGGACATATACAAACGAGTTCGTAGACACCACCAATGACGCGCAATACTGCGTTTTGACTGTCGGCGAACAAGTGCCTAGGCTCGCTCCAAGCAACCATCTAAACCCCCGGGATAATTAATTTGGAAGTGACAATATTATGCATAATTCGAAGATAGCTAGTGTGATTACAGCCCTACTCTTGGTGCTCATGGCCGGATCAACCGGTGTCGGGGCCGATGGATCCGACCCCCTAGACCCGTCAGACGGCGGAGCAGACTGGGACGGAGATGGCCTTACCAACGCCGAGGAGCAGCAGGCTGGAACAGACATGAACAACCCGGATACCGACAACGACGGGATGCCTGACGGCTGGGAGGTCAACTACGGGCTCAACCCCAACTCGGCAACCGACGGAAACGCGGATCCCGACGGCGACGGCCTCTCCAACCTAGAGGAGTACGAGCTTGGAACCAACCCCAACTCGGCCGATACCGACGGTGACGGTACAAACGATGCGAACGACCCCTACCCGAACGACCCCAACGACGGGGCGGCTTCGGACTCAGACGGAGACGGCATTCCCGACGCGTACGACCCTGACTTCCAGGGTGACGGAACCGGAGACGGAGGCACCGAGGGCGGTGGCGAAGGAGAGGACGGACAGGGCCAGGGACAAGGACAGGGCCAGGGACAAGGACAGGGCCAGGGACAAGGACAGGGCCAGGGACAAGGACAGGGCCAGGGACAAG
>CAYPWN010000022.1:0-20313 GCA_964414525.1 uncultured Candidatus Poseidoniales archaeon | reverse complement strand
TAGCGCACCTCCACCTGGTATCCGTTCTGCTCAAGCACCTTGGCAGCCTTCTTCTTGTGGTCGCCCTGGAGTTCTATCGTTCTGCCCTTGACAGTGCCCCCACTTGCGCATGCTCCCTTCAGGATCTTAGCTAGCTGGCCTATGTCTATGGCAGTGTCCTCTATTCCCTCCACCATAGTCACCATCTTGCCATACCTCCTCCTAACCACTGAAATCACCGCTTTCTGCTGCTCTTTGGCTATCTCCTGGCATATGCACAGGTCGTCGGGAAGAGCGCACATGTTGCAGATTCCCGCCAAATCAGCCCTCCTTTTCCTGGTTGATCTTTGTTAGGAGCCTGGCTATGCTCCTTCGAGTCTGCTTGTATGATCCTGGGTTCGAAGCTGAACCCCCGAGTGCCTGTTGTGACCTTAACTGGAGCATTTCGTCCTTGAGTTCCCCCAGGGCGATTTCGCGCTGCTCTTGGTTCATTTCGTCTATTTCCTTGGAACTAAGGTGGGACATTTCACTCCTCCTCCTTTGACGCCCTTTCCAAGGCCTCCTCTAGATCAAGGGGAACGAATCCTGATGCCTCCACCAGTGCGGGAAGTCCCGATTCGCTCCTTTCTTGGATGGATATCTCGTGAGGAAGCTTAGTCCCGGGGCGCATTATCCTGACTGTGCACCCCACTGTTCCCAGCTTCTTCACTGCGGTAGAGAAACCGACATCCATGAACTGTAGAGCAGTCTCCCCGCAATATTTTATGTGGCCCTTCTGGAACTTCTCGACCCTGTGCCTAGCCCCTGTAATTTTGCCGCTGAGAATCACTATGCATCCCCTTGCACCGGCGTCCATTATGTTCTGAACTGTGCTGTGACCTGCTCTGCGGAAGAACCAGCCCCTCTCAAGAGAGCTCGCGAGTCTGCTGGCCATTACTTGTGCATTGATTCGTGATTCTTCTATTTCCTCGACCTCTAACTGCGGGTTTGACAGGTTGAAGTCCTCCTGAAGCCTTCGCTGAAGATCGTGAATTACTTTGCCCCTTCTCCCTATGACCCTACCTACCTGCTCTGCCCTCAAGGTAACCTTCGTCCCCTCGGGGGTCCTGTTGAACGTGAGTCCTCCGAAGCCCGCTCTCTCTGTCTCCTTCAGCAGGTATTCTCTGACAAGCTGCCTCTCCACATTCCTGTTGATCATCTTTTGGATTGTATTCTCCTTCATGCGATCGCCTCAAAACTCCCCTTCATCGGAATCAAAACCGTCCTCGTCGCCGAAGTACTCTAGGAAAATCTCCAGATTGACCTGGTAGTGATTACTAGGTGTAGCTCTGCCCCTAGCTCTGGGCCTCCAGTTTACTGAAACCTGGCCCCTATGTGCTGCAACGTGTGTTATCACCATGTCCTCGGCATCGATATCGTCGAACCTCTGTCTGGCGTTGTCCATCGCGCTGTTGATTAGTTTGATAAACTCTTGAGATGCCTTGTTTGGGTATTTTCCTGGGCCCATCTTGCCCTTCCTGTGCCCTGCCATGGTGTTACCGCCCCTGCCCTTCCTTGACCTTCTTTGGTAGGGGATTGCCCTCTTCTTCGCTACAACGTCCTCAAGGTACTCCTTTGCGTCTTCAGCGTTCATTCCTCGTATTGCCTTGGCGATATGGTAGCAGTGCTTGTGGTGGCAATCCACGTTTACTGCCCTAGCAGAAACAAGGTTAGAGCCCTCGAGTAGCTGGGTGTATCCGCTCTGGGACTTTCCTTGATTTCTACTCATTATTACACCTCACTTTAGTGCCACGTGTTGGGATGACCTTGTTGCCCCTACTCCTGGGCCGGTATGGGTCACTGACTTCCTAGTCTTGGCGAACTCTCCTAGTGAGTGCCCAATCATTGGAGGGGTAATCTCCAATTTCACGAAATTCTGCCCATCATGAACACCGATAGTGGTTCCAACCATCTCTGGGAGGATAAACATCCCTCTGCAGTGTGTCCTCACCATCTTTCCATTGCTGCCTCTGACTCTTCCCAGTAGCTTCTCGCACTCGGGGCTAAGGCCTCGGGAAAGAGACCTCCTTGGCCTTGATGGCATTAGGTTGGCTATGCAATCCGCGTCTGGATCATAGTCATCGTTAGCGGGGTCCATACTGTCTCCCCATGGGAATAATGGGATTTCCTTCAACTCGTCCATGGAGTAGCCCCTCCAGAGGAATTCCTTCTTCCTCCTCTCCGAGATTTTTGACCTCCTCTTCCTGGCCTGGCGTCTTGCCATCTTTGCGGATCTGAACTGCTTCCTCTTCCTAGCCATTCAATCTACTCCTTCTTCGACCTTCCACGGCCGGTCCTTCTTGGTGCGATGTTTCCGACCTTCTTCCCAGGGGGGGCGTGCCTGCTAACTGAGTTCGGACCGTGGACAGCCTGGTGGTTGCCCCCTCCGTGGGGGTGGTCAACAGGATTCATCGCTACTCCGCTGACAGTTGGGTACAGCTTTCCTCGTGCCTTGGCCCTGTGGTGGGCTGCACCTGCCTTGAGGAGGGGCTTCTCGGTCCTTCCGTGGCCTCCCAGAACTCCGATTGTAGCTCTGCACTTTGCAGGCAGGTCCTTTGAGCTCCCGCTCGGTAGTTGGATTCTCACGTATTTCCCCATCCTGGTGTCAATCATTGCCGAGTTGCCTCCGGAACGAGCTATCTTTCCCCCGTCCCCTGGCCTCATCTCAACGTTGCAAATCTGGGTGCCCTCGGGAATCTGATCTAGAGTTGTGACGTTTCCTGGCCTCAGGGCCACCTTGTCTCCGAACGCAACGGTGTGCCCCACAGCAACACCCTCTGGAGCACCCAAGTGGGCTATTTCTCCCCCCTCAAATTTGACTTTGGCAAGAGGTGCTGTGTGAGCGGCGCTGTGAACCAGGTCTACTACCTCCGCAATTTCCCCACTGACCCTAGGCAAGCGGTTTGCTGCGGGGAACCGATGGCTGGAGACTCTGTTCTTGGGGCTAGAACCCCTTCTCTGTGAACGTGTCCTCTTGCCCATATTTTCACCTCAGAACGCTCCTAGCTTGAGCGCAGCCTCCTCTGCATCATATCCATCTTGTAGTCTGATACTGGCGTGCTTTCCTGTCTTGTTTATCCTGACGTTTACCTTGGAGACTTTGACATCTAAGAGCGCTTCTATTGCCTCCTTTATGTCCTTCTTTGTTGCCTCCCTCCTGACAATGAACTCGATTCTGTTGTTATTCTCGAGATGGCCTCCCTCGGGATCAGCAATCCTCCTTGCTTCGAGAGTTTTCTCAGTTATCCAAGGCATGATGATGACGTCATAGGGGTCCATTTGAATCACTCCAGTGCCTCTATGGCTGACTTGGTCCAGATCGTTAGCCTTCCTATATCCCCGCCTGGAGCTAGGTCCTCTGCACAGAGGTCCTTCGCAGTTACAACGTCAACTCCGGGTAAATTTCTAGCTCCCTTGTCAAGGCCACCCTTCTGAGCCACGACTAGTAAAACGCCCTTAGGAGTCCTGTACTTCCTGCCCCTCATAGTTCCCTTTCCGGCTCTGATTGACCTGCCACTCTTCGAGCGTTCGAGGTCGGCCGAGAGGCCTAGGCCTTCCATCATGGCCACGAACTTGCGTGTTGAGTGCTGAAGGGGGATTGACTCGATATCGTACTTCTCATCGGATCCTTCCCTGGATTCGACGTATTCGTCAATGATTATTGGGAATCGGGTGCCTTCTTCGAATCTGTGCCCCCTAGAAGACACGGCGAGGGGGTCGCATGATGCGGCGATTGCCGAGTCTCTTGCAAGCCTCCTTTCCTTTGAGTTCAGCTTCTGGGACCAGACCTTGTCCACCTTTGGGCCATGTGCCCTCCTTCCTCCACGGGTATGTGGGTTCTGTGCACCAGTCCTCTGTCCGGTCTTCCTCATAATTCTGGAGACTCCCCTTCCTTTGCCCCACCACTCAACCGAGTGCTTCATTCCGGGCTGTGGGGATTTCTTTCCGTCATGTTCCCTGTGTCCGTACGACTGTCTCCTGTTAGCTCTCGAAGCATGCACTGCTGAACGAACGATGTCCTCTCTGATCTCTGATGAGAATGGGTCCGGCAGGGTTACCGCCTTCCCGTCCTTGACCTGAACGGCATAAGACTCTGCTAGTAGACCTGCGTCCATCTCCTCTTGGACAACGGAGTTCACAAGATTGTAGGCCTTAGTCTTCAACTTATCACACCCCCTGCTTGCTCGATGTACTGACGTAGGTGACCTCAACCTCTCCAGATATCTTTCTGGGTCTTGTTGCGTCTCTGAATCTTAGGAGCCTCTTGGCGGGCCCTGGCAGGCTTCCCTGGATTATCATGTACGGGTTCTTTACCTCGCCGTAGTTGAGGAATCCTCCGGCGGGAGTGATGTCAGAATCATCGGGATTGGATATCCTCAGTATCTTCTTGTTCAGCTCTGTCCTCTTGTGGTATCCTACCTGTCCTGCTTGTCGGATGGTCTTCCTAACATACCCCGTACCGAAGTCGCCCATGTTTCCCCCCTGTCTCCTCCTCTTGCTGTTCTTGTGGCTCAGAAGCTTCAGACCGAATCTCTTGATCGAGCCCTGCCACCCCTTTCCTTTTGTCACTCCAACTACGTCGACCTCTTGCCCGACCTCGTAAACGTCCTCTAGCCCGATTTGCCCGCCTAGACGCTCCATGGCCCAGTTGAGCTTCGAATCTGTATCCCCGCCTACCAATCCTATTTCCATAATTTCGGGGGTCTTTGAGGGGACGCTTCCGACCTTGTCGGGTTGGGTGCATACGATCAGGCGGATCTCAGTGAGATCCTGATCCCTGAGAGAATTCAGTGACTCTTCGGTTGTGTTGGCGCCCCTCTTGGGAATCCTGCCGCCCCTCATTGCAGGCTTTCTTCCCTCTTCAACATCCCTCTCGCCTCTAGTTTGATTGGCATACCGAGGGAACAAGTTTGTTGGGGAGTCTTCTGAGACATCTGCCCACACTTCACCCGCTGTCTGCTTTCCGTAGGACGTCATCCTATACCCCCTTACGGCTAATACGTTCATCGGGGGAGTCTCAACCACGGTCACCGCCTTTCTCACTTCTTGGCCTGCTGAGGTCGATTTCGAGTTAGTGTCCCTCATCAGGATGTGAGTCATTCCTGCCTTCCATCCAGCGAACCCCTGTACCCGGACCTCGGATGAGTCTGATTCGGGCCATGAAGTAATTCTTGGGAACTGGCGGACAGCACGCTTTCTAGGGCTATAGCCCATGCTACCTCGACGGGGTCTATGTCGGTCTGCCATTGCAATTCCTCCGTTAATACCGGGATTGGCCGCAAGCGGCCTATACCGGGCCTACCGCGCTAGGGAGATACCGTGACACCGGACCGGTTCCGCGAATGCAGAACCAGTTTGTGGGATGCCGAGCATAGCCCTTTGGTGTCTGGTATCTCACGCAGTGAGCGGCCTTGCGACAAACATACCCTATTTGAACGAATCGGGATTGGATCTCCCACCCCTACGGGGTGTTGTGTCGGATTTGACCTAATGCAACGATTTTGAACCCTGACTTGGGAAGCCTTGGCCCATGGGTGGTTACGTTGTGCATCCTGGCCTGGCCCCAGAGGCTGTAGATGCTAGGGCATACCAGCTCCAAGCTCTTGACGATGCATTGGCTGGATCCACCCTAATTGTCCTCCCAACTGCAGCTGGAAAGACTGCGGTGGCTTGGATGGCGATAGTAGAAAGAATAGCAAAACGAGGGGGTTGGGCATTGGTTATCGCTCCAACCGTGGCACTAGCAAACCAGCACTTGCAAGGGACCTTACCAGTCTTGTCGGAATCCTCAGATTTGAAACCCATATCCCTTAGTGGCCAGCAGCCTGCACCCAAGAGACCCGATCTCTGGAAGAGCTCCAGGTTGGTATTTGCTACCCCTCAAGTTGTAAGGAATGACGCTAAGAGCGGAAGTCTTTCACTTAGAGACTGCTCATTGCTAGTTGTAGACGAGGCCCATCATTGCACAGGGGATCATGCAATGGCTGAGGCTGCAGAACTATACATTTCCCAGGCTATCAGGCCACTGATACTTGCCACTACTGCTAGCCCGGGATCTAGGAGGGATCAAGTAGCTGAAGTCTGCAATAGGCTAGGCATACAGAAAATTCACCTCAGATCTCAGGAGGACCCAATGATGTCGGAATACCTTTCCGGACTGGAAGTTTCAGAGGAAAGGGTGGAAGTTCCGGCTGAGATTAGAGAGCTCACAGAGCCGTTCAAAATTTGGCAGGAGGGGATCGTGGACAGGGAAAGGAGGAGGGGCAGGTACGTCATGCCCGGGATGATAACCCAAGCAGGACTATCCAATGCTATGGACAGGGCACAGGCCGCCATCCAGAGAGGGGATGCGAGCGGGTACAGGTCATCATCCCAGATTGCCACTGCTATGAGGCTCCACCACCTGATAAACCACCTCCTTTGCCAGGGAGTAGCAGCATCAAGACAGTTCCTATCAAGGATGTCCGAGGAAGAAGGGAGGAGTAAGTCCTCCAAGGACTTCCTGAGGGACCCGAGGGTTAGATTTCTGATTGATAATCTTAGCGAAATGGACGAGGTGCACTCCAAGGTGGGAGCAGTAAGGAGATTGGTTAGGGGTAGGCTCAGGAGGGACCCAGGATCAAGGATGATTGTATTCGCTAACTATCGAGACACGGTGGATGCCCTAGATAGGGCGATATCGGACTTGGAAGGTGCTAGGCCCATCCAGTTCATTGGCCAGTCTAGAAGAGGAGGTTCGGGAGGGATGTCTGCTAAGGAGCAGATATCCAGATTGGAAAGTTTCAGATCGGGAAAGACGAACGTCCTGGTTGCCACTTCTGTGGGGGAAGAGGGCTTAGACATCCCCAGCGCGGATCTGGTGATTTTCTACGAGCCGGTCTCGAGTGAGATTAGGACAATTCAGCGGAGGGGGAGAACGGGCAGAAGAAGGGAGGGCGAGGTCGTGGTCCTTGTTGCGGAGGGCACTCGGGACGAGGGCGCAAATGAAGCCGCTAGGAGGAAGGAGGAGTTCATGCAAAAGGCCGTGAGGAGAGTCTCTAGGGAACTTTCGGGGAACCCCCACAAGGACCTCTCTAACCTGATTAGCTTCAGGGTTCAATCGGCTGATGCTAATATCTCAGCAGCAGATTTCGTTCTGGAGGCAAGAGAGAGACACAGGAGAGAGCTCTCTGATAGTGACTCGACCCCAATTTTGGGAAGCAACGATGCCTCCAGGGACTCCCTCCCCCCAGAGAACTTCAGGCCATCGGGACAGACCGGCTTGGACCAGTTCTAGTCCCCAATTACGGCGACTCGTGTCTTCAGTTGTGCGAGCCTATTGTTGTGATGCCCAAATGCGAATGACAATAGCTCCGTCAGGTGGATAACTGGAATGTTGGTGGAAGTCCCGGTGGACCTGCTAGCCTTGCCTTGGTAGATATCGAGAACTGTGTGGGAAAGTGTGCATGCGCTGACAATCATTTCGGCCCCCTCCGACTTGGCGTCGTCAATTATCGATGCCACCTGCCTAAGCACGGTGGGCTCCTCAGAGAAGAGGCCCGGGACCCCTACGCTCTGAGTCCTGCTCTCCCAGTTCACGGGGGACCCGCCCAGTGAATTGATTAGTTGCTCCAGGTAGTTGGGATCGAAGACGTCATCCTCCCCACATGCTCCATGCTGCTGGATGTTCGGACCATAGAATCCGGCAATTCTGAATCTCATCGGGTTCCTGAGATTGGACTCGACCTTCTCGATGCCCACTTCTTCCACTATGGCGTGGAGTAGATGGTGCACGCTGACCTCGCCTTCCAGTGTGAGGCCGCAATTTCTCTGGAGCACGTCATTCGTCTTGGCCAGCAGTAGCGGATCATCCCTCAGTCTTGTGAGGTCCTCGTACAAGTTTCCTGCGGTTGCAGCGCACGGGGTAATGATGTCCATCCCCATTGACTCAGCGATAGCGAAGTTTCGTGCGTTCAGGGTTACCTGCAAGATGTCATTTGCCTGCCTGATGATTCCTGCCCCGCAGCTTGTCGCCCCCTTCATAGGGAAGAGTTCGATCCCCAATGTGCGACACGCGGGCTCCATAGTTTGAGAGACTTCCGTTGCGCTGCTGTGGGCAACGTTTCCAGGGTGATATGCATACTTAATCGCCATCAGAACCTACCATCCAGTTCGTTGAAAATCGCGACGACCTCGTGGTGCTTTTCCACGGACGAGTTGAATTGCTTAGGCATCTTCCCTATCCCCGCCGGAGGAGCAACCATCCCCAGCATGCCATTGAACATGTTGCCACCGGTCCTGGTGAATCCAAGAACCATCCGTGCAGTTACCCCAGAAAACAGATTCCCCAGCAGCGCGAATGGCCCTAGAGCTTGGCGGTAGACCACTGTGTCGTTAACCTGACCGCTGCTCTTCACCGTCCACGTATACCACCAGACGTGCTTGCCGTGCCTTCCGTTGAATCCGTCCCCTGTGAGTACTGAGTTCTTTGCTTCGAGAAGGGCCTCTGAGGCCGCATATGGCACCGAAGGCTGCCTCCTTATCGGAGCTAGGTCTGTCTCAGCCTTGATTCCGTTACTTGAAGAGAGGTCTGAATCGATCGATTCCTTCTTTGAATGCGATGTCCGGGAGTCGTTCCTCCTAGCCCATGACCGGACTATTACTGCGGGACCTAGGTAGCCATTGGCATGAGGGACTGCATCGGAGCTGGCATGCATGATGTTCTGGCTCTGGAAATCGCAAATTGAGTGGAGCCTAGAGGCCTCAGATGGAGCCATCCTACCCATGGTCCCCTGTGGTGTCTGTTCGCCCTCCCTTGTGGCGGCTACCATCCAAGGCTTGCTGGATTCGCGCTTCCTCTCCAGGGACCATGGGTCGATAGCGAGATCCCTGATTACCTCGAAGCCGGCGAGAGGCTCAATTCTCAGGGAGATGGCCCCGTCCCTGAGAGGGGCTAGGGAGTCGATCCTAGTTAGTCCGGGTAGAACCAGCCTTCCATTGACGGAAATTGCCGTGTTTGGATCGTCAGCAGTACCGTCCCGGTATGTGAGCGAGCCATCCTGGGTAGACTTCAATGCTCGGAGGACACCTAGGACAGAAGTGTGCCCTGGTAGGGCACAAATCCAAGTATCTGTTCCTGTGCTTGATTTGCTTGGGTCGTACCTGAAAACAGAAACTTCTACCTGGATAGATTCCGTTGAAATTGATGGGATTGTGAACCCATCCTCACCATCTGCCCCGCCCCCAGTTCCGCTGACATGGTCCTTGATGTCTCCAATCATGTCCTCATGGAACTTGCCTGTGCTATCGACAGCAGCCAGGGCGGGCAAAGCGCCCAGCAGCCATTCTGCTGCGGGGGCGTCGTAGTCCACGTCGCAATCCACCCGATCGACTAGCCTTGTTGCGCCAAGTTTCTCGAATAGGCCGTCCCATTCCTTTCCCGATTCGCAGAAGAATTCGTAGCTGGTGTCGCCAAGAGCACAAACTGCGAAGAACACACCCTCGAGGCGTGATGCGGAGTCGGAGTTAGCGAACTGCCACAGATCCTCTGCGTTGTCCGGTTGCTCCCCCTCCCCCCATGTGGAGCAAACGACAATTACTCTCTTCTTACTTGCGAGGGAGTTGAAGTCGAACCCATCCATGTCATGCACAGCACCCTCCAGGCCGTATGCCTTCGCCTCCTTCGCCATCTTTGCGGCTAGGCTCTCGGAGTTCCCTGATTGGGATCCGAAGAGTATCTCCAGGGTTCTGTCACCTGATGAAAGTAGCCCCTCGAGTCCAACTTCGGAGCTAGATTCCCCCTGTGCGGGAGATTCTTGTTCGGGCACTTGGCCCTCGTCCACTTCTGGTTCCGGGGGGGAGGTTCCTGCCAAAGAGGAGAATATGGATAGTGAATTGGATGTGAATTCGGCGGCCGGATCGTCAAACTCGACATCACAATCCACTCTATCCAGAATCCTTGTTGCTCCTTGCTTCTCGAACCAACCATCCCAGTCCTTGCCAGATTGACAAAAGAATTCGTAACTAGTATCTCCAAGAGCACAAACGGCGAAATTACAACCCTCTAAGGAAGGAGTAGAATCCCCATTCGCTGCCTCCCAGAGGTCGACTGCATTATCGGGCATTTCTCCTTCACCCCAGGTGCTACAAAAGATGATGACGTTCTTCGTATCTGCGAGATCTCCGATTTTTATCTCGTCCATACCCTTGACCGAAGGAGTCAGTCCCAGCGATTTAGCCTGCACTTCTGCTTCGCCGGCCAAGTATTCAGAATTGCCCGATTCTGATCCGAACAATATCAGCAGCGAGGAATCTGGCAATACATCACCAACCCAATGTTACTTGGCTGATTATATGGAACATAATCCGATTATTGAATCTATGTAAGCAGGAACTACGATCGCAGGCCGTATCCGGGTTACATCTCCATTCCTTCGAAGTCCTCGCCACCCATTGGGCCGGTGCTCTTGCTGGATATCACATCGTCAATCCTGAGTATCATTACTGCTGTCTCTGAGGCGCTCTGTATTGCCTGCTCGACGACCCTGCTTGGCTCGAAAACCTTAGCCTTCGACATGTCCACAACACCTCCCTTGAACACGTTGACTCCGTGAGTGGACTTGCCCTCTGAGTGGGCTTTACGGAGATCAATGATGGTGTTTACCGGATCGAGTCCGGCGTTCTCGGCGAGAGTCCTAGGTATGACCTCAAGGGCGCTAGAAAACGCCTCTATTGCCATTTGTTCTCTGCCCCCTATTCCTTCTGCGTATGACCTCAGGTCCCTGCTGATAGCGGCAATGACGGAACCTCCTCCTGTGAGGACCGCCCCATCTTCGTGAGCAACAGCTACTACGCCGATAGAATCCTCGAAGGCTCTCTTCACCTCGTCGACGACGTGCTCTGTTCCCCCTCTGAGCAACACTGAGACGCTCTTGGCCTGTGGACAACCCTCCACGAAGACCATGTCTGAGTCGCCTATCTTCCTCTCCTCCACCTTCGATGCCGAACCAAGATCTTCCTCAGAGAGGTCGTCGATGTTGGTTACAATCCTCCCCCCAGTAGCCTTGGAGAGGGCTTCCATGTCGCTCTTCTTTGCCCTCCTAATTGCGAAAATTCCTGACTTGGACATATAGTGCTGGGCAAGGTCGTCAATCCCCTTCTGGCAAATCACTGTGTTGGCTCCGCTCTCCTGGATCTTTTCTACTAGAGATTTCAGGAACTGTTCCTCCTCGTCGAGGAACTGCGAAAGCATGTTTGGATCGGTAATCTGTATCTTTGCGTCTACCTCGGTCTTCTTCACCTCGATAGCCGAGTTGACGAGGGCTATCTTTGCATCAGTCACGCTTCTTGGCATACCGCTGTGAACTCGCTCCTTGTCCAGTATTATCCCATCAACCAGTGTGCTGTCCCTAATGGAGCCACCCTGCTTCTTCTGGACCTTTATGTCGTCAAGGTCGACAACGAACCCTTCGTCGTCCTCTTGTGCTACCGAGAGTACTGCCCGAACACTAATATCCGACAAGAACTCCTTGACTGCCCCGGCACTCTTACCCGTTAGAGCAGTCTTAGCAACCTGGGAGAGCATCTTATCATCGACCCCATTTCCATGGGTCTCGATTAGCTCTACTGCCTTGTCGGATGCAAGCCTGAACCCCTCGCATATTACTGTGGGATGTACGTTCTGTTCGACCAGATCCTCGCTCCTCTTGAGAAGCTCCCCGGCAATCACAACCGCGCTGGTTGTCCCGTCGAAGCAGTGCTGCTCCTGAGTCTTTGCTATCTCAATTATCATCTTAGCAGCAGGGTGCTCGATCTCCATCTCCTTGAGGATGGTGGCACCGTCGTTAGTAATCACTACGTCCCCCATTGAGTCCACAAGCATCTTGTCCATTCCCTTGGGGCCTAAGGTAGATCGGACGGCGTCTGCAACGGCCTTTGCTGCCGCTATGTTGTTGCTCTGAGCACCTTTGCCACTAGTCCTTGTTGTCCCCTCTTTCAGTATGAAGATTGGCTGCTGTCCGTTGTACATACAATCACGCACCTCGATTCGACGGCCGGGCCATCGGAGGGGGGGTCATAAGGCCTCCCAATCGATGGATAATTGAAAAATACCGACTATTCGTCCTTCTGTGAGTCTAGCCACTTCTGACCATAGTACTGCCACTGCTCCATCGTCCAGCCCTCGGGAAGGCCGTCATCAGGAACCGGTGGTCCGACAGATTCCTGTGTTTCCAAGGCAGGTGTTGGCTCCGACACTACAGGCGGGGGAGGCTGTTCGAAAAGGTCCTTCGAACCCCCGTACATGGAATTGGCGATATCGTCGGCCGAGGGGAGGTCTCCCTCGGCTATCTTACCACCGTCCCACCCTTCCACAGTCATCTTGTAGTCGCTCAGTGAAGAGTGCTCCTCAAGGGGGGCGGAGGCTTTCCTCATCACTCTGAATGAGGCAAATAGAACTGCCCCCATTACGGAAATCCCAATCGCTATCAGCAAGTAGTTTGCCGCCTTCCAACCCACTTCCTCAACGTCAGGTCCCTCGGGGATCGGATCTGGCTTGTAGAGGGTTATCATGGCCGTCTTAGTGGTGGTATCAAGGTCGCTGATAACGACCAAAGTCACATTAAAATCGACAATGTTTGCAGCAAGGTTCTCCAAGTTCTCGTCCCTCACATCGAGGTGTATTGTCACATTCCTAGTCTCCCCGGCACCCAGTACGAAGTTCCTATCTTCGTCGTCAACTCTGGCGTCATATATCGTCCACAGGTTGTCTAACTCGACATCGGCCCTAATCTGCTGTTCCAGCTCCGGGTGAGCGCTGCGGATGGAGAAAACCAGGATGTAGTCGTCCCCTGACTCAAATATTTCGTTGGCGTTAGACTGGGATGAAGGGGGAAGAACCAGAAGGAAACCTACTGTACCGACCTCGAATCTAGCTTCTCCCTCGATGAAAGCTCCTGATTCAATGCTAGTGGCTCGGAGATTAATCGTCCTTGCACCTTCCACACCAGCATCGAAGGAGTAGCTTACGCTCAGGTTATATGATGATCCAGGAGCAATGTAAGGTGTCCTACCCCCAGATACGCCCGACACGAAGGCAGATACATCCGAAGGGAAGCTGAGTTCGATATCGAATGCGTCGTCTACATTCCCAGAGTTCCAAATTTCCCATTTCAGGGTCCTTGGATCGGTACCAGCAGCAAACACTTCGTTCGACAGATCCCTGTCATCTACTTCTACCAGGTACGTCTTAGGGACTGTCAGATAGAAGTTGGAAACCGACTGGTAGCTCGGATTGGACTGGCTAGTACCAATCATCGACACCCTGTAAGTCCCATTCTCGACTCCTTTCGGCATCGGGAGGATCAGGGATAGGGTGACCTGCCCTCCGTTGGCTTCCAAAGTCACCTCGTCTGAGCTCAGGTCGGCCAATAGTTTCCAGTTGTCAGTATCTACTCTGAGGTCGAAGGTGTCCTCTGTATTTCCGTAGTTGAATAGGAAGACCTGTACGGTCTGCTGCTCCCCGTTAGCAGGTGCGAGCATTGCGTTTTTGACTGGAGCAATAGCAAGGTCGTGGTAGACCGGCACCTCGATGTAGATATTCGAAGAGGCCTGGAAGGTGTTAGGGAGTCGGGGGTTAGCTAGTAGGTTGAGGCCATAAGTTCCTGGCTCCATTCCTTCAGGGATTGTGACCTCTGCATTGAGGGTGAGTTCCTCCACTGGAGTCATGTTGATTATGGTGACCTCGTCACCTCCAACTTCGTACCACTTCAGATTGTCAGAAGAGAGCCCTGAGTCTTCGAAGAGTCCACCGAGGCTCCATGAAGAGTACTGGTTTCCTGTGTTCTTGAGATCCATTGTTACGTTAGCCTTCCCACCAGGCATAATCGTTGCAGCAGGGTTGGAAAGCGTCTGCTGCTTCAGAGTCATCCTGTATGTAGATTCCACACTAACCGGTAGCTCGACGTAGTACTTTGTATCCTGGAATCCTAGGATGCCATCGTTGATCCATGTGTACCAGAATAAATCTTGCACGGGCGCCCCGTCGGGTATCGAGAGATTGAAGTAAGCGTCAGTGTAAGTTCTAGCCTTTATCGTATTGGACTTTACCTCGTTATCATGATCGTTAAAGTTGTTCGAATCTATTCTGAGTGGGTATTGGGACATCCAAGAGTCGTTAGATACCTCGGTATAGAATCTCAAAGTTGTATCGATGTACCCCTTGTTGAATATCCGGCAGTGCAAGGATGGTGGGTCGGGATCAGCTGCCTC
This sequence comes from uncultured Candidatus Poseidoniales archaeon, assembly GCA_964414525.1. Classification (GTDB taxonomy): domain Archaea; phylum Thermoplasmatota; class Poseidoniia; order Poseidoniales; family Thalassarchaeaceae; genus UBA36. The sequence goes on along the minus strand of CAYPWN010000022.1, from coordinate 6,048 downwards.
TACGAGGATAGTGTTTCCACCCTCGGAGTCGGGGTCGAATGTCATCGTTCCGCCGAAGTTATCAGGGAAAGTGCAATCTGCGTCAAGAGTGTACTCGTCTCCTCGCTCTATCGCGAAAATTATGAAAGAATCGATGTGAATCCCTTCATCGGCGAATGACGAGTTTGAGCGGAATAAAAATGAAACTGTGAATCCCTCATTCTGGTGCATTCCAGTGGCATTCCAGACAATCCTAGTCCAGTCCCCCTCGGATGATGAAAGGTTACGCGATGAGTAGTTCAGGTACTCGACACCACCCGCTGCACCGGAGTCTGTCTCCATCACTATGGAGTCCCCGGCACCCATAACTCCCCATGCATCTGTAGCAATCTGGATAGAGTAGAGCAAGGGGCTGTTCACCTTTACAAGGCATAGGTTTGCACCATGAATTCCTGACACTATGGGGTCATATTCCCCGTAACCTAGGCCGTGGCTGTCCTCATACACTTGGTCGGAACAACCGTCGTTTTGGTTGACTCTCTGCCATGCCCATCGAAGCCTGTCGTACCTGTTTGATGCATAATTATCGTTGTCACCGGAGACCTTCCAGTGCCACTCGTCGGTGGCGCTTGAGACATTCTCCATCCTCCAAGTACCAGTTGGGAAGTTGTTGGTGTCTGGCTGGTAACCATCTGTGTAACCGGCAGCGTACCAGGTTGGGACGCCGAATGGAACTGCATTGTTTGTGCAGTACTTCCCTTCGTTCGCTTCGTCATTGCAGAAGCCGTTCTCCATTGGATCGTACCAGAATGCAACGGGGACGTCTCGATCCAAGATGTCGTTTGTATCGTCTCCGTCCACCCCTATTTCGGGCAACACCATTCCCCTGAATGTCATGCCCCCTGTAAGCCAGCCATCATCACTCAGACTACTGTGTGCGATTGTGGGCGTCCAAACAAATGGCATCTTGATCGATTGCCCGGCTGCCAGAGTTATGTTGAATGTCCACTCACCAATCACCACTCCGATAGGGTGCCAAATCTCCAGTTTGGCATCCGTGGTTACGGGAGAGGGGTCTACCCCAATCTGCTGAAATGTCACATTGATCTGAATTGTCTCACCTTTCGTCATGTACTCCTGCAGTGAGGAATCTGGCTGCGTCCATACTCTTGGGGACAGGCTTTGGTTCCCCACCTCTATGCCGGTCACTTCGAAATCCACAGGGTTGTTTTTTGCCCCCACTAGCGACTGGTTTAGTGGTGATTCTGGCATGTGAACAACCACATGTGAAAGGCTCACTGCAAGTAGCAGCAAGGAAAGCACAATTCCCCGGACCGAACTCATTTACACCAAAATGCGGAATTATTCCGTGTAAGAAGGTTGGGGACTGTGGTTCGGTTTTGTCTGAGTGATGGTTTACCTGATGCAGTCCATTAACTGGCAATAGTAAACATCTGAGGAATGAAGTGCTTATGTTACAATGCTCTGGCGTAGATGCGTATGGTGGAGCGTGCGATGATCGTGAAGCGGTTGCTTCTGGTTCTATTTGTGGTAGTTCAGATTACCATGGCCCCAATTGTCCTTTTCTCCCTAACTTACCTGATCGATATTGATTACGACTCGGCCTCGATTGGGGTGAGGACTGAGTTGATTCACTGGGTACTAATTGCTGGCCTCTCATACGGCGTCATATCAATTGGGCTTGCACTGGTGGTTGGTGGATTCAGACCATTCTTCGTTGCCAACCAAGGAGGAGTATTGGCCTTCCTAAGACTTAGTGCCAGGAGAGGAGATCCGGAGCTCGTAGACAGAGCCAGACTGTATCTCCATAGCACACCCTACGGGAAGATGGCCAGACTAGTGAATACGAAGACGCGGGACGGTCAATTCGACTTGATGGCAGTACACGGGGGGCTCCAGTTGCTCGCTGTCCCAATGCAGGTAATTCTGATTGCGGTTCCCTTGGCGATAATGGAAGGGGTACCGGAATCTCTGATCAGGCCCAGTCGAGCATTCGATCTGGCAATGGCTGGATATGTAATCGCTCTATGGATGGCAGTTAGAGTGCACCCAATCGTCTCATGGCACCTAGTAGGGATCGCGGCGATGTTCAGGAACGTCGTTTGGCGCGTATCCCGGCTTTCATGGATTCTTCCAATCTTCCTATATTGGCTCGTTGCTAGACTAGTCCTACTATTCTCCCTTGATTTGCTAAATGTGAATTACTCCCAGTGGCATGAAATGCAACTGGAGAAAATTATCCTGCAGATTGTCGCCCCCGATGCAGTGATTCCTGACACTGCAATCCTTGATTTCATAGTGGCGATATCCGTCCTACCGATGGCTACTTTCACGACCATATCGGTACTGGGGGGATCTCAGCATATGCCCGAGTGGATGTTCGGTCAAGAGAGTGGTCTGGAGTCTCTCAGGACTAAGGAACTGGGGCAGGGGGGGGATTCTCGCCACACAGATGATGGAGAAGTTGAGGCCACCGAAACAGTGGCTGAGGATGAGTCCGAAGATGGGGAAGTTGGCTCAAGGATGATTGATACCCCCTTCGACATATTCGGTGAAGACTAGGCAAACGTTTCTGATGAGTTTTTCCTGAGATCCCTAAGTACAGCTTCGACCCTGTCCATGCCCCGAGAGATGTCCTCGCGACAGATGGTGTAGGCGAATCTCAGGTGTCCCTCGCCCGCCTCGCCGAACGCGGTTCCGGGCGAGCACAGTACCCCTCCCTCGAGAAGCTTGAGCGCGACCTCCTCGCTGTTCATCCCCGGAACCTCTACCTTAGGGAAGACGTAGAATGCCCCTGTCGGGACGTGGCATGACACCCCTTGCATCGCGTTCAGCCTCTCGCAGATAAGGTCCCTCCGGGCCTTGAACTCTGCGCACATCTCCTCGGGGTAGCCCGGGTACTTCTCCAAGGCCTCGAGCACTGCGTGCTGCATGGCGTCATTAGAGCAGGCGGTGACGTAGTACTGCATCTTTGTCAGCTCCCCCATAAGCTCGGGATCAGGCGAAAGCAGGTAACCTATCCTCCAGCCTGTCATCGCGAAGGTCTTGGAGAACGACTGGACCATCACTAGCTTATCGTAGCCAGCCCCTAGGAAAGAGACGTGCGGGGAGTCGTAGACTATCCGGTCATAGACCTCGTCGGTGATCAACCACAGGTCATTTGCTCTGGCGAACTCGACCAGTTCGTCCCTCTGGTGTTCGTCCACGTTGCCCCCAGTTGGGTTGCTGGGGAAGTTGTACAGTATCGCTACGGTGCTGTCGTCGACTATCTCCTCGAGTTCGGATATCGTGGGAACGAAGCCGTTCTCGAATTTGCAAGGGTAGAACGTTGGCTCCCCGCCGCAAATCACAACGTCTGGTGGGTAGAGCGGGAAGTAAGGCTCGGGGATCATCACCTTGTCCCCTGGGTTCACTATGGCAAGGAAGATGTCCAGAAGGGCGTTGGTCCCGCTCATGGTGATGCATACGTTTGACTCGTCCAGGGCCGGGATGCGGTGGTGCCACATCTCTGCTATCTTCTGTCTCAGGGCGGGGAGTCCTGCCGTAGATGTGTACTTGTTCCTGCCCTCCTGCATTGCTCGAGTGAATGCTTCAATGGCTATCTCGGGTGGTTGGAAGTCTGGTTCTCCCAAGCCGAACTGCACGGCATCGTCTCCTGCCATGTCAAACATCCTCCTAACGCCCGTTGGACGAATGCTGTTCGAGCGGTCGGAGAATCTCACCATGACCTGCGGACTAGCGTTCTAGGATTTGAACAAGGCGGCGTTCGGGCCAAGATGTATAGATTATGATTCGGATTCTGGTACAATTTCTGCATCCAAAACTTCAGCATTGGGACTCACGAACGAAGAGATAATCCCGTCTATCTCATCATCGGAACGGAATCTCACTAGGACCAGTGAAGCGCACCAGGCTACGAAGACCAAAGAGACCAATGCTACTGCAGATAGGGGTATTCCGGCCCCAGATGATTCCCCTCCCATCCCTTTTACCGCATATATGACAGGAAGTGAGTGCATGTTCCCCGAAACCGCGTGGACCTCAACGAGGTGCTCCCCGGGGCTTAGTTTGGTCGGGTCAAGAAGCACGTGCCATAGGAAGGGAGTCAGAGCTCCAATCTCGGAGGGCGTGTCAGAATATGTCGCATCCTTCCACTCTCCCCCATCTATCCTGAATTCCACCCGTTCGACGGGACCAGCCTGGCCCCATGCATGCCCGGTAATATTGATTATCTCTGACTGAGAAAAATTCAGGCCATGGCTCTGCAGAGTGTGATCGATTGATTCAGTCTGGCCCGATTCTCGTAGGAAAATTGCTAGCTCGACTGCCTTCAGCGCGTCTACCATACCATACCCGAACTCCCTGTTCCAGTATGGGTCAACATCGGGTGCGCTAGGTTCCCCTCTGAGCTCAGAAGTGTGCTTTAGGACCTCCTTTATCTGCAATGGTGTTAGGTTTGAGTTGGCCTCAATTACGAGAGCTACGACGCCACTGACTGCTGGAGTGGCATAAGATGTGCCACTCCCCCTGCCAGTGTATGAATTCTGGGACGCGTCTCCTCCGAGGAAATTGTTGCACCCTCCGCTGCTTACGCACCCCTCTGCTTGAACGATGTTAGAACCTGGGGCGCTAATCTCGGGGATTAGCTCGTTAACGGGGTTGCCGTCTCCGTTATCCTTGCGTGGACCCCGGGAAGAGTAGCCAGCAATCGTATCGTCGGTCCTGTTTACAGTGTTCTGGTCATCGGTGGAGGCGACGGTAATGGATAGCGAAGAAGCGCTCATTCCTGAAAGCCCGTCGTTGTCCTCCCCTGAGTTTCCAGCTGCGTTTGAGACCACCACTCCTGCTTGCATCGCCTCATCCAGGATACGGCTGTGCATATCCGATCCATCGGATCCCCCGTCCTCATGGCTTGTAATCCCCCATGAAAGGGAAATTATGTCTATACCGAACCACTCCTCATCAACTCCTGGCCAGGCGTCGTCCTTGTGATCTATAATCCACTGTAACCCGTTCATTGCCGATTCGTAGAATTCCTGTTCAAGCAAGTAGTTCTCGAATGGCCCGGCGCCCACGTCTGTCCCGATTCGAACGTCAACTAGTCCTGCTGCGGGGGCTGATCCGTAATACTCACTCTGGGTCCCGTCCGCATCAATTCCAGAAGCGCTTGCCATGCCCATGCAAGCAGTTCCGTGCTGATTTCCATCATCTGGATCGAATGAGCCATCGTCCTGCCGGCCGCCGGCTAGAATGCACTGTGGGTCGGAGTGCATGTAGCATACTGCATCGTAACCTGCTACGAACTTACCCACAAGTCCCGGGTGCTCATTGTCAACACCAGTATCTACCATTGCGATATTCACCCCGTTACCAGTAACCCCGAAGTCCCAAGCACCGGATGGGTAATCTGATGAGTTTCTCGCCTTGACCGATGGAGTCTGAATATCGCCAAAGAACTGGAGGGACCCATACCTCTCAACCATAACAACTCCATCCAGATATGACAGATTCCAAACCAGACCGGAATCTACATCCCCCAATAGCAGAGCATCAACTATATCCAATTCGAGGTGGATTTCTAGGCCCATCATGGCGATGGATTCCCTATCCTCTTGAGAGACCTCGCGAGAATAGGACAGGCCCACGTTGACGGGCCCTGTAGCGGACTGTAAGGAGTCGTGGATGCCATTCCTATCTTGGTCGAGTGAGGATACACTCCACCAATCTACTTCTGGGTCCCACCAAATATCAGATTGGGCAGGAGTCTGCGTTGTTTGCCCGGGACCAATTAGTTGTAACCCATCAGAATCCCGAGTTTCAGCATATAAATGCCCACCTGAATAAGACAGGCTGCCTGCAATTGGAGACATCAGTAGGGTGACCAGAGCCATTGCAACCTTATGGCGATTCATTGTACTCTGCGCAGGTAGGGACGACTTCAAACCAACCTACGCGGGCTGCTGAATATAGCAAAACTTCGGGGTTGCGTCTAAATGTGGTGGGGGCACTGGGATTTGAACCCAGATCAGCGGGTTTCTTCCGCTTAGC
>CAYPWN010000021.1:0-20752 GCA_964414525.1 uncultured Candidatus Poseidoniales archaeon | reverse complement strand
GGGTCGAATGAAGAACTAATGAAAATGTAAGCATCACCTATTTCGCCATCCATTGGACGCTCGAAAATCGCTACTGGTCTTTGGTTCAGGACCTCAACTTCCAAATTGGCAATGGAGGAATTTCCATCATCATCCGTAACCTCTAGTGTCAGGTTCTTTATTCCAGGATCCCTCCATCCAACGATTGGACTTTCCTCGAAGGAGTTTGTTTCCGAGAAGTCTGATGTCATCGAGATAACGCCTCCTCCAATGTTTACGCCTTCATCGAAACTCCACCTGTATTCTACTATAATCCCATCATCGTCTACGAACACATCTGGCAGGGCCATCGGAGTAATGGCATACGTCTGGAGACTCTCTGAGAAAATCTGCCTTGGAACTCTGTTCAGAACTTTCACTACCAGTGTCTTTTGAGATGTCTGAGTGCCATCGCTTACACTTAACTCTGCAGAGTAAACCGTACCGTCGGCGCTTCCATCCACCCAAGAGTGGCCAACTTCGAATAGTCCGATTCCCGAGTCAGTCGAACCGTCTCCCCAGTCCCATACGAAAAACAGCTTACTAATTGGGACGTTATCGGTGGTGCCGAAGGCAGAGAATTGGACTCTCTGCCCCGTTTGTATAGTCAACTCGCCTTCGATGGCCAAACCATCGATAGATATCTCCGCAATTGGCGAGGAATTGTCGTTCACGGAAATGTTCCAGGAAATCGCATTAGAGTAGTAACCGCCTTGGTCTTGAACCACTAGGGTAATTGCGTACTCGCCCTCATCGGAGAATGAGTGAACTGGGTTCTTCAGGCTCGAGGAGTTTCCATCCCCCAGATCCCAGATGTACGAAGAAGGGGTCTCGTTATGCCCGAAAGATCCGTTCTGGACGCCGAATCCCCAGGAGTCATACCCTCCTCCGAAAATGTACGTGGGCAACCATGTTTGAGTTTCTTGAGATGAAATAGAACCCGAACTTACTGGCTTCATGTTGAAAACCTGCACTGGCAATGATTGGGCCACGTCCTGCATTTGACCCGTAATGTCCCATAATCTTGCTGCAAAGGTCCATTCACTCGTGAATTGAGGGGTAAACCAGACCGACAAAATTTCTGGCCCAGCGTTACTCACTGAAACGGTGAATTCAACAGAGTCAAACTCTGTATTGTTGGTGTATGCGGAAAACTCAACCGACAGCGTCTCGAAATATGCGCTCGAACTTACGCTAATTCCAATTTCCAAGCTGTCTGATAGAGAGTCACCGTCCCTATCGAAACTTTCCAATGAGTCTATCGAAATGTCAGCCGGACTGGTAACGGGGCTAGCACTAACCGTGAACGAGCCAGAAGGGTACGAACCACCGGATAGAACTCCGCAATTGGCAAAGTCGAAGTCGCAATCATCAACTAGTGAATTATACCAAACTAGAAGCCAAACTTCTGAGGTGTCGTTTCCAAATCCATGGACCAAACCAGTTCCTTTACCATCACTAGGATCTATTCTAAGGTCATTCATCGTCCATGTTCCAGAGGGGTAATTCTTAGCAAGAATCGCTCCCTCAAATCCGAATCTGTCTGGTTGGACTAAGATGCTCAGTGGATCGCCATTGCCCTGGGAGAATTTGAATGACTTTAGTCCCCATCCTTCAATAGTGTGTCCCGAAGACTGCCATACCTCTGACCACTGATCGTTCTCATCACTTGGCGCTGCCTTACAGAACCCGCCTGAAGCGCATTCGTCTTGCAATTCTATATCGGAGAAGCCGAATGCCCCCTGGGGGCTATCAAGGGTCACTGCGGCGCTGAAGTTTGCAAATATTTCACTCATGGTCGTCCCGATTGGTGTCGAACCAGACCCCGGATTCCTAGCTAGGTTCTGTATTCCGCTACCTCCCAGTGAACCATCAGAAACTAGCTGTCTGATAGAAGGAGCCCCACCTAGTTTCTCTTCTAGGTATGACATGAATAGGAAGCTGGAACCATGATCGGGGTCCCTGTTATCCCACCATCTGAGGCTTGTGCTGGAGTTAGACGTCCACGAGTTTACTTTGTTCTCAAGGTCAGAGTTTGATCCGAAACTAAGGAATTCGGCCATCTCTGCGGCTCCTTCATCCACCCACCTGTACTCGTATTGGTCCTTCGAGTTGTGGATCATGTGCTCTAACTCGTGAGCAAGAATTGGGTTCCTTCCAGACAAATCATCCACGTCTAGGAACAAAGTTTCTCTTGCAGACGATAGCCCTGGCTCAAAATACCCACCGTCTCCTCCCGCTCCGTCAATTGATAGAATCACAATCTCGATTTGACAATTGGCATCTACGTCCGGAACGTCTCCGAAGTAATTCGTGCCAATTGGGAAGATTATTGACTCCCATGTTGAAGTGATGTCGTTTAGTGTGGTGGAGGATACAATTTTACCCTCTTCTACGAAAATAGCAGAGTTAGATGAAACTCTCTCGACAGAAGCCGCTACCGTCCCATCGCTTGTGGTGATGTTGTCAGTGTCTCCGACCACCCAGGAATTCTGGCAGTTTCTAGGCTGCCCCCTTTGCCCCAGGTCTTCGTCAGAGGAAGCTAGCGGTGATATGAATACTACCAGAAATGAGGCAATTACAATCACCGCCCTGCGGATCAAGATTAATTCGCAGTCCTCCTTCATTTGCAACACCTAGTTTGGCAACTTGCCTCAAACCGTTCGAGGACGTATTTTAACATCGATGGAGCATCGTTCGTACATGCGGAGGCGTATCGGGGCGCGTATGCCAATTTTGGCACTGCTGTTACTGTCCTTCCCTTATTCCGAAATAAATGTGGAAGCTACTCAAGAGCAACTTCGGAGGGACTTGGAGATTTTGGATACTGTCCCACATGAACCCACATCATTCACCCAGGGACTCGAGGCCTGGAATGGAAATCTATTGGAAAGCTCCGGATTGTATGGGCACTCTAGGCTTAGTGAGGTAGATATCCGCAATGGAGAAGTGATAAGGCAGATTTCGTTTTCCGACTCAGTCTTTGCAGAGGGACTCACAATTCGGAACAACTCCGCAATAGTACTCACTTGGAGGGAGGAGACTGCGTTCGAGATTGATCTTGATGACTTTAGCATAATTGGAAACTATAGTTACGAAGGAGAGGGTTGGGGCATTTGCTACAATGGGGAGCATCTAGTAATGTCCAATGGATCCTCATACCTTTCTTTCAGAGATCCTGAAAGCTTCGAAATTATCCATTCTGTGCGAGTAACAATTGATGGAGAGGGAGTAACAAATCTGAACGAGTTGGAGTGCGTAGGGGATTTCGTATACGCGAATGTGTGGATGGAGGACTCCATCCTAGCTATCAACTCCAGTTCTGGACAAGTTGAGTTCTTTGCAATCGCCTCTTCCTTGTCAAAAAATCAGGGCCAAGATCGTGATGAAGTGCTTAATGGAATAGCCTACGATGAATCATCCGGTGGATTCTGGGTTACAGGAAAGAATTGGACTGAAATGTACCTAGTAAAATTCTATGTTCCCGGAAGCAATTTAGAAGCCGATGATTCACCAAACGCGACTCAGATTGCCTTACTGTTTGCCATAATATTGGTTTTCTGGGTAATCTATTCGAATATCCAAAGAAAGGACGAACCCGAAACGCCCAACTTCAAGGACTACCCTCAGTAGGATTGCACAATGATGGAGGAAGACGACTCAGGAGGCATAGACCTCGAGTACTTTTTGGAGGATTTGTCAGAAGAGCCATCGACAAGGGTTGCAGGTGCGATCATGATTATCGCAGGGAGTCTTTTGGGGGTTCAACTCGGCATCCTCCTAATTTCTGCAGATCTAGACGAGATTCTTTCAGGGAGTCTAGACTCAACCGAAGAATACGCCGACGTCTCAGGAATAGTGATTTCCGCAATTTCCGATAATGAAACCGGGGGAGACCCAGTAGAGGGGGTGAAGGTTAGGCTTCTCTCGGAAGAAGGTGCAACTACTGGCAAGGAGACTTTTACAGATTCCAATGGCAGATTCTCGATAAATAACGCAATTAGAGAGCCATCCCTGCTGCAGGTAACCCATCCCGGGAACAATACCACGAAGGTGTATTTCGTTCCCGGAGACAATGCCGACCTGGCCGTAACTCTATCTCCCGGGGAAGGAGAGGTGGTGATTGACCTCAGGGGAGAGAGCCATCTCGGCCAATCCGTCTCCATTGCGACAGCAATTGCACTTCTGACGGTCCTCCTGGGCCTTGCAGGCGTTTATGGGGGAATTGAAGCATATAGGGGAGATAGCTACAGGAGAGCATGGTGGTTCGGATTCCTTGGACTGTGGAGTCGGGGGATGATTTTCATCGGACCTCTTCTGATATTGGTGGGAATGGGTTTGGTCACGCTTTCTAGGGACCAGTTTTCTAGTGACCAACCATCGTGAAGTAAATTTTGGCCCTATGCTTTGTCACCAGCATCAATATAATCCCCTCCAACTACCAGAAGGTACCGGGGTAGTCATGTGTTCCTCTTCACAGTAGAAGGCGGGGATGGCAGCGGTAAGGGACTAGCAACCAAGATCGTTGCCGACGTTCTGCAATCGGAGTTTTCTTTCACATCTGTAGAATCTACAGGCGAGCCTCGGAGGGACCACCCCCTAGGTAGACTGGCCATTGATTCTGTAAAGAAGAAATCAATGACACCCGAGCAGGAGGCCGGACTGTTCGCAGCTGACAGGCTCGACCACTCACATGGGTGGATCCTCCCTCGTCTATTGGAGGGGAGGGCAGTAGTCAGCGAGAGAAACATACACTCATCACTTGTATATCAGGGAATAGTCGGTGGGATTGGCGTTGAAAGAGCAGCTCACATGAACTCGGCAGCATTGGTGCCCGACCTGTGCATTTGGGTGGACTGCACTCCCGAAATCGCCCTAAACAGGATTAGAAACGAGACACTCCGGGGCCTTTCAAACAAGGAGGAGTACTTCGAGACTACGGATTTCCAAATCAGGATAAGGGAAGGATACTTGGATCTTCTGTCTGGGAGGGTGGAAATGCCCACCCCATTTGACATGGGTGCCGTACTGGGGCCAATCCTGAATGAGGGGACACAGGAACAGTTTCGCAGAAGTCTGAAAGAGGGGATTAGGTCATTCATGCACTCTAGGCCTTCTCCCATTAACGTAGATCCCGAGCAAGTAGACCAGTACCAAATTCGTTCTATTGTCAGTCGTTCTGAGGGGCAAAGCACACTCCCTGGACTAGGGATAGATCCAGCCAAGAGCAAGATAGACTGGTTAGAGGGTAATCCTCCTTGGAAGGTTCTTAAGTTGGCTCAGGAAGATCACAAGAGGACGCTGATTTCCAACGAAAAGCTCAGTCAGGAAAAACTTCACGAAACGCCGAAGAACATCCTCAACCACTCAATGTCCTCTATCTGCGGAACCTTGTCCTTGGTTCACTCTGCAGAGATATCCGAGTTGAGGTCGGCCATGGGCCCAGTTCGAAGTGTCTCGATTAGGCATACTCAGAGGATAGTGAGCTTCCTGAAGGATTCTGGGTGGATTTCCCAGAGGAAGACCCTGATCGGTAGAGAAGCCCCTAAGTCGCAGCTCAGAGACGAGTATTTCGCCTACGGAAGACTCATCCTTGCAATTTGGCCCCTGAGGAAGGCAATTAGGAAATGGCAGTCGGAAAACCCCCGGACTCACCTGCGCTTTTGCCTGGGCCAAATTGTGAAGTCCGGTAACTATGACTCAGCGATTCGCCACTCAATCTCGCGAATCTCTATACTGGGTAGTGGCTCCTTTGAGATTCCTCATCCAGGTAACAAGGATTCCTTGGTCCGTTGGTGGTCGGGCAAGTAGGATTATTTCACAACTAATCTAGACCCAGAGGGTAGCCCTACGGACCCTGCTCCTTCGAAGAATCTAGGCCTAGCAGAGAAGGCCGAGCAGAACCACCACCCACCAACAATTCCCGCACCCGCTCCAGTGATTAATCTGAGGGGGTTGTTTGACTCGTATGAGTCTAGCAGCAGTTGCGTGAACCCATCGATTGCCATCGGAACCAGGCCAAGACCTAGGACTAGGATCATAGCAACCAACCTCAGGTCCCTCTCGTATACTGCATCCATCCATTGGTCGGGAAATACAGAGAGGAAGGTGTCCCTCACAGTCCATCTGTTGAATCCCCTCAGGCCGAAAATCAAGCATCCAATGGCAAATCCGAGGAAAATCCCGATATCCCTAGCACAAACTGGCATCTGGTTGCCGTTAATCTCCCATGACCTCTCGTGCTTCTGATGGCAGTTCAGGTCTCCGAATGCGTAAGTGAAGGCCCACAACGGACTTAGCTCGCTCCATGCGAAGGAACCCCCATGCAGGGACTGGTCATGTCCCACTTTGGATCCTTCTCCATGGTCCCTATTCCCCCAACTATCTTCGAATGCGTAGTCAATTGCGTTCGCTCGCCCTGAGAGTTCTGGAACAGAGTCAGTAGGCATTGAGAATGGGGCGATAAAGCAGAGAAAGAGGTACCCCGCGGCTATTCCCCCAAGAATACTGGAAACCTTGGTCTCCAGTCTCCTATTTGCAAGTCCGTTCTTATTCACCACATCCCCCCTAGGAGTAGTCAGGCACGCCTTCGCAACAGGCTTCTACCACCTTCTTACAAGCAGGGCACTCCATGTGCTGACGCATTGGAACTGCCCTCCCTCTGAATCCACATTGGCAGAATATCTCGTCGCAATGGTCAGTGTCCACAGCACCCCCTATGCTGGGGGGCTAAAATCACTTTCTCACCTTCATGACCCAAGTGACTCTAGTTGTTGAGACAGTACCCCAACAAGCCACTCGTGCAGTTGTTCGCTACCCATTTCAGACAAGGTTGAGTTAAGGAAAGCCGCGATTAGGGCTCTCTTAGCGTCTTGCTTGTCCAGACCCCTTGCCTCCAAGTAGAACATCTGGTCTTCGTCAATGGGGCCATTTGCAGTTCCGTGACCACAACCCACCACATCATGTTCCATTACCTCAAGTTCTGGTATGGAATCTGCCTCTGCATCCTTTGACAGCAGAAGGTTGTGGAAAATCTGAGCGGCGTCTGCGCCGTTTGACCCATCACTGACCCTTAGCATTCCAGTCCCAACAGTCCTGCTTTTACCTCCGCAGGCCGAGTGCCAAGACAACCTGCTGAACGTTTCCGGTGCGTCGTGATGAATCTCTATGTGGTGATCCAAGTGCATAGAATCTGCAGAGAGAATTGACCCCAGAACTCTAACACTTCCTCCCGAATCGCCCATCAAATAGCGGATATCCGATTTTGTCTTCTCGGATCCCGACGACACAGTTCCTGCCCTGACCTGGGAGTCTCTGCCTATCGCAATAGAATCTGACCTCAGCATAGTCCCCCTCTCTTGGAGCCCCAGTAGCACATCGTTCAGGATTGCACCATCCCCTATTCTCCCCGTTCTTAGTAATCCAAACCAATCATTGTTGCCAACGACCCTGGTTACCAACTCTATTTCGGCCATTTCTCCAACTTCTAGAGAGATTTGGCAAGCAGATGCACCCTCGCCAGTCTGAATTTCTAGGACTATCGGTGATTCGGCAGAGAATTTCCTATCCACCACAAGGGTCCATCTTGAGCAGTTAGAGGAGGCTAGGAGGAACGAACTTGTCAACTCATCAGAATTCGGAAGGACTGTTTGCGAAGCCTCACCTTCAACGAGCCTAATCCCATCCGGAACATCAGAACCATCAATGGTAAGAAGCCTCAATATTGGTTGGCCCAATTCTGGGATTTCGGACACAATCCCAGATGGATGAACCCTTCTCCAAGGGGTGTATCTCCATAGATGGTCTGACCTGTCGGGCTCGTCAAGACTTAGGTACCTAGAGGCAGAGTCCAAACTAACACCTCAGCCGATGCTTCCTTCCATCTCCAATGCCATTAGCTGGTTCAATTCTACAGCGTACTCCATAGGCAACTCTCTCGTGAAAGGCTCGAAGAATCCGTTGACGATCATTGCAAGTGCTTCTTCCTCGGAGTGACCGCGGCTCATTAGGTAGAACAATTGGTCGTCACTGACCTTTGAGACGCTGGCTTCGTGCTCGCACCTAGCAGTAGGGTTGGAAACTTCCATGGTCGGGTAAGTATCAGACCGACTATCTTCGTCTAGAATCAGAGCATCACAGACCACGTTCAATTTGCAGTTGTCAGCCTTGGGTGAAACCGTCACCATCCCTCTGTATGAACCTCTCCCGCCATTCTTGCTAATGCTCTTTGAAAGTATCTTACTGGTCGTGTTGGATGCTAAGTGGTGTATCTTTGCACCCGCATCCTGATGCTGCCCCTCCCCAGAGTATGCGACGGAGATTACCTCTGCATGACTCCCCTCTCCCTTCAGAATTACAGCCGGATACTTCATCGTAAGCTTGCTACCGATGTTGCCGTCAACCCATTCGATCTTAGCATTTTCATGGGCTATGCCACGTTTGGTTACTAGGTTGTATACATTCGAGCTCCAATTCTGAATCGTGGAGTATCGAATGTGTGCACCAGGAAGGGCCACTAACTCGACAACTGCAGAATGGAGCGAGTCGGTGGAATAGGACGGAGCGGTACAACCCTCTACGTAATGCACGCTGCTACCCTCGTCGGCAATAATCAGGGTCCTCTCGAATTGCCCCATATTTTTTGCATTAATTCGGAAGTAAGCTTGTACAGGCATCTCAACGTGAACTCCCTTTGGGACGTAAATGAACGACCCCCCTGACCATACAGCGGTGTTTAGTGCTGCGAACTTGTTGTCCGAGTGAGGGACTACCGAGCAGAACCACTTCTTCACGATTTCAGGATACTCTCGGAGTCCACTATCCATGTCTAGGAAAATCACCCCCTGCTCTTCCAAATCTTCCCGGATGCTATGGTAAACAGCCTCCGACTCGTATTGGGCCGTAACTCCTGATAGCCACTTCTGCTCTGCCTCTGGAATCCCCAGTCTCTCGAATGTGTTCCTTATGTCCTCAGGAACGTCATCCCAGTTTTTCTCAGTCGACTCTGATGACCTAAGGTAGTAACAGATGTTGTCGAAGTCGATTTCCTTCAGCAAGTGTGTGTTGCCCCAGGTCGGCATTGGCCTTTCTGAAAAGTGCTTGAATGCCTTTACTCGAATATCGGTCATCCATGTCGGCTCATCCTTTAGTCCCGAAATTTCTCTGACAACTTCTTCGGACAGGCCAAAGTCGAACCTTATGGTGGAATTCTCGGGATCGTGCCATCCCGCTTTGTAATCCCCTACTGCATCTCGAGCCTCTTTGTTGTCGACCATATTAGACCTCAGTTGTTATTCAGCCATTCGTAGCCATGTTCTTCAAGTTTCGTGGCAAGCTCCGGGCCTCCAGATGAAACTATTCTCCCATCCATAAGGACGTGAACCTTGTCAGGCTGAACATGCTCCAGTATTCTGGAGTAGTGAGTGATGATCAGCGCGCCGGACCCAGTTCCCCTTATGGCAGCGTTGACTCCTTCCGCGACTGTCCTTATCCCGTCTATATCGAGTCCGCTGTCGGTCTCATCTAGTACTGCTAGGCTTGGACGCAGGAGCATCAACTGCAGAATCTCAAAACGCTTCTTCTCCCCTCCACTGAAACCGTCATTGACGTATCTCGATAGGAACGATCTAGGGATGCCCAAAGACTCCATAGCATCTTTCAGAGCACTCCTGAAGCTCGCTCCTTTAGCCTCCTCCTCTCCTTTGATACTAGCTACAGATTTTCTTAGGAAGTTTCCGACCTGTAATCCCGGAACGGCCTGTGGATACTGGAAAGAAAGGAATACTCCAGCCCTTGCCCTTTCCCAAGCCTCAAGTTCTAGGAGACTATTTCCGTCAAGCAGCACATCCCCCTTCTCTACTTCGAAGTCAGGATGGCCCATTATCACATTTGCAGTAGTAGTTTTTCCACTACCATTCCGACCCATTATTGCGTGGATCTCTCCAGCCCCTATTTCTAGGTCGATTCCTTTGAGGATTTCATTCCCGTCTATGCCGGCGTGAAGCCCTACGATTTCCAGAAGAGGCTTGCCATCTCCCATGATTCTCGTACTGATGGCAATGACAGTAACATTTCAATCTCTGCCTACACAAGGTCACCCTAAAATCCAGCCACCCGCACGCGTTAGCGTGACATTCACTGGGGACGACGCCCAATCCGAGGAAGATGACCTGGAGAACGCATACAGATTGCAAATCGAGGAACTGATCAAGAAAGAATCGAATAGGCTGGTTTCAGAGCGCCATGATCCAATTGAGACTTCTAGACTCTGCTCCCTATCTTTGTTGGAACTTTTCGAATCTGGCGATTCGGATCTTGTCCCAGCTCTAATGGCTAGACTGGGTCCCGTAAGAGCCGCTTTGGACGGCCATGGAGGCGGAATATTGGTGTCGGAAGCAGATATCGAGGTGAACAATAGTGGAACAAGGTCACTCTCCCTGGTTATCGACTTGGATGGAGAATGCGTTTCCTGCGGGGCAGCACCAGGAACTCTGAAAGGAATCCAGGATGACCTACTAATAGATTCAGAGGTCTCTTCTGTCAGATTTAGCTCTTCAATGCTAGAATGGTTTGACGATCTACAGAGGGATTTTGTCCTGAAGCACGGAGGAGTCACATTCGTCTAGCCAACCTCTCTTCCAAATCGTCAATTGCTCTACTGGAAAATCCCAGCACAGTCACCTCTTCTCCTTCGACAACTCTGGAGAACTCCCCAGCCTTCCCGGCAAGGTCGTATCCTCCAGCCTTACCTTGCCATGCTCCGCTACCCAGCATCTCCATCATACCCTCTTCCTGAATTTCTTCAAATTCCACAATCGAGAAGTCCGTCCAAATCGAGGCTTTCCACCCCCAATCCAACTCAATGCCCCCTCCGCCCCTCTCCAATACTGCTGTTGAGGACCAGACCACATGCCTTCTTCCGGAGAGCCTAATCAGAGTAGAAGCCGCAGAAGCCTTGTCTACCGGTTTTCCCAATGCAACCAAGTGGTCATCTGGGTCCTCTACCAGAGTGTCGGAGACAACAATGATTCGGGGGCCTTCCCCTCCCTCTCCAATTGTGGAAGAAGCGACTTTGGCCTTGTGCATGCAAGCCTCGAAAACTTGCTCCTTAACTTCCACACCGGCTCTAGGCTGTGGCTCCGAACCTTCCAACTCGTAGAACTCTAACCCTACGTTTCCCCCACTAATCCTCTCGGAAAGCCAAGAACGGCGTCTACTGGAAGCAGAAGCCAGGATTACAATTTCCATGAGGCCCCTCAAAGGTCAACTCTAGATCCGCAAACTGGACATTTAGCCGATGAAACCCCTGCGTCCGCTACGAACCTGCTACCACATCCACTGCAGGAAACTTGCCCTCCAATCATTCCGGGCATTGGTGAGAGGTATTCAGATGGTTCGGGTTCAGATGCCTCTAGGGGCGGCTCCCCGATTGAAGATGTGGAATCAGGCTTCTCGCCCCTCCTTGCTCTCCTAGCCTTTCTGCTTTCGAAACCACTACCTAAGTCCCCGTCTTCTGTTACTCCGTCATCAATGATTTCCACTTCGTCTATCCCAATCGAGATATCTGTTTGACCAACTATGTCGACAACATCGTCCTCCATAATTACGCTCGACTCTTTATCCATCGACCTTCTATTGCCAATCCACCTTAGTCCCTGGGCCGATAGTGCTACAAGAGTTACCAGTCCTAGTATTAAGACTGCGAATGCAACGCCTATGACCAATATTTCGAAGCTCTCTTGATCCAGTCCGAGCGACGATCGGATTTGATCGGCCAGACTCCCACTGCGTTTCCCGCTTCCATCGTCTATTATTGCCCTAATTTGCCAACCTTCCGATGATGAGACTACAATCATTGTTTCAAGAGCATCCTCGGATCTATCCATAGAATTGAATTGTCCGTTCACAATGGCATTAGATAGCCCAATCCATCTATTTTCCAAGTCAATTAGTCCGAACTCAACCTGTGGCCCATTGGGGCCAACTCTATCGAAGAAGACCTGGATGCCCCTATCTGACTCTACAATATCTATGCTGGCAAGCCCCCTAGCTGGAACCCTTGTCTCCATCCCCTCTTCAGATCTAAATGCCGAGTCAGTTACGTATACCACTAGTTCTGAATTCTGCGGATCTCCCTCCCTCCATAGAGACACTATCCGATCTTCCTCGTCTTCAATTATTACTGTCATCATGGGCAGGGAAGACTCGTCTCCAACTGCCTTTCTGTAAGACCATGTTTCTTGGTCAATCTCCCCGTGAGAGTACCACACTCCAAGCCGGTCCTCCCCGGTCGTGTCATTTCTCACGGTCTGGTACAGGATATGTGCCTGATCGTGCCCGAATTCCACAGATAGCGGGTCTGATTGAGCGGGATCTGCGTCAATATCGTGAATTATGCTCGGGTTCAGGGTCCAGTCGGAAGAGGACAAGGGCGAATCAGCGTACAACAGGAAGATGTCAGTGACATCCTCCAGGCTTCCCCCACTGAATACGTCTCTATGATATCCGGACACCAGCAACTCGGAGTCATCTACATCCACGTCAATTCCCCAGTATTTGCCATCTGATAGGGGGATTCCTGGCATTAGGTCCTGTATAGGAGACATCCTACAGTTGGAGTCAATGGTCGAGTAACTCACTGTCTGCATAAGGAATCCATTGGAGTCCAAGTACCTCCTAGTCCAGATGATGTGGGCAAACCCATCTTCTGTACTTACTACTGAGAGGTCTCCCGACCACCTGTCCTCTATTACATTGTTACACTCTACCAGTGACTTGCTTGGCGTCAACTTGTACAGGTGCAAAGTACCATCCTTCTGACTGATTAGAATGTCCCCCTCATCTTCATCGATACTTACGATTTGGACGGGTGTCTCTCCGGGGTTCAGTTCAGCTTCTCTCGGTCCTGACAGAGTAGAACTGTCCACTAGGAGTGTTCTTGTTTGCGCGTTGTTCGACCAGTCATTATCTGATCCATTCTCCAAGATTACACTCACTCTAAGTTCCACGGGCCCTGTTTGGTTCGGGACGAATGGAAGGGAAATTGTAGAATGAGAACCTCCTAGAACCAGGGGCAATGTGGAACTGGAAACTATTTCCCACCCCTTGTCGGTCATAATCTCGAGAGTACCTGTAATCCCGGTTGCATCTTCAGATCCTAGGTTATCTATCCTTGATTGTACCACAGCCGACTCTCCCGGCCTGGGAATTGGGCTAGAAATAGTCGACGCTGATATGGCCCCCGGTCTGATTGCCAGATCGACTCCATCTGGGCGAGGTAACACATTGAATGCCCCAGACAACTCGTTGTTGCTGTCGTCCAGCTCCTCTATCGAATTCAGTGGGTCAAGGGAAATGGAGAGCAGGGCTTCCCCCGGGTCGGGTGGATTCCAGTATAGTACAACATCTACGAACTCCCCTGAGTCTATGTTTGAGATTAGATACTCATCCCTCCTTTCACCCCACTCTTCTAGGATAATGCCGACGTCTGTTGCTGCTTGGTCGCCCGTGTTTCTGATTGTTGCTCTGACTTCAAGGAATGTGTTGACGTAAGACTCCTGCATGGGTATGCCAAATTCTTGTACTGAGATGGATTTACTTACGAAAAGAAGATCAGGCATTGGGTCTATATTGTCCACCCTCACAAGTCTACGAATCTCCTCAGAAACTACCCCGACTGCACTAACCACCCTCACTGAGAGCCTGTATTCGTCGTCCTTTAGGAGTCTAGTGTCCCAGTTGAAACTCCAGTCTGTCCAACCATAGTCTCCATCTTGGCAGTTTCCATTGCTGTCTCCCCTGAACATGTGCACGCAGGCATTGTGGTTGTCTTCTTGCGTGTCTGTATGGACATCATCATCCCAACCATCGTCGTAAAAAGAGCCGAACTCCCAATCCTCGTTATCCAGCCTCCATTCGATAGTGGCGTTGAATATCGACTGGAACTGACCCGAAACCCGGACCGTTCCCTCCAACTCCCCGGTGCCACTGGGAGACTCTAGAGTGATGTTCACCTTACCTACATTGTAACAGAACTCAGTGTTGTTGCTCCACCTACCAATATCATTCCTAGCCGATGCGAATGCGCAAACTTCGATGTCCGTAAAGTCCTCGGGATATTCTGGTACACTGAACGGTATCGTCCAGTTCATTATCCCTATTGGATTCGTCCAATTGACCAGTACTGCCTTGGACCTCGGCTTCCCAGGCTCCCTGAATCCAATTTCAACAAAGGTCACAACCTCCTCAATTGTGCCGTTGTTCTCCCCGTCTTCGTCGATATTCCCTCGTAGGCTGTATGTCTCCCCTTCCACTAGCCATGACCACCTAGAAGGACTTTCAATTTCGACCCAGTGCCCCTCTTGGCTGGCCCCCGGTCCAGTACTCTGGTTCCCTCCCCCCCCGCCTCCTCCGGTTCCATACATTTCTCTCGCTACCTCGCCACCATCGATGATCCCGAATCCGTACTTTGTGTTCCAGCTATTTTCCTCGAAGGTTTCGTCGACCGACCACTCATCCCTAAACTCGGATCCACTGGCAAGGAAGCTTCTAATAGCCTCGTACCTCTCTATCCCGGGTTCATTTTCATCCATGAATGCCATGTTCCGTTCCTCTCCGATCTCCAGCATAATCGCCACTAGCCCCGCTACAGCAGGGGTCGACATGCTTGAACCGGATTTCTGCGTATAGTCATCACTGGCCCTGTTAACCTCCGAGCCAGGGATGATTCCTGAGGACTCAGCGTGCTGGGCCGAATTGATGTTTGAACCCGGAGCAACCACCCATGGCTTCATCTCATCCCAGGAGTCTCCG
This sequence comes from uncultured Candidatus Poseidoniales archaeon, assembly GCA_964414525.1. Classification (GTDB taxonomy): domain Archaea; phylum Thermoplasmatota; class Poseidoniia; order Poseidoniales; family Thalassarchaeaceae; genus UBA36. The sequence goes on along the minus strand of CAYPWN010000021.1, from coordinate 5,923 downwards.
TCTTCGTCATCCGGTCTGGGGCCATAGTTTGAGTTGGAGCTTATCGCATCGTCATCTCGTTCTATTGTGTTTTTGTCATCCATCCAACCGACGGTTATTGCAGTGTCAGCAGCACCTACCGAGTTTACGTTGTTTGCTCCGTCGTTACCTATCGCTGCCACGCATACCAAACCGCTTTCAGATGCCTGATTTACTAAATTTGCCTCAGCTGAGCTACCATCGTCCCCTCCATCGCCACCACCTAGGTTTGCGTTCCCGAATGACATTGAAACTACTTGGATTCCTCTGCTAGATGCGTTGTTCCCCCAATCGGTGTCTCTATTGTTGATCACCCATTGCAGTCCTGCTAGGATGGATTGGGAATTTCCTCCTCCGTAGTCTTCCATCACCTTCACATCAACAAGATAAGATCCGGGCGCATATCCCTGATTCTCTCTGCTGGAGTCTCCAGTTCCCAAGGCAATTCCGGCTACATGCGTGCCATGACCGTCTCCGTCGTCCGGGTCTTCGTCATTGCATCCTGATGACCCGACACCCGTGGAGTCGCATCCACCGACCCACTTCGGGTCCTCAATGTCGTCAGGCTCGTTTGAATTGTCATTATTGTTGTCTGAAAAATCGTCTAGAGAGAAGTGCTCGTTGTCAACACCAGTATCAAGAATTGCAATTACTTGGCCAGAACCGTGGAAGCCAAGCCCCCTTATCGTCTCGTCATATACGTCCGATGCCCTCACTTTGGAACCCTTTGTCGCCAAATTGAGATAGGGGACAATAACGTTCTGCTCTTCCAAAAGAACCACGCCGTCCAGACTCCAGATTTCAATAAGCGAACTAACTGGGACGTGGTCTAGGACGATTGCATCGAGATGATCCATCACCATGAACCAAGAACCATCCTGGTCCCACCCGTGCGACTCTATTACTGACCTTAGCGAATCGATATCCGATACTCCTGGGTGCCAAGCATAGTGTACAATTACTGCTACAGTTGACTTGCCATCTTGACCAATTATCGAGGTTTTAGATACAGAATCTCTTTCTCCCGCCAGAATCAGTTGCAACCTGTCGTCGAAGCCATTCGAGTCGGAATCTGACCAGAAATCGAACCACCATCCGAATTCCATAACACCCGGGCCAGAATCTAGGGGGGAGAATGCAGGGGTCCTGTCCTTCTCAGGACATTCCTCGTCCCCGCACACCAAGGGAGGGACATCAGAGTAGTCTACTGTTTTGTTCTGATTAAGTGTGGGGCTTTCCCCCATGAAAACATTGGCAGAGCCTATTGGAACATCAAGTAACAACACCAATATCGCGACAAATAGCGGAGCGAACTTCCTCTGCCCATAACTCATGGCTCTCGTAGAGAGCCACAGTCTCGGCCTGTATAACTCCAACCTGTCAATGCATGCTCATTTTGCAGTTATGGCCACCTAATGTGTTCTGTGGAAATTGAACATGATATTCTGCATACCCCTCTGTCGTCTATGGCCACAACCTCCCCGTCGCAAACTGGGCAAATCGTATGCTCCGATAGTTCTTCCAACCAGGCCCTACGAGTCTCCAGCTCATCACCTTCATCCCTGAGCCTAGAAAGTACCCTTCCAGCGATTCCTTCGAGTGGCTTACCTGCAGACTCCCAAGGATCTTCATCCAGGGCCCCCATCCTAGCAGTTGCCTGCTTCCTAAGATCGTCAGCTAAGGAAGATCCAGAAACCGGACCACCCGGTTCTCCTATTGGGCTCGGGGCCCCTCTGGCAATGGGTTTGGCAAGGATATATGCGAGAAAGAAACCCCCTAAATGTGCCATGTGAGCTATATTTGACTCTCCAGCCGTTCCACTCTGGATGGAGTACATCTGGAAAATCTCTAGCCCTAGGCGAAAGAACGCGATTAGCCAAACTGGCCAGGGTCTGATTAGGAACATGAGTGGGAACTCTATTTTGTCGTCAGGCCAGCATGCCATGTACGCCCCCAGTAGTCCGAAGGCTGCACCGCTAGCTCCGATTGCTGGAACGTTTGAGTCGGGATGGGATAGAATCCATGCCAAGTTTCCACCTACAAAACCCAAGAAGTACACTGCAAGCCATCTTTTCGGACCTAGCCTCTGTTCAAGCGGAACTCCCGCTAGTGCAATCACCAGCACATTTCCTAGGACATGCACGAAGTCCGCATGGAGCCAAGCAGCAGTGATCATCCTGTGGAAGTGGGAAGGCTCATTGGAAACAGATGGAATTACGCTAAGGAGGTCTATAGGGTGGAATTCGAATATCTCATGTTCAAGCGTGCTGAGGGTGAACTGCAAGAAATGAGCAAGGAGGAGAGAAAGGACCATCGCAAGCGCAAAGCTGGTCCTGTTCCTTGCCGCCGAAACGAATGGCCCTACCGACACGATAATCAATACTGACAACCAGAAGAAGTCCAGACTCTCTAATTGGCCCCATGTAAAGTCTAGATCTCTGACCATATTCACTCCCCGGTGACCGCTCTAAAGAGGGATTCGCAGATATGGAACACTCATACGAAGGTGCTCAATCGGCATATTATGCCAAACTCGACTCTAGCTGAGGTCCTTGGGGTCAGTGTTCACCGAGGCCCTAACAAGGTGCTTGAGAGAGCTTCAGTTTCCTTAGGGATGGGAGAAGTAGTGGCCGTGATGGGGGAGAATGGCTCAGGAAAGAGCACTTTGATAGAGGCATTTGCCGGAATTATCTCTCTTAGAGAAGGGGAAGTGGTTTGGACTTCCGAATCTGGGAAAGTCGTGATTAGGGACTCGGAAGGCAGGAGAAACGCCCCCCCGGCCATGGGTCTGACACTGCAGAGGGACGCAATTTGTGGTGATGAAAAAGTCTCCGAGAGACTAGCGGCCGCACTCTCGGTAGCAGGAATTTCCCCAGAAAATGACCAGCTTTCGGAACTATTGGAAAAATGGGGGCTTTCTCATAGGTCTGATGAGAGGGTGGCCCACCTATCCGGTGGGCTAAGAAGACGGCTCTCAATACTGTGTGGATTGGCTCCAGCCGCCCTAAGTGACCGCCCACGGGTAGTCCTACTCGACGAACCGTCTGAGGGCCTCGACGACACCTCAAAAACCACCCTACTGGGGTGGATCAAGGCACTTGCTGAGCGGAACCACGCGATACTAATCGCCACTCACGATAATGAGATTCACTCATGCGCAGACAGGGTGATAAGAATCGATAACTGCAAATTAATTGAAACCCCCGGAGAATCATCAGGAGTTGCTTCTAGTATCCCTGAAGCATGCTATGTCGGCGAAAAGAATCCGATTTCATCTCTTATCCGATGGTCCTTCAAGATGGAGATTCGTAATCCAGTTGACACCGTGGGGCGGGCCACTCCTGCAATCGTGGCTTTGCTCCTCTCGTATGCCCTAGTTGGCGAACTTGACCTAGAGTCTCACGACAGCCGACTCTTGGCAGCATTGGTCCTGGCTCCATCATTCATAGTTGCAGTTGCTTCCCCAGCAATCGTTTCTAGGCTGGCGGAGTCTGACTCCGGCAGATGGTGGAATGCAATAGTTGGCCCAATGTCTAGACCTGCTTACTCCATTACCGGAGCATCACTCCTGCTCCCGATCCCTATTACTTACTTGTCATGGATCGTTCTTTCCGGCTCCGTTGACACGGAAGTCTCCTACGAGGTTCTCAAGTGGCTTTGGATTCCTTCTCTCGCCCTCTTGGACCTGGCAATTGCAGCAACTGCCCTCCATCTCCTCGTTTACGACCTATCCAGATCCAGTGCCGCCCCTACTCCCTTGCTTCTATTAGTCCTGGTTTGGCCCTTCCTGGAGTTGACCGACGCTCTATCCACGATAATTGACCAAGGGATGTCTTTCGGTTTGGGGATAAACGACCCAATTCCTACTTGCCTTATTGCAAGCCTGATTTCGGCCCTTGTTTGGTTAGCTGCTGTCTTAATCCCTGACTACTGATGAATAGCATTCATGACCACCTCTAGAATCGGAGATGCGTGTCCGATTACAGGTCTCTAGCGATCCCTCTTTCCTCGGCCGGCCTCGTCGGGGCCATCATTACCGCATTTCTGGCGTTCTTCTGGGCACCTCTAGTAGATCCAAATGCATGGAACGCCCCCGAGGCATACAGGATCATCTACTGGCACGTCCCTCTGGCTTGGGTGTCATTCATGGCATTCAGCCTATTATTTGCTGGAGCGATTTTCTGGTATAGGAGCAGATCTGAGATGGGGTGGAGATTGGTTGTGATTGGATCAGAACTAGGTCTACTATTCGGACTAGGAGTTGTCATATCAGGGCCAATATGGGGGTCAGCAGAATGGGGCGTTCCCTGGGATTGGGGGGATGTGAGGTTGAACACCTATGCTCTTCTTACCGGTGTCGCCTTATTCCTGGTTATGTCTATGAGGAGTCAGCCTGAAGGCGAGGAGACAAGAGACACACTCGCCGCAGTAGGGTTGTTCGGATTCGTTCTTGTTCCAATAACCGCAATGGCCACGACAATCTGGAGAAATCGCCATCCCGGGGTTATAGTAGTGGAGTCAGACGAAACCGGGATGGATCCTGAGATCAGGCTAGTCCTGATGATTGGGGTGATTTCGTTCATGACACTTTTCGCCGGTTTAGTCGCTCTGAACTACGCTATCCAATCGCTCCAAGAGGAGCTCAGAGACAAGAATAGGAAAATAGACAGAGGGGAACTTAATTGACAGGAGAAGTAGAAGCAGTCCTTGCTTATGGTGTCCTTTTCCTCATGCTTTCATTGTATGTTTCGAGCAGAATCAAGACTCTGATGGATTTACGCTCCGAGATATCAGGTGAAAGTGAGGAACAGTGAAAATAGGCCCTGGAAACCGCTCGGAACCCTTCTAACGGGGAGTCTGAGCCCAGCATCGGGGAGATGAATGGCTGGGGGGGCTTTCTGCATTACTTGTGGTTCCGAGCCCCCACTCTCTTCGGACAGGCTCTGCGAGTCGTGCCTAAGGCAGAGGACAGTACTCTCGAAGATGCCCGAGACGATACAGCAGAGGAGATGCGCCAAGTGCAACTCGATCGAGATCCGAGGGGGGTGGTCAACATTGGACCTAGATGGAATCGCCGATCTGAGAATCAGGGAGAACCTGGTCTTCGAGGAAAGAGCCTCCAAGACCAAAGTATCATTCTCGGTTCAGGAAATAGATGAAAGAACAAGCAGGCTTCATGTGGATGTTTCCGGAACAATCGAGGGACACGCATTCGAGGATTCCCACTCTGCACTATTACAGACTAGCAACGCAGTGTGCACCCCCTGCACCAGAAAGGACGGCGACTATTTCGAGGCCACTGTACAACTTCGCTCCGCGGGAAGGAAACTGGACTCGTCAGAGCTCTCCAGCCTCAGGGAAACCTTGGACGAGATGATAGAGTCGATGGAGACTAATCCGATGTTCTTCATCTCAAAAGAAGGTCCTGTGCAAGGAGGTTGGGACATCCAACTCGGCTCAAAGAGCCTAGCTAGGACATGGGGGAGGAGGCTGACCAAGTCATTCGGAGGCACGGTTAAGGAGAGCTCGAAGGTAGTCGGGGTCAACGATGGGGTCGAGGTATCAAGGCTAACCCTGAGTTACAGGAAGCCAGCATACGCTATCGGGGACGTCATCAGGCACAAGAAGTCCCTATGGATAGTGGACACGTGGCAGAAGGAGGGCCCGATTCTGAGGAGGGTGGACAGGTTCGAGAGGACAGGTGCTACATGGAGGGACATGGAGTCTTCGACTGTGATTTGCTCACGTTCCGAACAGAGCAAGGTCCAGATTCTGAATAGGGACACATCTGCCGCTGAGTTGATGGATCCATCTGACTTCAAAGTCACGACAGTAGCCCTTCCATACGACGACGACGGGTCAGCGGAGGAATTACGCATCGGCTTCATAGACGGGGAATGGCTGG
>CAYPWN010000020.1:0-21188 GCA_964414525.1 uncultured Candidatus Poseidoniales archaeon | reverse complement strand
TATTTCTTCTAACCTTTTTAGATGAGATTCATAGTCCATATGTAGATTAGCATCTATAGCTGTTTTAATATCCAATAAGATGTCGGTTAATTGTGCTATATTCATTTTTTTTCCTTAATGTTTTGGGGAGATGGGCTCGAAGCTGCTACTGGCTATTCGAGGATTCCATGTCGACTGCGCTATATGCCACCTCCCCTGTTTGATCAAAAGTTATTGCAGGTTCGCTAGATGTATTAGTAGGAATTGTGTTTATACTCACGGTTTATAGCAGACTATATACTGCTTCCATACCTGCAAATCTTTACATTACAATGTCGAAGAATAATAATTTATCATCATTCGTGAAATATTCATCAAGTGTACTACATAACCATAATAAGTGATTTTTATTTTCATAATCATAGATCCAATAACTACCACTCTCTACTATTTCCATTTTATTAGCATCTTCTTCACTTATACCTTCTCTTGGCTGATATTCAATAAAGCTTGCACCTGGGAAGTCTTCATTAGAAAACCTCATTACATAATGTCTTTCGGGTTCAACCCTACCATACTTTTTCTTTATTACCATATCACAGACATCATCTGCACCTGATACAAATGCTTCAGCCCAAATATCTTTAGCTGGATCATCAAATACCCACTGTGTTCCAAATAATTTGTATAATTTTACTGCGTGCACTGACATTTTTTTGTTCATTTCTTTTCTTTCTTGTTAAATCCAAAGTTGTTCCAGATCAATCTTTGTATCCGATAAACTTTGGTTAATGCTAGTGATTCCTTTAGCCAAGCTTCTGGATCCTTTTCCCATCCATTGGGAAGGCGACCACTTCCAGATTGTTTAAGTTTCTTTTTAAGTCTTTGCTTTAATTTCATGGTATGTCCCTAATAGATCGACGGGGAGACGAAGGCAGGCTATGTAAGACCTGTCTTAGGGTATCTCCCCGCCATTGAGCATTAGATGAGATGAAGTGTCGATAGGGATACGACCATCCAATGCGAAATATTTCTTACAATCCAAACCTTTCTTTGAATAACTGCTTAACATCAAGTTTAAGCATATATTCTTTATCTCGCTTTGGGCTATTCCAGTACTTTTTAATTGCCTTTCGTCTGTTCTTAGCCTTTCTCACCTGTGATGCTGACATTTTACGTCTGTGATGTTTAGTCCTCGCCATTATTTAATTTCCCTAATGCTACCCAGAATAGTTCTGGTGTTAATCTTTTTACATTACCGTGTTTACATCTAGCTGCCATTCTATAAATTTCACGGTCAAAATGATCGTCTATCATATTTATAGTCGTTGCAGGCAGTTGGACACCAAATTGTTTAAATGTTTCCCTTAACTTTTTAACATATATTGTAGCCATTATCCCCTCCCATCACATTTAGGACAAGGTTCTTCATTGACATCCACAGTAACTTCACCTTCGAAATCATATCCAAATGATTCGTAGAATATTACACCGTGACCCTTACATTCAGTGCAATGTGGATTTACTTCTGGCACACTAATTTCTTCTTGAGTAGGTCTGCCTTCCCACTCCATATCGTGTTTATCAGGCATCTTTGTTTCCCTTCGTTTTTGCGTTTAAGTTTATTATTTGTTGTTCTAGTTGATCTAGTTTGTCCATCACCTGTAATAAGTCTTTATTTTTAGGTATTTCTTTGATAATAACTCTTTCAACTGTATCAATTCTTTTATTAGTCAGCGTGTGTTGATTCATCATCGCTTTAATTGTTGTTTTTAATTCTTCTTCCCAGCTCATTTTGTGTACACCTCAAACCCTTCCATTATTTGGAATATTCTATTACTTATAATCCCAATATTGTGATGACAATCTTCTTCGCTCCAGCTTTGTTTAATGCTGTCAAGTGTAATAGCATCGAGCTCTGTCGTTAAGCATTTTAATTGTCTTTTAGTCTCATTGTCAATGTAGACTTTATTTGTTTTACGATGGTTCATCTTATGTCTCCTTCTTCATCTATATATTGTTTGTATTCATCTTCCCATTTTTTATGATCTAAATGAACCATTTTATGATGATTTAATTCACTTTTATCGTTACCAATGAATAATAAGGCTAGAGTGCTGGCACAAGTAACAAGTATTGATATTACTAAAATACCAACGACATCGTTTTGTGCTAGATCGTAACTGGAATCGTTAAAACGGCGTAATGAGGCGATAAGCAGTATCCCTCCTAATGCACTCATTGTTGCAAAATAATAGGTTAATAGCTTTATAAGTAATTTCATCTTAATCCCTTATTGTGTGATTGTAGGTGTATGCTAAAAGCAGGACAAACAAGCAGTAAGCGTATCTATCCCGCCTTTAACATTTTTGGAAAGCCAAAGACCCCCTAAGGGGTCAAAGGCTAAGGCAAAGTCGCTGAGACTAAGCGTCTGAAGGGACCAACATAATTGGTTCACCAGACTCTTCGTCGATGCCACCTTGAAAGACCAAGGTCTTTGCAGGTGCTTTGCCGTACTGCTCTTCGAAGGCTTGAAGAAACTCAGCACGGGACATATCTTGGAAATCTACAGGCAATGAGATGCCGTCAGGAGCGGTGTCAACAAGCTCATCAGGTATGTCATTGAAAGTGTAAGGTTTCATAGACTGGCTGATTTCTTTGTCCACGGGCTCAAGAGTTTCTGAGTCGAGGAGAGTACATCCATTCTTCACATCGCCTGGGCGGTAGCCCCAGCGACCAGAAGTAATGGACTGACGAAGATGATAAATGACTTGAGGAATTGAATCTGACATAAAATGTCCTTTCATTTTTGTTTGATGATTCCGAAATGAATTGCAACTTGGAATTGGGAATCGCAATCCAAGCAATCCCCGCTATGAGATAATATAGTCCGTGCACTATTTTGTAACAATTTTTGAACTTTCTGTAATTCTACGAGGAGATGATGTTTATATAGGACTATTTTTGTCGCATATAACGAAAAGTGTTTTTTGTGGATCAGGAAAAGTGGGGGGTTTTATATAATCGAGGGCAAAAAAAATAGCACATCTGTAAGTTCTTAAAACAGTGTGCTTTTGCTCCGCTAGACGGTAAGGGTTTTGACCTATACCAGTCAAGAGGAAAATTAAAAATCTTTTAGTTTTAAAAAACAGTAAATAGTTTTAACATCTCATATGAAAACGTATACCTTGACAATCATTTACAATGAACTCACAGGTGAATTAGAGTCTCTAGAAGAAAGGGTTACAGAGAAGGAAACTCCATTAGCTATAGACGCAAGTCCTGATACTATGGAGAAGATATTCCAAGCTGATTTAATAGAAGATCTGTTAGTCCCTCATCCAGGGGAGCGTGTCGGGGAAGCGTAATGCGCCAATATAAGATTGGCAAGAATACACATCCAGTATTCGAAAGTGATGATGAAGTTCCGTCAGGAACAAAGATTGTTGAAAATTGGCGAGATGCAGAGGTTGGCGATTGGATGAGAGCTGATGATGGGAACATTATACAAGCACTCAGAGTTAACCAGGTGTTGAACCAAGGCAGATACCCGATTAAATATATTGGGACCTGTACTGGGACATACTTATGCAGAGATAATGATAAGATGGATACAGAGAAAAGAGAAAATATTTACTCTTTCTCAGCTAGGGCGTCTAATAATACAGGGAAACGGATCAAGACGCGAAATTATCTAACTGCGAATGAAGCTGCTTTCTCAAAATATATTGCTAATGGATTTTCACCCGAAGAAGCCTACAAAAGAGCATATGGTACCGATAATACTAACTATGCTAAAATGAAATCTGCCGTCCTAGTTAAACAGGAGCGAATTGTGAGTGCTGTAAAAGAAGAACTCGATGTTGTACTAAAAGATATGGGCATAGACCTGAAGTATCTTATAAAGGGTGTAAAATTAGAAGCAGAAAACGCCGATAGATCTAATGATAGGCTAAAAGCCTTATCTATGCTATGGGATGCTGCAGATGTTATCCCTAAACAGAAAGTCACACAACTAACAGGAGCCGTCTTTCAAGGCTTCGACGATAAAATGTTAGAGTCAGCGAAACGCCCCGAACTAAAAGGCAAAGTAGCTGATGCACCAACCAAATCATAATATAGACGAAATTTTAAAAATTTTGGACGCACAGCGTCCTATCGCTCCTAGCGATGCTACTCGCGTAGAGCCTGGACAAGTAGAGGAAAGGTATCCTGGCTATCCTCATTCTATGTGGTCTGCTGAAGATAGAAGCGAAGATCCCCGTTGGCTTGGAAAAGCCTTATCAGAATCTAAATATTTACCTGTACCTGCTCACGGAGATGAAGCTAGGTATAGAGAGAATGTTAAAGGATTGACGGATATTTTAGTTCCTCAAACTTATGGAGACATAGCTCTTGAAGCTGCTGGTGGGAAGCTTGTATCTGGTGGCATGTTGGTCGCTGCTGTGCTTGGCAAATACGGCAAAAGGGCAGCGCAGATTGCTTCGGGTAAAGTAAAAAAGCTTTATAATGATAAAATAGGTTTAAAAAGAAAAGACCCAGGTGTTAGTTCTAATGATTTGTTTACTGAACTTCCCTCTGATAATAGAACAATGGCTGAGATGATAGCAGATATGGACGCAACCCAGATTCAAGATGCATCCGACGATATTCTTCAGCGTATGGATATAAGTCCTGAAGAAGCCAAGCGAATTGTAAGAGGCGATCCTGAAAATAGATTTATCCCTATAGATGAAGAGACATATATGCGACAGTCTCAAATGCAAGCAGATCAGTGGGCTGCGAGCCCTGAAGGTCAAGAAGCGTTTGCTGATGTAGTTGAACAATGGAGCGCTGCTCCTTCAGAAGTTTATAATCCTTCTATGTCCGATATACCTCGATCAGCAACTAAGGGTAGCTATAGAACAAATGTTCATACTCTTGAATTGGAAAGTCCGACTGGTACTCATAAAATTAGCAGAAAAAGTGCGCCAAATAGAAAAGATCATGGGGAGATACTTGTTGAACATGACGCTCCTGAGCAATGGAATCAATATGAATGGGGAGAGAGCATTATAGATGAAGCTTCTGTACCAAGTACACGAAAAGGATATAGAAAACATACATTTACAGTTAGGCACAAAGCAGCCGTTGATGCGATGGATGAAACTCATGATGTCTATGGTAAACCAATAAAGAAGAGTCAGCAGGCTCCAATACTTGCTAGGATGTCATTTGAGACAAAGGTGATGCCTAACGGAGAAGTTCATATAAGCGGTTTAACGTTTTATAAACATGGTCCTAGTGGAGGTCAGGGTACTTCTTGGGCTAGACCAGATATGCAGCAACTCCCACCAGAGCTTCAAAAGCGATATGGATGGGATCCAAATAGACCAGAAAGAGGGGGAATGCCTACTCAGGGAGACTGGAATTATAGAGAAGGAATCTATGATATTGAAACTAAGAAGGAAGCCTACCTTTATGTAGACGAGCTTGGTAGGTCGACGGATTATGCAGAAATTGGTGGAGGGAGAAATGCTGCTCAAATTATGAGAATGACTTTTAGTAGAATGCCTGAAAATTGGGTTTTGAGTACAACCGCTAATAGCTTTACAATGGATTCCTGGACTAATTTGGTTAAAAGCGTTATGAGGGAAGCTGCTGAATTACATATTCATGATGATTTTATGCTTGTATCTCCAAGTAGCAATTCTAGATTTTCTAAATTATTTGATAAGCTAAAGAGAGAAAATTTAGGAGATGAAAAAGTAGCTATTGAAACGGTTGTTAAAGAGATGGCAGTAGAATGGGAAAAGATGGTAGGCAGAACAACCAGGAAAGGTATGAAGGTCTCTGGATCAGAAATGAAATTTTTACCAAAACCAGGAGAGCCAACCGCAACTGGCGGTAAGACAATATCTAAAGCTAAAGCAAGTCATTTTACGTTTAAAGGAATGAAAGCTGCAATGGCTGCTCTATTTGGAATCAAAATTTCTCAGTTAGATGAATTTTTGGGACAATTTGAAGAGGTAGACGAGAGGAATCATCTTGTCAGATAACCCAATAACTTTGGGAGATTTAGAAAAGCCAGTAAATACGGGATACGAGAAAATAAATAAATACGGAGACGACGACTGGGCAACACCTCCGAAAGAAGATAAAGAAGAAAAGCCGAAGGAAGAAAAAGAAGATGATTGAAGCATACGCTGAATATGGAGCCATTGGCGTTATAGTAATATTGTTTGTTATGATGATTACAAATCTTATAAAGAGTCAGAAAGTACAGAATGAAGATCTTGACCAGATTAGACAAGCAATAGCCAAGATGGAGTCCACGATAGAGAATGTTGAAGGAATTACTATAAAATTGATAGAAAGGTGGAACAAGTCTGACGATACCAGTCAAAGACATAGGGAAGATATTGTTAAGGAGTTAAATGATGTGACTGATGACTTGGCATATTTGAAAGGTAGAATAAACGGGAAATCGAGATGAAGGTGGAAGACTATAGAAATGAAACCACAGCAAAGCTTGTTAAGTTAGATGAGAGGCAAATCAGTATTTTTAAGACTCTCCAAAGAATTGAGAAACATTTAGAAAAACTAAACGGGCAAACACAGAAGAATAGCGATGCAATCATCATGTTTAAAACTTGGGGGTCTGCTGCTATTTTTATTGTCCCTATAATCGTAACACTAATAATGAGGTTGATATAATGTTAAAAAAGATCATTGCCAGAATGGTAAAAAGAATGGGATTAGTAAATTTGTTAATAATGATAGGCGATCATGCTGTTAAAGCTAGCAAGTCTAAAAAAGATGACGAAATTTGGGAAGAAGTTAAGACTCTCTTAGACACTCTCGCTTGAATATAAATTCTCAAGATGTAAGTAAGGCTGAAGAAGCTTTACGAGAAGCCTCTAAGGATATGATCTCATTTGGGAAGCTTTTTCTTCCTGATGATTATATGAGATCTGAAACTCCTTGGTTTCACTATGAGATTGCTGACTCTATAATGGATAAAGAGACGAAGCAGTTAGCAGTCATCATGCCGCGTGGACATGGAAAGACCGTATTGACCAAATGTGATATACTTTGGTCTTTCTTGTTTACGAGAGATGAGCCTTTGTTCTATGGATGGGTTTCCGCTACAGCGAAATTGGCGACAGGTAATATGGATTACATTAAACATCATTTAGAGTTTAATGATAGAATCAAGTATTACTTTGGAGATCTAAAAGGAAGAAAATGGACAGAGGAAGATATTGAATTAAGCACAGGACATAAATTGCTCTGTAAATCAAACATATCAGGTATTCGTGGAGGAGCAAAGCTCCATAAGCGATATGACTTGGTAATACTGGATGACTTTGAAGATGAGAATAATACGATTACTCCAGAAGCTAGATCAAAAAACGCAAACCTTATCACTGCGGTTGTTTATCCTGCTTTGGAGCCTCATACTGGTAGGTTGCGCATTAACGGTACTCCTGTCCATTATGATTCCTTTATTAATAATTTATTAACTAACTATGAGAAATCTAAAAGAAACAAAGAAGATTTTGCTTGGACTGTAAAAACATATAAGGCAATTGATACAAAGGGTAATGCTTTATGGGATTCTTGGTTTCCGAATAAAAAATTAAAAGAAAAGAAGAAATTCTATCAGGATTCTGGACAGCCTCAGAAATTCTATCAAGAATACATGATGGAAGTCCAGAGCGCGGAAGATTCTATTTTCAGTATGAAACATGTTAAGTACTGGGAAGGAAATCATATATATGATGAAGCAAATGGTATGAGTTTTGTAGTGACAGATGGAGACGCAATTCCAATCAATGTATTTGCTGGTGTGGATCCTGCAACAGATTCGATCAGAAGAGATTCTGACTTTTCAGTGATAATGATAGTAGGTGTTGATGAAAACAATAATATATATGTACTTGACTATATTCGAGAGCGAGGATTACCTGTTCTTGGAATACCTGGCGAAGATAGGGACGGGATTGTTGATAAGATGTATAATCTAGCAAAAATTTACCATCCTTCACTTTATGTAGTCGAAGATACTACAATGAGTAGACCTTTGTTTCAGGCTTTGATGGCTGAATCACGAAGAAGAAATGACTTTTCTGTTCGATGGAGAGAAGAAAAACCTGGAACAAGACAGGGGAAATTGGATAGAATACAGGGAGTGCTTGCACAGCGTATGACAATAGGATCTATAAAAATTAAAAAAAGTCATTATGATTTACAACATGAAATCATTACATTCGGACCTAGAATGGCGCATGATGATACCATTGATGCGCTTGCGTATGCAGTTAAATACGCTTACCCGCCCCAAAATATAGCCGTTCAAAAAGACGGAACACACTTCCGTAAACATAAATCGCCCAAGAATTGGATCATAGCATAGGTATCTAATTGGCGAAACGAACAGACAAAACTGCAAACAGAGTTAAGTCCTTATATGACTCTTTAAATAATTCTTTTAGAGAGAAATGGGAAGCGACTAACCAGCAGGGATATGATTTTTATTTAGATAATCAATTATCGGCAAAGGAAAAAGAAGCTCTTGAGGAAACGGGGATGCCGACATTTACGATTAATAGGGTTATTCCTGTTGTTGAAATGCTTAATTATTATGCGACAGCATCCGATCCTAGATGGCAAGCTGTCGGAGTTGAAGGAAGCGATTCTGGGGTTGCTGCTGTTTTTTCTGATATTGCTGACTATATTTGGAGCAATTCAGATGGTCAATCGCTATATTCTAATGTAGTAAATGATGCTATAACTAAAAGCGTTGGATACCTTCTTGTTACTGTAGATCCTAATGCAGATAACGGCATGGGGGAAGTTGTCATTCAACAACCAGAACCTTTTGATATATTTGTAGATCCAAAATCTAGAGATCCATTATTTAGAGACGCCGCTCATGTAATGATCAGAAAAGTATTCACCCGAACACAACTTTTAAAAACATTTCCTCAATATGCAGCAAAGATAAAAAGAGCATCTGCTAATTATGGTGAGGTAATGAGTCAGTCTCTTGGTGCAACTGATACGGGAGATATCCAGTATAAGGATATTACCGAAGGTTATACAAAAGAGGGTGGCGTTGATGAAATGATAGAATTATTTGAGCTCTATGAAAAAGAACAGGTTAAGTATTATAATATATTTTATAGAGTCATTCCATCCGAAGAAGAGATGGCACAAATCACACAAAATGTAGAACTCCAAATCCAAGAAATGCAGAAAGAAATGGCTGTTGAAATGAAAGAAATGCAATTTCAAATGTCTCAAGCTGTAGAAATGGGTGAAATGCTTCCAGAAAGAATGGCTTTGGAAATTGAAAAACAAAACAAAATGAATCAGGAGCAATTAGCCTCTGCAAAACAGCAGTTAATGGCTGAAGCTCAAAAAGCTGCTAGTATAGTTCAAAACAATGTTGTTAATTCGAAAGAATATAAAGTCCTTATTGAGGATGAGAATTTTTCGGGGAATATTGTTGATATTGTAGAATTTTATAAGCCCGCAATTAAACAAAGTTGCGTAGCTGGAGATGTCACTCTGTATGAAACAGAATTGCCAACAGAGCATTATCCTTTAGTTCCATTTACTTATAAATGGTCGGGGACGCCTTACCCAATGAGCGCTGTGAGTCCTTTAGTCGGGAAACAGCGCGAGATTAATAAGGCGCACCAGCTTATGATTCATAACGCTTCATTGGGATCCTCGCTAAGATGGATGTACTTTGAGGGATCTATTGATACTGATTATTGGGAAAAGAACGCTACCGCTCCAGGAGCTCTTCTTCCCGTAAATCAAGGGTTTGATCAACCTAAAGAGGTCCAACCTGCAGCCTTAAATAATGCATTTTACACAATTACTCAACAAGGTAAACAGGATATGGAATATCTTGCTGGTATTTATTCTTCCGCTCAAGGAGATACACAACAGCAGCATGAAACATACCGAGGAATGCTTGCGTTAGATGAATATGGAACTAGGAGAGTGAAACAATGGTTAAAGAGCAGTATTGAGCCAGCCTTAAAACAAGTAGGGGAAGTTGTGAAAGAATTTTCTCAAGCAGTTTATCAAGCTCATAAAGTTTTTAGAATTGTTCAGCCTAGCGCTCTTCAGGAAGAGAAGGAAGTTGAAATTAATGTTCCTATATTTAATAATATGGGAGAGGCTATTGGAAAGTGGCAGGATTATGGAGCTGCAAAATTTGATGTAAGAATTGTAGCAGGTAGTACATTACCTGTGAATCGCTGGGCTTACCTAGCAGAATTAAAAGAATTGATGAAGCTCGGGGTTGTTGATGACCTTGCAGTTCTCGCTGAG
Organism: uncultured Candidatus Poseidoniales archaeon; assembly: GCA_964414525.1. Classification (GTDB taxonomy): domain Archaea; phylum Thermoplasmatota; class Poseidoniia; order Poseidoniales; family Thalassarchaeaceae; genus UBA36. Next base: position 10,877 of record CAYPWN010000020.1, on the reverse strand, counting down.
ACGGATATTAAAGATAAAACAGCGATTGCTAAACGTAAGAGTCTATATCAACAATTACAGCAAGCCGTTGAGGCTTTGGAAGAACAAGTCAAAGACAAGGACGGTACTATTGACACGCTTGAACGACAATTGGTTCAGGCGGGTATTCGCGATAAAGTGCGAACAGTAGAAACTGAACTTCGTAAAGGTGCAGCTAAGGCGCAGGGCAAAATGGCTCTAACCGCTGATAGGGCTCAAGCTGATGCGAAGATTCAAAAAGAAAAAGCTCAAATAGAGCTTCAAAAAGATAAACAATCAAGGAGTAGTAATGGCACAAAAGAATAGTCCAGCAAACTCCCCAGCACCAGCCGAAGAGTTGAATCCTGATGTGGATTTAACAAAAGACGACGGCGGTATTGAGGACTCTGGTGACTTTTTCGAATCATTAGACCGTGAGGTGAACGGGATGATTCTTGATGACGATACAGTCGGAGAAGTCGAAGAACAGGTAACTCAGCAAACGGAAGCTGACCCAAGTGTTGACGTACAACCAGACGATCACCAGCACGATTGGGAAAAAAGATATAAGGATTCATCTTCAGAAGCACAGCGCTTAAAATCGCAGCTAAATGAGATGAAAGAATATCAACCCTTAATCGAGCGATTGAAAAACGACACGGGAATGGTAAATGCAATAAAAAGCTACGTCGATGGGGGAAATCAACCTCAAGACGTAAGGCAGGCACTTAATCTCCCAGAGGATTTCGTATTTGATCTAGAAGATGCAGTTTCAAATCCAGCTTCTATGAGCGCAAAAGCTCTTGAGCATACGATTGGAAATGTAGTTGATCACCGTGTTAATAATCAGCTTGAACAGGACCGAGTTCAAAGAAGGGATGAAACCCTGAAGGAACAAAGATCGCGCGAGGCAAGAGAGTTTAAAGAAAAGAACGGAATTTCAGATGACGAATATTCGGATATGATGTCTTGGGCTAATGAGCACCAAACAACACTTGATGATATTTATTATTTGAAAAATCGTGGTGAGAGGGACCAGAAGGTTGTTAAGGGCGCAAAAGAGGACATGCTAAAGCAGATGAAATCCGTAAGGAGTATTCCAGCAAGCGTATCAAACAAGAATACAGTGAAAACAGAGAGAAAACACGAAGATGAAGTCTTCGATGCTCTGAAGGATGTGGATTCTGGTTTGGATGGCTTATTTAATTAATGGAATAAAAATAGTGCCTCCGTTCAATTAAAACGAAAGTGAGGCAAACCTCATGGCTGATAATCCTTTAAAGTTATCAACACATGCTCAGGCTCAGGTCGAATCTGGTTTTAATACTGGTGATCTAAGGAGACGGTATGACTTTTCTGATCGTGTATCGGAATTAGCTCCAGACCAAACTCCATTTTTTAGAGTTTTGAGCAAAGTTGCTAAAAAAGCAACAACAGATCCAGAGTTTAAGACTTTGGAACAACGCCATATGTGGCACAAGCGTTATGCTTATGCTGTAGCTATGGATCTTGACGGCGGAGTCATTGGCTCTGGCGACAATGACAACGAATACGTCAATTATTCTTTTGCAGGCACAGATTTGCAATTGGATGACGAGATGAATGTCAAGTTTGAAACTGACTATTTATCTGCTGGTAATGTACAGAATGTTCTAGGACAAACTGGTACAGCAGTTGGCGCATCTGGAACAAAACCTATCTTTTTTCTCGTAAATCAGATGGTTAAGATTCCAGTTCGTTTAATCACAACAGCTAATGCTGGTTCAGGTCAGGACGAAACAGTCCCTGCAACTTATACCGATGATTATCTCATGGTTAAGATTACAGCGATTGGATCTCCTGCTACTGGAGCTGACGCACAGGCAGTTTATGCTAAATGTAAAGTTGTTCGTGGAATTTCTGCAACTGCAGTTTCTGCGCATAATCTTTTTTCATTGGCTAATGGAGTATACGAACATACTGGCACTACTTTTGATGGAGTTGATTTAACAACTTACAAAGAAAAAGATAAGTGCTACGTTGTTGGTTCTGCACATGCTGAAGGTTCTAGTTTCCCAGATACCTACAAAGATACACCTTACAAAGATGTAGTGGGTTATACTCAAATCTGGAAAACAACCATGCAGATGACAAACACTGCTCGCGCAACCGAGTTAAAATTAGCTCGCGACGAATGGGCACGCGTTTGGAAGAACAAGCTTATTGAACACAAATGGGATATCGAAACAGATATTCTTTTTTCTTCTAAACAGAAGGATGCTGATGGTGTTCGATACACAGCTGGTATTGTAGACTATGTATTATCTAGTGGAAACTTATTCTCTATTAACCTTGGCGCATCTGGTACCACATCAGATGATTTCTTGGATAATATGAGCGACTTCATGGATCCACGATATAATAGCTCTGCAGCTACTATGTTCATGTGTGATACTGCTACTTATAACTGGCTACACAAATTAGGTGGATTCCAGAAGAACGATATATCAATCAGTGATCAATACCGATTTGATTTCGCAGTTTCTGGTAAGAAATCCTTATTTGGAATTCCAGTTACAACTATCACAACTCCATATGGTGATATGAACGTTGTTCGCAATATTCATTTAGATGGTTCTCCAGTTAGAATTTTGGCTGTCAACTTGAAACATGTCGCTTGGCGACCATTGGTCGGTAACGGCGTTAATCGCGATACAGCGGTTTATGTTGGCGTTCAAAGTCTAGAGAACACGGGTGTTGATAGACGCATTGACTTAATCCAGACCGAAGGCGGTATGGAAATAGTTATGCCTGAAGCACACGCTATCTGGAAATAATGATTCTTAAGGAGGAACCTCTGTTTTTACATGTTCCTCCACTAATCAAAGGGAAATAATATGGCAAGTTTACAAACACAAGTTCGAGCATTAGCAGGAACTTCTACGAATGAATTACAATGGGTCAATGATGGAATAAGAGTTGTTATTGATAGGCTTTTATCTATTGATCCTGAGTCTGGGCATTTGTTTTCACAAGAACTTTCTGGTTCAAGCAGTGGCGCAACTGTAACCGAAAGACAACACATATTGAGCGTTGCAAAAGGCAGTAAAGCTGCAACGGAAATACCTCCAGATAAAAGATTTGCAGCTGCTGAGGCAACTTCATTGCAAAAAGCAACAGCAGATTATCCTCAATATTATGTTTTAGATCAAAAATTATATATTTTACCATCTGGAAATTTTACTTATAGCGCTGTTGACTATACAACCCTGGTAAATTTAAGTGCGAGTACAATTAGTAATTTTCCAACTAGCCTAATACCTATAGTTGTTAATTATGCTGCTATGAAAGCTTTACAAGAAAGGATGGTCGGCTACACGGGTCTGTCGGGCTTGGTTCTCTCTTTACCTTCTACACCTCCTCAACCTACGTTGTCTTTTGGAGTCGCAAATGACGGGATGACGGCAGTGACTGCTGTTGGCGACGTATCTTTACCCGAGTATGTCTCGATAGCCGACCCATCAATTGATGCATTAGATCTCTCTTCTTCGAATAGTGCAATAGATGCTATTCCAACTCCTCCTGGAGCCCCTTCTTTTATTTATACAGATGCAGCATTACAAGGATCTTATGGAGCTCAGTCCGCAACCTTTAGTACAGCTGCTCCTACTTACACTCCTCCAGTAATGAAGGAGATAAATTTTACAAAGATAACTTCATTGATCGAAACAGATGAAGATATTGAACTCGCTCAGTCTAAGTTGTCTGAAGAACAACAAAAGGTGACTGAATTCAGTGCTAAAATTCAAGATAGTTTGAATACTTTCAATAAAGAGAATGCTGAATACCAGGTTCAATTTCAGAAGTCTATCAATGAATTTGAAAAAGATATACAAAGAAGAATACAGGAGATGAGTCTTTCAACGAATGTAGATCTACAAAATAAAGCAAAGGGACTTGAAAAAGAAGCAAGTGAGTATAATTCTCAATTGCAAAGATATGGTACTCAAGTCCAGCAGTATCAAGCACAGTTAAATGCTGTCGTTCAAGAGTGGACTTTAGAGAACTTAAATTACAAGTTTGCTAAATGGCAGGCAGATTTACAAGAAAATTTAAACGAGTATCAAGCTAAAGTTGGTTCTACCATTCAAAAGTATTCAGCAGATATTTCAAGGCAGACTTCCTTGACGCAAGCTGAAGCAGCTGAATTGGGAGCTAAGTTACAGCATGATGCTGCAAAAAATCAGGTTGAGTTACAAAGGTTTGGGTCTCAATTACAAGATTACCAAGCTAGAGCTCAAACTTATATAGCCGAGTTCAATGCTAAGATGCAAAAAGAACAAATTCAATATCAATGGTATGAAAAACAATACGCGATGGTCAGAGAGCAATTCGAGAAGGGATTTGAGCCATTCATGATAAGGAGACAACAAGATGGCGAACAGAGTAGAGTACGCAGTTAGCGTAACACCAGTAAGAACAATTGCTGCAGTAAGTGGTAAATATGCTGCTCAAGATGTTATAGAGGGTGATATAAATAAAACATTAGGCGGTAGTGATTCTGTCGTAACGGGATCAGCAGATATATCTGTAACAGGATTTACTGCAGGAGCAGTTGCTTATGGCAATTGTCCTGTTTCTGGTGGATCTGAATTAGTAATTGCAGCTAATGATGCATGTGATATGTTATTCATTAAACATACTGGATATCAATGGGGAGGAAATGCAACTACTTTAGGAGACGCTTCAACTTCAAGTATTGATCTAATTGTAAAATTAGAATATTCAGATGGAAACTTTAAAGAATTTTGTAGGATAAGTCCAGGTGGAGCAATTGCTTTACCAAAGGTTCCCGATCTAGGAAGTGGAATGGGATTTGGGCTTATTTCTTCTGGATCTGAGACAATAGCTGTGGAATATGCGGTTATAGACTAATATGAGTTGGAATAATACAAATACAACTCCTAATACTTCTTGGACCACTACAGCAGAAGTAGAGCCAGGTACGTCTTATACTACAGCGGCTACAAATCCGAGTACAAGCTATACGACTACCACAACTCCTGCTGAATTGACTTGGGCTCATTTTGCTTACTTATTGTGGGCAGAAGGAGAAAATAGAATGTGGGATCAACTTGAATTTCAGTGGGGTACATAATGACGCTTAAAGAATTAATGGAAAGAGCGGGGTCAACTAACCAAGGATACTCAATAGCTTATTTAAAAGATGCTATGAGAGAAATAAATATGATGATTGAAGATAATGTAGTCGCATCTAAGGCTAATATAGTTAAAGATCAGCGATACTATTCATTCCCAGCTAATTTTATTTCCTTGAAAGATGTAATGATCTATGATACAGATGAAGCTGAGTATGTGAAAATAGACCGCGTTCTTGAAACAGAAAACGTAGATAAGGATTTGACGTAATGGCTATAGATTTTAAATATTATTTACGCGGTTCAAATATTGCTTTAATAGAAAAAGATAAAACAACTAGCGTTTATAAAAGCCCATCGGCTGCAGTGACGAATGGATTAATGCTTGAATATTCAGCATTGCCTACAATTCCTGACGATGAAACAGACACTATAGATCTGGCTGAAGAGCTTTGCTTGGCTTCTGTTGAATATCTAAAAGCAAAATTTGCGGAAAATGAAATGAATTATGAAAAACGTAACTTTCATATGAACGAATTTAAAAGATTGGTATTTACATACCAGAAAAATAGATTTGGTGGCATGCGTAGAGTCATGGATAAAGCACCATATGCAATAGTGTGAGGTAATTATGGCAACAACTTTAGTAGGACAAACAATTTCATCAACTTTTAAACAACTTACCCATGTAGATGGGGGTTTAAGTAGCTCAGAGACTGCACTCCTAGATGGAGATGGCACTGAGGCTGCCGTAGAGCTCGGTACAGACAATATTAACGTTTCGACACATAATGGCTCCGATAAAGGCTTAAAGCTCCAGGATACGCTTGTTACGGCTTCTGCTACAGAAATTAATCAATTAGACAATAAAACAGTAGGAGGTAGCGCAGCGACTGATATAACATCAAATAATGGCACCTCTACATTAACTAACAAAACAATAGATGGAGGCACATACTAATGGCTAATACTATTCAATTCAAGAGGAATTCATCTGGTGTCCCTGGAAATAGTGGACATGCCGCTGGTGAGCCTCTTTACAATACTGGTGATTCAAGACTTTGGATCGCTTCTGATTCTTCAACTCCGAACTGGGTTGGAGCACCTATTCTCGACGAAGACAATATGGCGAGTAATAGTGCACTTAAACTTGCAACTCAACAAAGTATAAAAGCATATGTTGACGATAAAGTAGATGACTATGATGCTCTTTCTGAGCTTACTGATACAGTAATTACTAGCCCTCAAGCTGGTCACTTAATGCTTTATGATGGTACTAATAGTTGGGATAATCAGGCACTAGGTGGAGATGCGACGATCAATGCAGCTGGTGCTTTGACGATTGCTAATAATGCAATAACTAATGCTAAAATGGCTGATGATGCAGTCGATAGTGCTGAAATTGCTGATGGGGCTGTAGACAATGTTCATTTGGCTGGCTCAATTGCAAATGCAAAGCTTGCTAATTCAAGCACTACATTTGCCGCAGATTCTGGAAGTGGACAAGCAATGGCTCTTGGTGCTACTTTTACAATCGAAGGAACTGCTAATGAAATTGTAACTGCAACAGGAACCAATAAAGTAACGATTGGTCTTCCAGACAATGTTACTATCGCAGGAAATCTTACAGTAAATGGAACAACTACAACTACAACAAGTAGCAATGTGGCTATTGGGGATGTTAATATAAAACTTGCTCAAACAAATAGTGGCAATAGTGCTGATGTTGGTATCTATGCAAAATATGTTGATAGTGGAACTAAGTACAAAGGGATATACAACGAGCAAAGTAATAATGTTTGGACATTCTTTAAAGAAGCAGGTACAGAACCTACAAGTACAGTAGCGACTGATAATGGATATGCTTTAGCTGGAATTAGTTGTGCAAGCGTTGATAATGCAACTATAGATGGTGGAGCATATTAATGGCTAACACTGTTCTTTTAAAGAGAAAAACTAATGGGTCAGGATCTCCAGACGCAGATGATTTAGCTGCTGGCGAATTGGCTATTAATACTGTTGATAAAAAGCTTTTTTTTGAAGATTCATCAGGGAACATTCAGGAGATTAAAGATAGCACAACATTAGCTGCAGAAGTTCAAGCAGACACAGTTGCCCTTGCGATTGCGCTTGGGTGAGAAAAGGATAAAATATGGCAAATACCTTTAAAGTAAAGACAAAATTGAATGTGTCAGCTTCTGCTGGTAGTCCAACTACAGTATATACTGTTCCAAGTTCAACTACTGCAGTTATTGTAGGTTTGACACTTGCTAATACATCTGCATCTTCTGCTGCTATAACAGCTACTGTTAAGTTAGAAAACAATGATGGAGATAATATTACTTTATTAAAAAATGCCCCTGTTCCCGCAGGAAGTAGTTTAGAGGTTATGAGTGGGAACAAAATCGTAATGGAGGCTAGTGACATATTAAAAGCTTATGCTAGTGCATCAAGTTCTATGGACTGTGCGCTATCACTTATGGAGATTACCTAATGCCCTATTTTGGGAATGAACCCGCAAAAGTTGCGATGAAGGTTGGATCGGGAGTAATTACCGCTACAGAGATCCAAGATGCATCTATTTCTACTGCAGATATCGCAAACGATGCAATTACACCTAATCAACTAGATGATGATGGAACTGGATTCCAGGTAGGTACGCTTGGTGTAGGAACTGCAGTTTCAGGATCTGAAAAGCTAACAGTCGGAGGTACTGCAAGTTTTTCTGGAGAGGTTGATGCTGCAAGTCTCGATATATCTGGAGATGTCGATGTGGATGGCACTCTCGAAACCGACGCGCTTACAATTGGAGGAGTTACTTTAGCCGAGACAATAGCAGATACAGTTGGCGCAATGGTAGGGTCAAATACTGAAACTGGAATAGCTGTTACTTATGAAGACTCGGATAACACTTTAGATTTTGTTTTAAGTGCAGCTCAGACAGGGATTACCTCAGTAGGTACTCTTGGAAATACAGATTTTTTAAGCAATTCAGTACAGATAAGAGCAGGGCAAGTCTTGGTTAGTGAGAGTGGTGGTAGTCAATCTTATTTATATAGTGGTGGTTCATTTACAGCATTAAGGACTACATCTGCACATCCTTTGCATTTATCTGCAAATTATAGTAGTGGAGATGATGCACTTGTAATAGGGACTGACTCAAACGTTACGTTTGCAGGTTCTGCTTTAGTTGCTAATGGGTCAGCAGGTTCGCCTTCACATTCATTCTCAAACAATGCAGATTCAGGAATGTATAGTCCAGCTGACAATCAACTTGCTTTTGCAAGTGGAGGAACACAAGCCTTAATATTTGGTGGTGACCAATCAGCTACGTTTGCAGGGGATGTTCAAATTAATAAGTCATCTCCTGTTTTGGTTTTAGGAAATGGTGGTAACACAACAAATTCAGGTATTAGAGTTGGTGGCGACAATGACGCAGGTAGCAGGGTATATATTCAAGCAAACAGCGATAATTCTTATATAGATTGCTATGGTGGAGAGGGTAGTACGGGAAGATATAGAGATTTGATGATTGGAGCTAGAAGTCTAACCCTTAGGACAGGCTCGGCTCAATCATTAGGTACAGTTCTTACTTTAGATTCATCACAAAACGCTACTTTTGCAGGTGATATAAATGTAAATAAAGCCAATCCTACTATAATGCTAAATAGTGCATCTGCTCAACAAGCTAATAGTGGTAAAATTAGAATGTCGGAACACGCAACTGGAGCTAATGATTATTTTGATATATACCAAAATGGTTCTGATAATGAACTTGTTATTGAGTCAAATGAAAAAAGTGCTATTTTAAAATTTAGCAGAGGTAATGGAAATGCTTTTTTTGGTGGAGATATAAACACAACGAATCACGAAGTTGTCCACGAAACAGGCTTTGGATATGATGCAAGTACTTACAAAGTTATTCAATTTGGTGGAGATAAAGGTGGCAACAAAACAATATCTTTAGGTTACGACCCAAGTGAAAACGATAATGGTAGCTTTGCAGGTTCAGGAGATGAGATACTTACAAGAAAGGCTGTTACTTGGAAAACTCCAAATACAAATGATGACGGATGGCATACTCCAATGGCTTGGAATGACGGAGACATAATAATGTATGGACTACTTACTCTTGCTCACGATAGCAATGAGAAACTGCACTTGCAAGGTTCAACTCAACCATTAATTAGATGGAAAGAAGGCACAACAAATAAAGCATATATACAATGGCAAGATGATGGTGGTTGGCATTTTGTTAATGAAGAGGCATCAGGTCATATTTATATGCACACAAATTCAGGAAATTTTAATGTTGTAGGAGATGGTGGTACAGTAGAAATAGATAGTGATGGCTCTACTATGTCATTTTCAAAAGATGCAACAAATCAAGTTAGGACAACAGGTGCATCTTCTATCTTGAAAATGATGGCAGAAAGCAATGGAGTACAATTAAATAATTCAGCAACAAGTTGGTCAGCAGTTTCTTCAGATGAGAGATTAAAAACAAATTGGACTATGTTTGAAAATGCTACTGATAAAATAAATACACTTACAAAAATTGGAACTTATAATCCTATAGACAAAGAAGATGTTTTATTAACAGGCTTATCGGCAAACGAAGTTCAAAAAGTATTGCCTTCAGCAGTTTTTGAAAATGAAGATGGCTATTTAGGAATGAATTATCAAGATGTATTTTGTTTAATGTTGAAATCTATCCAAGAATTAACAGCGAGATTAGAAGCATTGGAGGGTAACTAATGGCTTATCTCGGACATTCGCCAACTAACGCTGGAAGTTTTATCGAAATTGACGATTTCGGATCTTCTTTCAACGGGAGTACAACTGCATTCAATATGCAAGTAGGTGGAGTTGATGTAACTCCAAGCACTGCGAATGTACTCTGCATGATTGATGGTGTGGTTCAGATGTCTGGAAGCGCGTATACAATAAGCGGATCTACAATAACATTTACTGAAGCACCTCCAAGTGGTGCAGATCTATATTTATTACTAATGGGACAATCAGCGTCTGTTGGTCATGGAACTATTGGAGCTGATGAGCTTAGTGTAACTGGAGACGGATCAAGCGGTCAAGTATTAACTTCAGATGGAGATGGCACTTTTAGTTGGGCTACAGATACAGAAAACTATTTACCATTAGCAGGTGGGACTATGACTGGTGCTATTAATCTTGGCAGCCAAAATGTTACTAATGGTGGAACTATCACAGGTACTTTTGTAGGAAATATTACTGGCAATGTCACTGGTAATACAAGTGGTACTGCAGCTACTGTAACTGGAGGTACTCAAGCATCTATTACCTCTGCGGCTAATCTTGCAACAGTAGGTACAATAGGTACAGGTGTATGGCAAGGGACTGCTATTGCCTCAGCTTATCTTGATGCTGATACTGCTCATCTTTCAGGGACACAGACGTTTAGTGGTGCTAAAACTTTCTCAGCAGAAGCCAAATTTACAGATAGTATTAATATTAATGGTAGTGGCACAAGACAAATAAAATTTGACGATGGTAGTGAATCGGAAGGTGCTATTGTATTTGATGAGATAACTGATGGGTTTATTTTTAAAGTTGGTGGAACAAGTGGTTCAAGTAAAGTAGATGCATTTAAGATTGAAAATGATGGCAACGCTACTTTTGCAGGTGATATAAAAAATTCAAGTGATAGCAAAAGTATATATGTTGGTGCAAGTGATGACTTGAGAATAGTACATGATGGTAGTA